>NZ_CP009552.1:1240543-1550679 GCF_000789255.1 Geoglobus acetivorans
TACAGGTCATTCCGGTATTCCTCAACAGTCCTCATAATCTAAACTGACTAATCATTTTATTTAATTTTTTCGTATTCTATTAAAAAAATCAGGTTATTGAATCGTCAAATATGAAATAACATTTCGACATATTCATCAGGCTACGAACAAAAAACCGGCATCGGGCAGCCCCATGACTCAGAGTTTTAGAGGCAGAACAGACGGCGATAAAAAAAAGAGGATCTCTCCGAGAAAACATTACCTGCCCATGAACTCAGGCTTTCTCCTCTCAAGAAATGCGGAGAATCCCTCCCTGAGATCCTCAGTCTTCAGAGACACCATGAGAGATAGCAGCTCATAATACAGCCCAGACCGCAGACTGGATTCCATTCCCCGCTCTATCGCAATTTTCGCCATTTTGATTACCAGCGGACTTTTTTCTGCAATCTTTCTGGCGAAATCGACGGTCTTTTGTTCCAGTTCGCTATCAGTGGTGAGGATATCAACCAGACCAAGCTCTGCTGCCCTCTTTCCGTCCACGACATCTCCGGTGTAGATCAGCATCTTTGCCTTTGATTCACCCACCCGCTTTGAAAGCCTCTGAGTGCCTCCCCACCCGGGTATGAACCCGATACCTGCTTCAGGGAAGGCAAATAGCGCACTCTCGCATGCAAATATGAAATCACAGCACAGCGCCAGCTCCAGTCCCCCTCCCATGCATATTCCGTTGACCATTGCTATTACAGGTTTGGGATAGTCGTCAATGAAATTGAACAGCCTCATGACGTTATCAACGCTTTTGTGGTACTCTGACAGGACGTCAGGGCTATTGATGTCAAATTCCAGCTCCCTCAAATCGTCACCTGACGAAAAGGCCTTTCTTTTTCCCTCAACTTCTGCACCGGTGATTATGACCACTCTGATACCATCGTCCTCTGCAAGCTCTTTCAGCACCTCCTCAAGCTCGTGTCTCAGGCTGGCGTTTATCGCATTCATGACTCTGGGTCTGTTGAGGTAAACTTTCGCAATCCCGCCATCAAGAATTTCAACCCTAATGCATTCCATTTTCACAACCCCTCTGAAGGATCAGTCCAGATTGAGCCGTTCAGACTCTTTAATCAGCTCTTCTCTGATGACCTTGCCCGTTGCCGTGAGAGGTAGTTCGTCCCGAATTATTGCTCTCTTTGGAACATTGTAGGGAGCCATGTTATCCCTGCACCACTTCAGGATATCTTCTTCACTCACCTTTCCAGCGTACTCTCTCTTCAGCTTGACAAACGCTACAGGCACCTGCCCTTTCTCCGCATCATCCACGCCCACAACTCCAACCAGCTCGATTGCCGGATGTCTCAGCATTATGAACTCTATCTGAGTGGGATAGACGCTTATCCCGGAAACTTTGAGCATGTACTTCTTTCGGGAAAGGTAGTACAGCAGTCCATCCTCGTCATACATCGCAACATCTCCCGTGAACAGCCAGCCATCCCTGAAGGCCTTTGCGGTTTCTTCAGGCCTTCCAATGTAGCCATCCACCATGGAAGGAGATTTGATGGCAAGTTCACCTTCCTGGCCCAACGGAACAATATTTCCCTGCTCATCAACGATCTTTATCAGCGTGCCTGGAACGGGTATTCCGCAAAATGTCCCGCTGTACTTCTCCGACCTTTCTATGTCCAGATCGTTTACGTGGAACCCGGCGGTAACGGTGTCAAAGGTGTGCGTTTCTGTGAGACCATACGCAGCCTCTCTCAGTATCGCTCCCGTCAGCCCCTTCCATTTTTCCCTGAGTTCCTTCGTCAGCCCTTTGATAAAGCTCGATCCGGTGCAGTTTCTCAGAGAAGTGAGATCGTATTTTTCAACATCTGGATGGCTCAGAATTTCCCAGTAGAGGTCGAAGGGGGCGAATGTTGTGGTAACTCCATATTTCTGAATTGCTTCCATTGCAGCCCTGACATCCCATCTGGTGAGCAGCACAACTGTGGATCCGGCGAGAGTTGGACTTACAACACCCATGTCGTTTCCCGCAATCCAGAAGACGGGCATTGCAGCCAGTAAAACTTCGCTTTTTGATAACTCAGACACAAATTTTTCAAAGTCAACTTCCTGATCAGCGTATTGCTCGACAAGCAGGTGGGCGTTGAAATACGTGTATATGCTGGCCGCAGTGTAAAGAACGTTGTTATGTCTGTGGTAAACCCCCTTTGGCAGTCCGGTGGTGCCTCCGGTGAAGTTCATGGTCGCATAGTCATCCAGCGTAACCTTTATCCCGGGCCTGTTCGCAGTTACGCTCTCCAGAACATCCGAAATGTACTGAACACCCTCCAGTCTTTCCGGCGATTCCATAGACGGGTGAACGGGTATCTCGGGATTCTCAGGAAGGAATTCTCTAAAAGAGGCAGCTATGATGCCAATATCACCGGATACTTTCCTGGCTGCACTCTCAACCACCGGATAAATCACATCGAGAGTCAGTATAAATTTCGGTCTGGATTCCTCGAAAAAGTACTCCAGCTCTATTTCCCTGAGCATCGGGTTCAGAAGGACACAGATTCCACCGGCCTTGAGTGTGCCGAAGTAACCGATGTAAAACTGAGGCATGTTGGGAAGAACCAATGCCACGCGGTCTCCCTTCTCAAAACCGTTTTCAATGAGGTAGCTGGCAAATCTGTTGCTCAGATCGTCCATCTCGCCATACGTTATTCTCCGGCCGTAGTAGATCAGATAGTCTTTCGACGGCGCTTTCTCAGCATGCATTTCCAGATATTCGTGTATGGGCACTTTTCCAAGCGGGTATACCGGCTCCTCAGGCAGCGACGGGTGTGGCCAGATTTTGTTCCATTTTTCCCTCAGCAATTCAAAATATTCATTTTCTTTCATAACAGATTGTCAGATGGTTGATCATACTTAAATATTTCGGATTTTGTTACTCATTTTACGAAATTAAATTTAATTATTGGTGTATTATATGAACATAACTACACCATCCGGCAAAAACGGAAAGAAAATGGGTGGTTACGCGGTGGAAAAACACGTGCATGTGCAATATGCAGAATAAATTGAATACTTAAAAATATAAATCAGACGATAATTGTTCTTCTATGGTCCTTATGAGTTTTGGACGCTATGAACGTCTGAATGTGGTTTATGTTGATTCCGTTTTTCCTGAGCCACTTCAGGAAAATCCTTTTCTGCTCCCTGTATTCCTCAATGTCCTTGTACCTTACAATAAAACCCAGATCGTATGCAGACCCCATAATCTCAAACACGTTCTCCACAAAATCGAGCTTCTTTAAATGCTCGATCAGCACGTCAATTTTATCCTTGGAGTCCATGGCAAGATCCAGAAAGGTAACGTCCAGCAAACTCAGTCCGAGTTTCTGGTAATCTGCAATCCAGTACCCCTCCTTAAGCTTGATCAGATAACCTTCATCCTCCAAGGCTTTCATCCTGTTCTGCACAGTCCTCAGAGTTATGCCGAGCATTTTCGCAATATCGCTCTGCGTTTTTCCTTTAAGGATGTATTCTACAATCTTCTTGTCAATCTCATCAAGGCCATTCTTTCGCATAATGTGAAAAAAATTTCATAAGTTTATCTATTTTTCGGTTACGGCCTCTGACAAACCTTTGGACGAAATAATCACATTATAGGGCCATACACCGCCTTAGAGGATAGATGGTTGTTTTTTACCCGATAGAATCGTATCGTGTTATTATTTTAAGGTGCAATACTTCGTATTATGATAACGTAACTCCAAATCGAAATCGTTAAATATGAAATAATCATGATTTAACGATATGGATAGTGAAAAACCCTGGCTGAAATCCTGGCCAAAAATGCTGACGAGAGAGCTGGTTTACCCGAAAGTGCCTCTCTTTGAGTTTCTCGAAACCTCTGCAAGGAGATACCCGGACAAGGATGCCATAATCTTCTACGGAAGGCGAATCAGCTATTCAGAGCTGTGGGATGCGGTGGAGAGATTCAGCACCCATCTTGCGTTAAAGGGAGTCCAGAAAGGAGACAGAGTGGCGGTGTACATGCAGAACTCGCCCCACTATGTGATCTCCTACTTTGGAATTCTCAGAGGAAACGCGGTTGTTGTCCCCGTGAACCCGATGCTGGTTGAAAGAGAGCTGGAATATATCCTGTCTGACTCGGGCTGTAAAATCGCCGTAACCACATCCGAGCTGTACCAGAGAATTGCCCCAATCGCAGAAAAGCTCGGCATAGAGGTTATCTGCGGTCACCATTCTGACTACCTGCCCGATGAACCAGAACTGCCAGTTCCGGAATTTGCCCAAACCAGGTTCGATACGGGGAATGCAATAGCATGGAACGAAGCGCTGAAAGAAAGAAACCCTCCAGAGGTTGAGGTTGGCAGTGATGACCTCGCCCTGATACCGTACACCGCGGGCACAACCGGAATGCCCAAGGGCTGCATGCACACCCATTCCACGGCAATTGCCAACACGCTAAGCTCGGTTCACTGGTGGAACATGTCTCCGGCAGCAATTTCTCTCGCCACCCTGCCTTACTTCCACGTTACGGGTATGATTCACTCCATGCTCGCCCCGATTTACGCCGGAGCAACGATAGTGCTGCTGTCAAGATGGGACAGGGACACTGCCATACAGGCGATAGAGAGGTATCGCTGCACACACTGGATGAACATAACCACGATGGTTGTTGATCTGCTTTCAGATCCAGAGATTTCAAATCGAGACCTGAGTTCTCTTCTGGCTGTGGGGGGTGGAGGTGCCCCAATGCCCGAAGCCGTTGCTGAAAAGCTCTTTCAGCTAACCGGGCTGAGATACGTGGAAGGATACGGTCTGACCGAGACTATTTCCCAGACGCACATGAATCCGCCTGACAGCCCCAAACTTCAGTGCCTCGGAATTCCGGACTTCGGTGTTGATGCTCTGATAATCGATGCAGAAACTGGCGAGGTTCTTCCACCGAAAGAAGTTGGAGAGCTGGTTATAAGCGGTCCGGAAGTCTTCAAGGGATACTGGAACAAACCTGAGGAGACAGAAAAGGCATTCATAGAAATTGAAGGTAAAAGGTACTTCAGAACAGGCGACATAGCGTACATGGACGAAGATGGCTACTTCTTCATAGTTGACAGAATCAAGAGGATGATCAACCGGGCAGGATTCAAGGTCTGGCCAGCAGAGGTTGAAAGCGTGATGTACAGGCATCCTGCAATAAAGGAAGTCTGTGTCATAGGAGTCCCTGACAGCAGGGTTGTTGAGGAAGTGAAGGCGTTTGTTGTTCTGAAGCCCGGGTATGAAGGCAGGGTTACCGAGGATGAGATAATTTCCTGGGCCAAGGGACAGATGGCTGCCTACAAGTACCCCCGCATAGTCGAGTTCGTAAAGGAGCTTCCGAAGAGCGGGGCAGGTAAGATTCTCTGGAGAGTTCTCCAGGAAAGAGAAAAGCAGAAAGGAGGGTGAACGAAATGTATGTGATCAAGCCATTAAAACAGGCCGAGATTATGGCCCCGTTGGGAGTAATTCAGATGCTCGGAGACATGACGAAGTTCATCAACGGGCCGGTGTATGTGTGGTATCTGGACGGAGAAAGGAAGATTCTCATAGATGCAGGAATTGAGGAGCCAGTCAACGGAATGGTTCACGGTTTTCCGGTATCAGGGGGAGGAGAAAAAGGTCTCAGAGAAGCGCTCAGCCAGGTGAATGTTACGCCGGAGGAGATAGACGTCCTGATCCTCACGCATCTGCACTTCGACCATGTGGCAAACGCCCAGCTATTCCACAACGCCAGAATTTATGTCCAGAAGAGGGAATGGGAGAGCGCATTCAATCCACCGCTGCATTACAGACTGACCTATGACCAGAAGCTCTTCCAGCCTCTCGAGGACATGGATCTCTGCTTGGTTGATGGAGATAAAAGAATCGCTGACGGAATCGAGCTTGTTTCCCTTCCGGGCCACACAAAGGGTCTGCAGGGCGTCGCTGTTGAGACAGAGGAGGGAACATATCTTGTCGCAGGAGACCACTTTTACACATACCTCAACCTGAATCCACCGAAAGAGGCAGTCGAGATAGATGATGCAACAGGGGGCAAGATTCAGGTTGGTCCAGTGCCTCTTCCATTCGCTCCGGTCGGTCTGCATGTTGATTTAAGCGAGTGGTACGATAGCTGCTACAAGGCTCTGTCGGTAACGAGAAGGGCAAACATTCTGCCAGGGCATGAACCTTCCCTCGCAGGGATGAGCTTTCCGTGAAAACGGAGAGATTAATTTTATATTTTTTGAGGTTTGATCTCAATAAGCATACGATTTAAAATGATATTTTGCAGAGTCCTGAACGTGTCATGAGGTGATAGAGTGGAATTCGGAACGGTAGCACCAACATTTCCTCCGATAGAGGAGGCGAGAAAGACCGTCAATAGGCTTGAAGGTAAGGGATACTCTTCGCTCTGGTTTGCGGACCATCTTATGGGCTGGTACCCGCACGAGCTGTGGAAGGAGACACCCTTCGCAGTGAAGTATCCATCATGTCACATGTTCTTCGACCCGTTCTGCGAGATATGTTATGCTGCAGGATCAGCAGAAAAAATGCAGTTTGGCGTCAGCGTTACCGAGGTGTTCCGCAGACACCCTGCCGTTCTTCTCCAGCAGGCAGTCACTGCAAACCACGCCACCAACGGCAGATTCATTCTGGGCATTGGAGCTGGAGAGGCTGAAAACATCGTACCGTACGGCATTGAATTTGAAAAACCTGCTGCAAGGCTCGAAGAGGCGTTAAAGCTGATGAAAATAATGCTGGAAAGCGATTATGGAGAGAAGATAAATTTTGAAGGAAGGTTCTTCAGGCTTGAGGATGCGGTGTTCGACCTCAAGCCCGTCGGCAAGATGCCAATATGGGTCGGGGCTCATGGGGACAGAATGCTGAAGCTTACCGCTGAACATGCAGACGGGTGGCTGCCGGTATCAACCACCCCTCAGGACTACGCGGAGAGAGCTGAGAAACTTGAAAAATATGCGAAAAACGCAGGCAGAGAGCCTGAAGAAATTACCAAGGCTCTGTTCGCAAGCATCGTCATAGATGAAAATCCAAAAGAGGTTGAAAAACTCCTCAAAATTCCAATACTCAGAATCCATGCACTTCTGCTTCACCACGAGGTTTACGAGAAAATGGGCCTCAGGCACCCGCTCGGAAGGTACTATGGCCTGCTGGACTACATCCCGACGAAGTTCACCAAGGATGACATCCTTGAGGCGGTCAGCAGGATTCCGGACGAGGTTGCCAGAGCAGCGTTCATCTGCGGTACGCCAGAAGAGATAATCCAGACCTTTGATGAATACAGGAAACTCGGAGTGGAACACGTGGTTGTGTGGAACCTGACCTACTTTGGAGACGTCAGCAAGGTGAAAAGCTCCTATGCGCTAATAGACGAAGTCATAGGACACTTTGAGCGCAAAGGCTGAATAACCGCAGTTGTTCCTGGAATTCTCAGGTCTGAGGATTTTTTACAAAATTTATTTTCAGATTTTTATTTTTTAATGCCTTTTCTGACCCCCCGAACATCCACAATCTTTAAAAATTGCACCATTTTCAGGTGGTGAACACCATTAAAAAGTGGTGCTAAATGGTGATGGTATGGGTGAGGTCAGGAACTTGGCATTAAGGATTGCACCGGGGCTTGCCTACTCTGGTGCACTCGCTGTAATGGCAATACTTCTCGCAGGAGTGATGAACAAGCATGTGGCAATCTCACCACTAATTCTCGCCATAGTGATTGGCATGGTATTTAGAAATGTCACGGGCCTTCCGGAAAGATTCAGAGCAGGTGCAGAGTTCTCCCTGAAAAGAATACTGAGGCTGGCGATAATACTGCTCGGGCTGAAGCTCAGCATCTCCGAAATAGCCCACATAGGTGGCAGGGGGTTGATTGTGGTCATTGCAAGCGTTGTGCTGACGTTAATGTTTTCCATCTGGCTTGGAAGAAGGGCTGGTGTCTCAGAGGAGCTTGCAGCGCTGATCGGTACTGGGGTAAGCATTTGCGGAGCGTCAGCAGTTATAGCAGTTGGCGGAGTTATAAACGCCAGAGATCGCAATATTGCCTTCGCAATCGCCACGGTCACCCTTTTCGGCACGGTGGCCATGTTCACATATCCCGTGATGGCAAAAATACTGGGTCTGTCAAACCTGCTTTACGGGGTATGGGCGGGGGCAAGCATTCATGAAGTTGCGCAGGTTGTGGCTGCAGGATATGCTGTGAGTGACGCAAGCGGTAATGTGGCAACAGTCATAAAGCTCTCAAGGGTCGTTCTGCTTGCTCCGGTGGCGATGATTCTCGGAATTCTGTTTGCGAGAAAAGAGGCGGAGGGTGTGAGCTTCCGTTCAGTTCCAATCCCGTACTTTGTGCTTGGATTTGTGGCCATGATTTTCATAAACTCCATCGGCATATTACCGGGAAGTATCTCGAAAATGCTGGTCAGAATCGACGACATCCTGCTGGCGGTGGCTATGGCTGCAATGGGCCTGAACACGAGCTTTAAAGATCTGAAAGATGTGGGTATGCTGCCATTCTATGTCGGACTGGCAGCCTGGATGTTCATAGCCGGCCTTTCCTACGCGATGGCCACATTGCTGTACTGAAAAAACCGGGTGAGAGTTATGGAAGCAGGTAAGATTTGCGGTGGAGAAAAACCCAGAATTCTTGTGGCGACAGATGGTTCACTCGCCTCTGAAAAAGCTGTCACTCTTGCGGTGAATCTCGCCAGGGTTCTCGGAGGAGAGCTGCATGCAGTTTCGGTTATCTGCGACCAGCTGAAAAGAGATGAAGCGCATGATGCAATCGAAAGGGTGAAAGAGCTGTTTCCGGATGTGCATGCAGTCATCAGAGAGGGACATCCCGCGAGCGAGATCATAGAGTGCGCAGGCGAGGTCGATGCAGACCTGATAGTAACCGGATCCCATAACCGCTCTGGACTTGAAAGAGTTTTTATCGGAAGCGTTTCCGAAAAAATCGTTCGTCATGCAGGGACTTCTGTGCTTGTGGCCAGATCATCAGAAATCCCGAAAAGGGTTCTGATTGCCACCGATGGTTCCGAGCATTCCCGGCTGGCAATGGAACTGATACGGCATGTCAGAGAAAAGATACCCCTCAAGGTGACCGCTGTCCACGTAATGGACACCTCCGATCCGGTATCCTCCCAGCTCTTCTTCGAGGAGCTGCAGCAGCGCAGAGACCATGCCCTAAGCATGGCCAGGAAAATCCTGGGGGATTCCGCAGAGTGCATTTCAGTGAAAGGGCATCCTGTCTCCGTAATCGCAGAAATCTCTGCGAGATACGACATGGTGGTTCTCGGATCTCACGGGAGGAGCGGAATAGACCATCTGCTTCTCGGAAGTGTTGCTGAACGTGTGGCGAGATTTTCAAAATCGAGCACACTGATTGTCAGAGGCAAAAGGCTAAATACATCCCCATAGTGAAAAATGGTTCGAGATGGAGATAACAATTGATGAGGTCTTCGTTAACGCACTGAGAGACTACGGACTCACGACATACGAGGCGAGAGCATACTATGTGCTTCTCTCCGTTGGCGAGGCGAGTGCGGGAACGGTGGCAAAGCTGTCCGCAATCCCCCAGCAGCGCATTTACGATACGCTTTCATCACTCGAACGAAAGGGATTCATACAGGTAAGACACACCAATCCCAAGAAGTATGCACCACTCAACGTTCGCAGGGCGCTTGTTAATCGTATCAGACAGCTCAGTGCAGAGTTCAGCGCCAGAATGGAGGAGCTGAGGGACCGAATCAGCGAGATTGAAGAGCTTGCTCCAAAAGTTCAGAGTGATTCAGGCGGCTCCCACGTGTGGGTGGTTGAGGGTGAGGAGGCGATTGTTGCCAGAATTCTCGAAATGATTCAGAGTGCAGAAAAATGTGTAAAACTTGTGGGCGAAAGACCCCTATTCACGCTGAAGTGCCGGGAGATACTGAAGAGATACCTCCCGGAGGGTGTGAAACTCTACGCACTCGGAACGTTCGAGCAGGTCTGCAGGGAGGAGATTCTTGCTCTTGGCGGAGAAATCAGGGAAATCGAATCATACAGCAACTACACGCTTATAGTCGACGACTCAAAACTGCTGATGGTCTATTTTGATGATGGGGGAGTTCCCCATGGGCTGTATACTGAGAACGAGGGCATAGTTCATCCGCACATCCACCTCTTCAACCTGCTCTGGGAACACACCGGATGAAGCCCCTTCAGCAAACTCAAATTTTCCGGCTCCATTGTGGAAAAGTCTGTATTGTTTTCCGGACGGGCGGCATAACGGCAAGAAATGAGCCATAACTAAACAAAGTTCAGTAATAAAATTTCTTACATTTTCAAATATAAACCGTTTCAATTCTATATTTATCCTTGAGGGGTGATTGTATGGGAAAAACATACGTAAAAATCTTGTTTTCAGCAGTGCTGGTACTGGCACTCGTTTATGGTGCAGAAGCGATAAGCATAGGAATCTCTCCGTCATTCATTGACTTTAAAGACCTTCTTCGAGGGCAGGTTGTGGAGGGCAGGGCGAGGATATACAACACACAGGACAGCCCCGCTCACTTCAAAATAGAAACAGGTGAGTTTTCGGAATGGGTGGAGGTTCTGAACACAGCAGGAGAAGTGATTAATGAGATCGAGGTCCCACCCAGCGGATACCACGAGATAATCGTGAGATTGAAAATACCTGAAGATGCTTCCAACGGAAATTACAAAATCCCGGTGTTCTTCGTCTCCTCTTCTGAAGGCGGTAAAGTGGGTGTTGGGATGAAGGCTCCCCTTAATCTGGTATTCACAGTCACAGGAGAACAGAAAAAATCCGTGAAGCTTATGCTCTTCACGATAGAGGATACTGAAGTCGGAATTCCTGCAAGAATGGAGGTGGACATACTCAATAATGGAAACGTTGTTGCTGACCCTACTGTCGAGATAACAGTCTTCAATCCAGATGGCATTGAGGTGTGGAGGAACCAGACGGCTGTGAAAATAAAACCCCAGGAAATAAAAGCTGCGAAAATAAGCTGGGACACTTCGAAGATTGCTGAGGGAACATACACAGGCAGACTCAGATTGCTGATGGACGGGAAAGAAATCCTTACCGAGGAACTCAAGTTCAATGTTTTTGAAAAAGGAACACTTACGGCAAGAATGGAGATTCTGAACATTTCCGTCGAGAAAGTAATCCAGCCAGGAAAAATGTCGAAAGTTGAACTGGGAGTGAAAAACACCGGCCAGATAGATACGGAAGTCAGAATGAGGATCGAGATCTACAACGGTTCCGAGTTCATTGACCTGTCTGAAAGCGACCCGCTGTGGCTTGAAAAAGGACAAACCGGAATCCTGACAGCATATCTGAAAATAAGTGAACCGGGAAACTACACTCTCAAACCAGTCCTGTCATACGGGGGCAGAATAGCAAAACTGAGCGGCATAACTGTGGAAGTTACCAGTCAAATGGTCAGACAGGAGAGTGCATCGAACAGCAGCGCTGGAAATGACGAAAACTCCAGAATTCCAGGGTTTGGCATCTATTCAGCAATGCTGATTGCTGGAACCGTCCTTTTGCTTATGAAACTCAGGATGAAAGGAAAGAAACGATGAGTTGTCATAACTAAATCCCTAATTTATCTTTATTAACCGGTGGCTTTAAACGCTTAATCTGCCAATAACCGATTTTCTAACGGCTTTATTCGGAAATTAACTAAGTATGATGAATTATCATTACAGATATGTGAAAAGGAGGTGAAAAAGCATGAAAAAAAATATTTTGTTGCTTGCAGTGCTGGCAGTGAGCCTGATTGGCATTGGAACAGCAAACGCTATAGATGGATATTCCAGCCAGGAGAAAATAAGCGTTACAGTGGAAACAGATCCCCTTGGATCCCCGCCATGGATTAAGGCGAAGTGGGAACTCTGGCTTGATCCAAACACAGACGATGAGTTCATACTCACTGACGCCGATCCAGCAAGGCTCGGCACCCAGGGAGACATCGTTCCAGGAGACGGCGCCACATTCTATTCGTTCGTAATAGTATCTGACCCCAACGGAATCGAGGACATATCGGATGGAAACGTGTATGTTGATGTGTACCACCCAACATGCGGATATGGAGATGGCAGCTTCAAATACCAGGTCCACGCAACTGAAATTAAGCTTGTTAGAGACCAGCTGGGAATTCCCGATCTGGACGCCCCTGTTTTCAAGGGATATTCAGTCAGAGAGCTTGTTGAATTAGGCGTTGCCACCGGATACTTCTCGTCTGAGGATGCAAGCGAATTGCTGGAAGAACTCCACCAGAATGAGGCAAGAATCTACGCCGCCGAGCTTTTCATCGATTACCATCAGGCCTACGGATGGTACATGGTCAAGGCATGGGCAACAGACAACAACGGTGCCACATCTGAAAAGTTCACCAACTACTTTGAAGTTAGGCCAATGCTTGCCTATGAAACCGACTTCAACTCAGTCCACTTCACGAACGTGAAAGTGGGTTACAGAGCACAGGTCAGCGGAGACTACGACATGAACACATCTGACAGGCCCACAATAAGGAATATCGGTAACACCCCGATAGCAGTATCTGCGTATGCATCTGACGCGACAAGCGCTACTGACCCGCCAAAGAAGTTCGAAGACGTCTTCGACATGAGGTTCCTTGATGAGGACCTGATGCTCCCATCATGGGAGTGGACCAAGTTCAGCAACCTGCTGTGGCCGTGCAACACAACAAAGATAGACTTCAGCCTGCACCTGCCCAACGGTGCTCCGGCTACCGACTATACGGGATACATACTGCTCGAATACCAGGCAGTCATAGTGCCTTGTGAGCCACTGGATGTCGTGAGCGATCCCGTGCAGGTTGTGCCACCTACGTGATATTATAAGCCATTAAAATTTTTTATTTTTGTTAATTTTTTGTTACTGAACATAGTTAAGTAACAATAAAATAGTATTAAATATGATAAATACCATAACCTATTCTGGTGGGGACTATGAACAGTCTTACTTCGATAATATCCAATGAAAGGAGGAAACTCCTCCTGAGGTATCTCCTGCACAACAACGGTCGGGCAACCCTTGAAGATGTTATCACATATATCTGTGAAAAAGAAGGAGATCCCCAGAAAAGAAACAGAAAAAGCGTCTATATCAGCCTGAAGCAAACCCACATACCCAAGCTCGAAAGAGCCAGAATTGTATACTACGATAGATCAAGCAACATGCTGCACCTCGAAGAGAGGTATCTCAACGACGTGAGGATGTACATCGAATTTGTTGAAGGTGGAGATATAAGCTGGAGCAGGTATTATCTCGTTCTCGGCAGCATATCTGCTCTGGGAAGCCTGCTGGTTATGGATACTCTCGCAATTGTCATATCGATTGCTCTGGTAACAAGTTCTTTACTTCAGACAATGAAGGTCAGAAAAGTTTTCTAATCACAGTTCAGAAACTTAATCGGCGATTATCGTCGAATTAACCGGAAAGAAGGGAGGAGAATTCAGGAATTAACTAAGTAATTGTTCATCACAATTAATTCTAACAAAATGGTTGAGGTGAAGCAAAATGTTCGAAAGGCTTGTGGGAGTCGTGCTCCTGATCGGAGCACTTGTGTTTGCCTTAGGGATTGGGGCAGATTTTGCCAGCTATGATGCCGACAGAAGCGTGCATGTTGCGGTCGTGGCTGACGATCAGGAACTAATCGATCTGGATCCCGGGCAGCCGTATGCGTACATAGGTAATGACGGAAAGCTGTACATCGATATAAGCGACAACAACGAGAATTACCCTGACGGCGGGGGTCTTGGAATCAGTCCGGATGCAAAGTATTCGTTTGACTGCATGTTCAACGTTTCAAACCACCTGTGGGAGGAGAATGTAACAATAAACGTAACGATCACATCCAATAACGATCTGGTCAAGCTGTACACAAATGATCCGGATGAAGCAAGCACCTCCATCAACTTCAACGTTCCCCAGGGAGAAGAAGTCTGCGTTGGAATGAGCTTTGATGGAGACGGAAAATCACCAGGAGATAGCATAGAGGGGCAGCTCACAATACATGCTGAACCTGCCGAGTAACGGGGTGCTGACCTATGAACAAAATAATATACCTGGTGATGTTCTCCATCGCAATAGCACTTGTCTCAGGGCTGAGCGCAGATTTCAGAATGTACCATGCTGAAAGGAATTTCACAATAGCAATTGTAACAGATGACCAGGAACTCATCGACCTGACACCAAACCAGCCATACGCATTCATTGACAGCGACAATGGAGAACTCATAGTCAGGTTCGACGCAGAGAACGAGAATTACCCTGGGTACGGGAAGGGTGTAAGCCCTGACTCAAGATACGTGTTTGACGATGTCTTCTGCGTCTCAAACGACCTGTGGGAAGAAAACATGACAATAGGCATGGATATTGATCTGTCCAGTGAACTTCAGGGAATCGTGAAGATATACTCGGATAAAAGTGACGAGGGCAACACTGATCCCGCCAACGCAACATCCAACCTCCACGTTGTGATAGAGAATGGAGATAAGGCGTGCATTGGGTTCGTCATAGATACCACCGGCATAAAAACGGGCGACTACACCGGAGAAATGACCATGCATGCGTATCCATATCAGGAATAACTTAATTTTTTGAGGTGTTTTCAATGAAAACAGCGATAACAGTGGTCCTAATAATTTCATTTTTATTAATAACCGGGGTCAGCAGTCATTTCAAGGACTATACCGCAAACAGGGGTTTTCATGTCCAGGTTGTTGCGGATGATCAGGAGCTGCTCAGACTTGTTCCCAACCAGCCCTATGCATACATTGGGCAGGATGGGAAGCTGTACATAGATATTTCACCGTCCCATCCCGAATATCCCGGATACGGGGCTGGATTGAGTCCTGACACGCTGTACGCATTTGATTGCATGTTCTACGTGAAGAACACACTGTGGGAGAACCAGACAGTTACATTCGTCGTGAATTCATCATCTCCCAGCGTGATGATGTACACCCCAACATCAGCAACAGCATATTCTCCAGAAACTGCCACGCAACACCTGATATTCCAGCTTGGATGGATGGAAGAGACCTGTGTCGGTTTTGTATTCGACATGAGGAACGGACAGATGGTGGGGGTGTCTCTCAATGCCACAATCTAACCCTAAAAAGATCTGGACATTTGCAGGACTGCTGGTAACGCTCCTCATAGCATCAGCATACGTTATTGGTATAACGGCAACATTCACAGAATACACTGCAAAGAGAAACTACAGCATTGCTGTTGTTTCTGATGATCAGGAACTGATAGACCTCAAACCCCTCCAGCCCTATGCATACATTGGGCAGGATGGGAAGCTGTACATAGACTTCAGCACGAACAACCCAAAATGGAATGAGGGAAAGGGAGAAGGTCTCAGTCCGGATAGCAAATACGCTTTTGACAGAGTATTTGAAATTTCAAACGACCTGTGGGATGGTGTCTGTATAAACGTAACCGTAACCTCAGAACCTGAAGAGATTAAAACATATATTGAGAATTATCTGAACGCATCTCAGAAAACCGTTTTGCAGATACTTCCCGGAGAGAGAAAGGAGGTCGGTCTCCTTATTGAATCAGAAGAGCTTGGAAGTATAGATGGCAGACTCAGAATCCATGCAGAACCGTGCAACGGTGCTGTGCCGACCCCAACGCCGTCTCCATCACCAACACCGGAAGAGACTCCTACCCCAACTCCAACACCGGTACCGCAGAACTTTGAATGGAGGGTTGAACTTCCAGAAAGGGCTCCCAAGGGCGACATAGTGTTCATGTTCGACGTAACAGGCAGCATGCTGGAAGAGCTGAATCAGGCAAAGGTCAGTGCGATAGACCTCATGACAGACATACGACTTCTGATTCAGGATTCACGATTCGGTGTTGCGAGTCTTGCAGATTATCCGAAACTGTACCTCTACTCAGAAAACTACGGCTACGGATGGCCATACGGTAAAAATTACGGAGCACCCGGAGACTATCCGTGGAGAATGGATTCAGACCTGACCTACGACATAAACGCTGCTGCAGGTGCAATTAACAATCTCGAGATCAAAAATGGCCTTGACGAACCTGAGCCGTACGCCTATGCTGTCCACAAGGCGATGAGTGAGATGAGCTGGAGAGATGACGCAAGGAAAATTCTGGTCATACTCGGAGATGCTCCGCCCCACAACATGCCAAACGGCCTGAGCGTTTTCGAAAACAACTATGGTGGGGATCCCGGGGACGACTGGCTCATGAACACTTCAGATGATGTTGACTATGTGAATGCAATTAACTCTGCAGACGCCTTCGGATTAACGATAATATCAATCTACGCAGGCAGAGATGACGAGTTCAGCAACGATGCAAGAACGAACTTCATGTACATGGCCGACATGACCGACGGCGCATATGCTGAGCTGCAGGGAGACCTGAGCGCTTTACCGACAATTATTGAAAACAAGATAAAGGAAGTTGCGGAGCAGCCGATAGGTAACCTGACCCTAAGGGCCAGCGCTCCGCCGGGGTGGACTGTCACATGGACTCCTGACAAGTACACGAATGTGGCGTGGGGCAGCCAGGTTACGTTTTCAATTCAGATAACACCACCTGAGCCACACACTCCGCAAACAGTAACCATAGAACTGCTTGCAGATGACATTGTGATTGATACCATAGACATTCTGGTGTCATGAGGCGATCAAAATGCATTCCCATATTTTTTTGAAGGGTGAGTGAAATGAAAACATACATTAATCTGCTGATACTCCTGACCCTCAGTTTCGGACTTCTTGTCGGGTCATCCAGTCATTTTAAAGAATTCGGTGCTGAAAGAAACTTTTCTGCAAATGTTACCGAATTGAATGAATCCCTGATCTCATGCCTGTGTCCCGAAAATAAAACCCGTTATCTGAAGTCAGGCGATACGTTCACGCTCCTCAACATCACAAACAGGCTTGGAGAGGAAGCCACTTTTTATGTATATACTGACTCATCAAGTATCAATCACGAAAGTGAGTTTTTCCTCTCACCAAACGAGAGTGTGGAGGTTAAAGCAACATTTTACGGGCTGCCCGGTTTTTATTCGATAACAGCCAGGGTATCCGCAGACTGGGCGAACGGGTCCGCAGAGCTTTATGCATGCACGATCAACATTTCCAGTCCGAGACTCGAAATCGAAAAGCACCTTATGAGTGGAAAGGAGTCCGTAAAGGTTGGAGAAAAGGAATACTGGACTTTCAGAATCCTGGTGAAAAATCCAGGAACCTCAGACGATTTTGTGATAAAGGATACAGTACCTGCCGAACTCGAAATTCTTGAAATTAGCCCGTCATCTGGCAGTTATGAAATACTGAGCAATGGCATGGGCAATTCCGGCTCTTCCACAATCACGTGGTATGTGCATCTGGAGAACGGAGATGTTGAGTGGCTCGACGTAAACGTTACTACCAAGCAAAACCCAGCGTGCAGGCAGGAGTTCACATCTCCGGGAGCATACTGCCTGAATGACGGTGCAGAAGTTGTCGGATATGATATCAGGAGCAATCCGATATGCATAACCGTGTACTCAGACTGTGATTCGGGGAAATGCGATGAGAAATGCTGTGATTCAGACGGGTGCTGCGATGAAGACTGTGATGGTTACGATGGCTGCAATGACTCACACAACTGCCACAATGAAAGCTGCGATTCGGATGGATGCTGCTATGAAAATCACGAGTGTCAGGACGGGAATGGCAGTAAAGAAAAACGCAGAGGGCATCGCTCATGAGGAGGGGCTTTGCACTCATAATAAGCATTTCAATCCTGATTTTTTCATTTTCCACTGTTCTCGGGGCCCTTATGAACAGACCGGTTTTCGTATCATACATAACCTCAAACAGCATGGAGCCAACACTGAGCAAAGGGGATCTGATTTTCATGACTCCCGTATTTTTCAGCCTTGAGAAAGGAGACATAATCGTATTTTACTCGAATGGAGAATGGGTCTGTCACAGAATTTTTTCAGAGATTTCAGGAGGGTACATAACCAAAGGAGATAACAATATCGCCACCGATCAGCAGAGCGGAAAGGACCTCGTAAAAAAAGAGTTTATAGCAGGTAAGGTGATAACATTCCTCGACAGACCTGTTAAGATTCCTCAGGTTGGTAATTATGTGAGCGAGGTTTCCGAATTCGCATGGAAACACAAAATGCTGATGCTGACGCTGTTCTTCCTGGCAGGTTTGGCAGAAATTATGCTGGGAGGGGATAAAAAGCGCAGAAAAAAGAGGAGATCGAGAAAATCACTCAGGCTTCATTCAGACCAGGTTTTCCTGATCCTCACATTCAGCCTTCTTCTTCTGGCAACCTTCTCGGGAACAATATGGATTGGAAGTGAGAAGATACAGTACGGCGTAACATCAGCAGGCGGTTTGAGAGAGGAATGGGTGCTTCCCGGGCAGGTATTCCAGAGAAATCTGACGATCTCCAACAACCTGCATTATCCAATGATTTACGCTGTAAAGGGTGGAGAAAATTCCGCCATAGATGGGTATTTTGTCCTGTGGCCAGGGGAGTCAAAAACACTCACAGTAACCATAAAAGCTCCGATAGAGACGAGACTGTATGAGGAGAAAATAATTGTTGCAAAGTATTTTCCATTGCTGCCCCCTGAGATTGCCTACAGACTGTTCTCGATAAATGAGTATATCCCAGTACTCATGATTGATCTGGAAATACTCGCCTTACTGGCAGTTATCCACATGTTCGGTGGGGAGAAAAAGTATTACAGAATAAGGATCCAGCCAGGGTCCTTCAAACGAAAAATGAGGAACTTCCAGTTGAAATGAAACTGAATTTTGTTCAGTAATTCAGTTTATTCATCATTAATAACGTTTCGAAACAAGATGATGGGGGGAGGAGGATGAAATACGCAAAAATTGTAACCGGAATGTTTCTGGTTCTTGCAGTATTATCGGCCTACTTTCTGATAACGTACTGGGACATACCTGACGAGGAGAAAATGAAAAAGAAGGTGGGATCATTCGGGATTGAAATCAGATTCGTTCCAGTTGCTGAGATAAACTCTCCAACCATAATATTCGGAGACAGAGATACAGTCAGAGGAGGAGATATATTCTTCGCAAACCTCGTTAAAAGATTCTGGTTCGAATACGAAATTAAAGCATCCCCAGGCATCACAGGAGACTATTCAATCAAAACATACCTGAAACCTTCAGAAAGCAAGGTACTCCCCGAATGGAAAAGGGAATTACCCTACAGCTATGAGGGTGTGATCGAGAGCCAGCAGGCCGGAAAGCTCACCATAGACATTTTCTATGTCAGACAGCTCTGGGATAGAATCCAAAAGGAAACCGGACTCAACTACAACACTCCGATTGTCGAAATCGAAACCACAGTCAGCATAATAGGCGACATCAACGGGGAGAAAATCAAGAGAGAGTACAGGCACGTTTCCTCGATGACGGTGGGAAAGACGCTGAAGTTCGGCAATCTTGAGTTCAGCAAAAGCGAGAATATCGAAAGGGATATCGTCGTTCAGAATTACATTTCCACCCCATTCGGCAATGCAAAGCCATCCACCATCAAGACGGTGCTTGCGGCTGTTCTCATCACAAGCATATCGGCAATAATTGTCCTGAACAGAAAATTACTGGCTAGGGGAATAAACTCGAAGATAAACAATGGCAGACTCGACAGGAGGTTCAGAAAGAAGTACGACTCTCTGATAGTTCAGGCGAGAAAGATATCTCCGGCTGCAGGAAACACAGTGTTTCTCAGGAGCCTTGAAGACGTTGGAAAGATTGCCTACGAGCTTGAGTCCCCGATTATAGAGACCGATGAGTACCTGGCCGTGATGTCGAACGGGAATGCATACATTTACAGAAAGGGTGACGGATATGAAAAAAAGAAGTGAACTTGAAATAATGATCAGCATACTCGAAATTGCACGGGATGAAGTTCTGAAAACCAGAATAGTTTACGGTTCAAACCTCAATTTCAAGATCGCAACAAGATACATTGACCGTCTTTCGGAAATGGAGCTCATAATGAAATACCGGAAGGAAGGAAAGACATACTACAAAACCACTGAGAAAGGTTTGAAATTCATAAGAAAATACAAGGAAATGTTCTGAATTCGAATAAAAGGTATTTCACGGGTTTTTCACTTATTGCGGTAATTATGATGAGTTAGCAAAATTATTAATCATAGTAAAATGAAAAGAAAATTATCGAAGATGTTTCGAAATATATCTTCTAAAATAATATAAGGTGAATACAATGCGCCGTACGAGATTCGACATAGTGGTGGATATAATCTGCACGTTAATGAATGGAGGTGCAAACAAGACCAGGATAGTGTATAATGCCAACCTGAACTTCCATCTCGTCGAGAAATATCTGAAATACCTGAAAGATAAAGGATTAATTTCAGAAAAGCAGGTTAACGGAAAAACACTCTATTTTCCCACAGAAAAGGGTGTTGAACTCGTCCAGATATACCGAAGGCTTTCAGAAGAAGATTTTATAGATGGAAAAATATCGACATTCAGGTAACGCTACTTCCTGATTCTCGCAACTGCCGTGCATTCCCGAACAATGTCCCGGGGGCGAATATGGAGCAAATGTCTTTCGTCGCCTCCCCCGCCATATACGCGCTCCATCTCCAGAACCCCCTCATCAAGGAGAATTCTGCAGTTATGTCCAATAGGAGGTACTCCGCCAGCCCGAAATCCGGTTAGCCTTGGGACCTCATCTTTACCCGCAATCCTGACCGGGACTCCAAGGATCCGATGCACGCGCTCAAGGTCCACCGACGAGACGCCATCAACAACTGCCACAACAGGTTCATCTCCAGCAACAAGCACAATGGACTTTACAATCTGCCTCCTGCTGCACCCAAGCGCCTCTGCAGCCTCTTTTACGGTTGAAGCTTTTCCCACCTCAACTATCTCTGCATCAATGCCCTTACTCATGACGTATTCTCTGAGCCAGTCCGATGAGGGAGGCATGGCATAAACCCTGTTTTGCTATACCGTAAGGATACGGCCAAAAATTAAAATTATTCGGTGTTTATTCCCCTGAGCCACGGCATCATTTTCCTGAGTTCCTTCCCAACCTCCTCAATGGGGTGGTTCTTTTCCATTTCAAGGAGTCTGGAATAGCTCGGTCTTCCTGCCATGTTCTCGAGAATCCATTCCCTTGCGAACTCACCACTCTGAATCTCCCTGAGGATCTTTCTCATTTCTTCCTTCACGGATTCGTTAATTATTCTCCTGCCCCTCGTCATACCTCCGTACTTTGCCGTATCGCTGACGGAATACCACATTGCATATATTCCACCCTCATAGATCAGGTCCACAATAAGCTTCAGCTCGTGGAGGGCTTCAAAATAAGCCACCTCAGGCTGATATCCTGCCTCAACCATCGTTTCCCAGGTCGCCTTGATCAGCTCTGCAACACCACCACACAGATCCACCTGCTCTCCAAAGAGATCAGTCTCTGTCTCCTCCCTGAAGGTTGTCTCAATCACCCCGGCCCTCGTGCACCCAATGGCCTTCGCATAAGCTAAAGCGAGATCAAGCGCCTTTCCGCTGTAATCCTGGTGAACAGCAACGAGCGCCGGAACTCCCTTGCCCTCCTGATACATCCTTCTCACAATATGCCCGGGGCTTTTCGGAGCAACCATTGTGACATCAACATAGCTTGGCGGGATTATCTGCTGGTAGTGAATGTTGAAGCCGTGTGCAAACATGAGCATGTTTCCCTCCTCGAGCGCCTCATGGACATATTTTTTGTAAACAGCAGGCTGTACGGTATCGGGGATGAGCATCATGATAACGTCTGCTTCTTCGCTGGCTTTTTCAACTGTCTTAACCACAAGGCCATCTTTCTCTGCCACTTTCCAGCTTTTACTTCCCTCATAAAGCCCTACCACAACATCCACGCCGCTCTCTTTCAGGTTTAAAGCATGGGCATGCCCCTGGCTGCCATAACCGATAACTGCCACCTTCTTTCCCTTCAAAAGCTCCAGATCTGCATCTCCATCATAGTAAATCTTTGCCATGCTCTGAAGTAACATACCTAAATTTAAATTACTTTTCCTTAATTTTCTCAACGACCCGAACATCAGTTATCCTTGTAAACGGATACTGGCCTTTTTCGTCCTTTTCAAGAGATTTGACCATATCCCAGACTGTGAGAAGAGCATTCGTAACACCAACAAGCGCTTCCATCTCTACTCCAGTTTTTCCCACATATTTCACCTCACAGACTGCCTTTATCCGGTCCTCGTGAACCTCAAAGTCTATGGACACCGAGGTTATCTGAAGGGGATGACACAGGGGTATCAGCTCCGAAGTTTTCTTGACTGCAATTGTGCCGGCAACGATTGCCGTGTTCAGCACATTCCCCTTTGCAACCCTGTTTTCGAGAATTGCCCTGATGGTTTCCTTTCTGAGCAGAATGTACCCCTCCGCTCTCGCAACTCTCAGAACATCCTCCTTTTTGCTGACATCAACCATTCTCGCCTTACCCTCGCTGTCAATATGACTGAACATGGCTGAAATAATGAGAAAAACAATATATGTGTTTCCGATATTTTTTTAATTCATCATGTCAAAACAGACACAATGAAGGCAGTGATAATGGCAGGTGGATACGCAACGAGACTGTGGCCCATAACTAAGACCAAGGCCAAACCGCTTCTTCCCCTCGGGAAAAAAACCATAATTGATCACATTTACGAGAAAATAAAACCGTTCGGTTTTGACATAATCGTCTCGACAAATCTCAGATTCAGGGAGGATTTCGAGCGATGGGCAGAGGACAAGGATGTTGAGCTCGTGATAGAGAACACAACAAAAGAAGAGGAAAAACTCGGAGCTGTCAGAGCGCTGCATGAGGTTACAAGCACATTTGATGATGAGGTTCTGGTTATTGCCGGAGACAACATATTCTCTTTCGGGCTTGACGATTTCGTAAACAGGTACGAAGAGATAAAAAAACCGCTCATAGCCCTGTATGACGTGGGAGACTACGATCTTGCCAGAAGGTATGGTATAGCCATTCTTAACGGAGAAAAAATTGTTTCGTTTGAGGAGAAACCGGAGAAACCGAAAAGCACGCTTGCGGGCATAGGAATCTATGCGCTCGACAGAGAGACCAAGGACATGCTCGGAGATTACGTCAGGGGAGAGAGAAAGGACAACCTGGGAGACTTCATTTCATGGCTGATTGACAGGAGAGAGGTTTACGGGTTCGTTTTCGACAACGGTAACTGGTATGATGTCGGAAACCCGGACAGCTATCTCGGAGCGATGAAGGTGTACCTCACACACAGCGTCAGCGAGGATGTTGAGATTGACAGAACATCCAAGATCATCGAACCGGTTGTGATAGAGGGGGGCGTGAAGATAAAGAGAAGAAGCATAATCGGCCCCTATGCGTACATTGGCAGAAACTGCGAGATTGAGGCGAGCGATATCAGCGATTCGGTTATCTTCGATGAAGTCATACTGAGGAAAACGAAGGTCTGGAGGAGTATAATTGACGAGAAGTGCGAAATCAGAAACCTCGAGCTCAGCGGTTCAATCATAGGGGGACATGCGAAAATCCAGAGGGGAGAATGATAGGGATACTCGACGGCTACGTGGACGAGCCGTCATGCTTGGGTGTACCTCCCTACATATCACCCTACCCGAGGTACATCGCAGGAATGCTCGAAAAACTCGGGCTGAGCTGGAAATATGCCACAGTAGATGAGTACAGAAAAAACCCATCAATCTTCGAAAAAGCAGATAAAATAATCGTCATTGCTGGAATAGCCGTCCCGGGAAAATATCTCGGTGGCAAACCACTATCCCTGCGAGAGCTACCTGCAGTTTATCCTGAAAAGGAGAAAATCCTGGTGGGACCCATCACACTTGAACTTGACGAAGAGATTGACGGCTATGAAATTCTGCAGTTCCCCTTCGAGCATGCTCTGTACGAAAGACTTGGGGGAGAAGTCAGAGACTTGAGCAGAAATTTCGTTAACGAGTTTGCAGTTCTCGGAGCAAGGGTTGTCAGACAGCATCCGGATTACCCCCATGTGGTGTGTGAGATAGAGACGTACAAGGGCTGTTACTGGAAGAAATGCAGCTTCTGCATAGAAAGAATCCACAGAGTGTCTATGAGATCTCCGCACATGGTCATAGCAGAGATGAAAGCCCTTTACAATCAGGGAGTCAGGCACTTCAGGCTTGGAAACCAGACAGATTTCTTCACATACATGGGTGATTTCTCCAAGGAGTTTCCCAGACCTGACCCGGAATTCATGAAAAATTTCCACCGGGCAATATGGAAGGAATGTCCCAAGATAAAAACACTCCACCTCGACAACGTGAATCCAAAAACGATTGCGGAGTATCCTGAGGAGAGCCGGGAGATTATCAAGACGATTGTGATGTACCAGACGCCCGGCAATATAGCCGCAATGGGTATGGAAAGTGCCGATGAAGCGGTCATAGAAAAGAATAACCTGCTCGCAACACCCGACGATGTTCTCTTCGCAGTGGAGCTTATCAACAGATACGGAAAAAATGTGGGGTACAACGGCCTTCCCTACTTCCTCCCGGGATTGAATTTCGTTTTCGGCCTTAAAGGTGAGACGAAAAAAACATTCGAGAAAAACTACGAATTTCTGATGGACCTGCTCGAAAGAGATCTGCTCGTCAGAAGGGTTAACCTGAGACAGGTAAAGGTTTTTCCGTCAACGCCAATGGCTGAAACCGGTGACAGGAACGTGAGAAAGCATAAGAAATATTTCAAAATTTACAAGGAGAGGATAAGAAGAGACTTTGACAGAGTCATGCTCGAGAAGATCGTCCCAAAAGGCAGACTGCTTACAGACCTCAGAGTTGAGACAGTGGAGGGAAAAATCAGTTACGCAAGACAGGCAGGAACATACCCGCTGCTCGTCGGTCTCGTTGGAGTCTTCGAAAGAAACACGATTCTGGATGCCAGAGTGATAGATTACGGGAGGAGGAGTGTAACGGCTCTGCCGAAAATAGACATAAACAGCGCCACATTGCTGCAGATCGAATCTGTACCGGGTATAGGAAAGGGGACAGTTTCAAAAATAGCCCTGAGCAGACCTGTAAAAGACATATCTGATCTCGAAAAGATTATTGAGGATAAAGCCAGGATTCTTGAAAAATATTTTCACATACCCAGCAGCTGAATGAACGCTCCGGCTACAACCGCAGTCCCTATGACTCCGGCAACATTCGGCCCCATCGCATGCATCAGGATGAAGTTGTCTGGGTCTTCTTCAGCGGCAAGCCTCTGAACAACCCTCGCAGACATCGGAACGGCTGAAACTCCAGCAGCACCGATCATGGGGTTTAGTTTCTCACTCAAAAACAGATTCATCAGCTTCGCGAGGAGCACACCGCCAGCTGTTGCTGAAGCGAACGCAGCAACACCGAGGGTCAAAACGAAGAGTGTGTCAAGCCGGAGGAACGAGGAAGCTGCATTGTCGAGCCTATGCTCAGCCCGAGGATTATGGTCATTATGTTCAGCAGTTCCTCGCTTGCACCTTTTGCGAGTCTGTCTGTAACACCACTCTCCCTGAAAAGATTCCCTGCCATCAGCATGCCCACAAGAGGTAAAGCTGAAGGAACAAGGAAGCCCGTTACGAGAGTTACAATGATCGAAAAGGCTATTTTTTCATTTTTTGAGACATCTCTCAAGGGCTTCATTCTCATCCTCCGCTCTTCCCGGGACGTGAGTGCTTTTATGACAGGGGGCTGAATGAGCGGGACGAGAGACATGTAGCTGTATGTTGCAACGGCTGTTACAGCGAGAAGGTGAGGGGAAAGGGCAGTGGTGATGTAGATCGTCGTGGGACCATCCGCCCCACCAATGATGCCTATGCTGGCAGCCTCGGCAGGATTGAACCCGAGCAGCGTTGCAAGCATGAAAGCCACAAAGACGCCAATCTGCGCTGCTGCACCAAGGAGGAAGGTCACCGGGTTTGCAATCAATGGTCCAAAATCAATCAGCGCACCGATACCCAGAAATATCAGGAGGGGGACTACTTCAGTTTTTATCAGATATTCAACGAATAGGGCCAAGATGCCGTCTACAGCCATGTCCGACGATGGGATGTTGACGAGCATCGCCCCAAACCCTATTGGAACAAGCAAGAGAGGTTCCATTTTCCTGAATATGCCGAGGTAAATCAGGAGCAGAGCTATGGCAATCATCAGCAGTTCTCCCAGCAATTTCACCACCTGTAGGACATTTTCCAGCTGGTCCCCTCTCTTTCTATCTCAGGCACAGTTATGCCCTCTTCTTCGAAAGCTTTAACAGCTGAGACCGCAGCGGCAACCAGATTCACGTCTGTTCTGCCAGAAGGGTGCTCTTTTTCTGGTCTTCTTACCCTCCCGAAAATCAGTGAGAGCGACCATATAGCAAACGTGAGGATAGCGAGCGTAAAAAATACTGTCAGAATCCCATACGCCACAACGTACGCTGGATCCATGAATCGAGATCGTGTAAAACATATAAAAAGTTGGTGATTAATTATTATTCACCCAATTAGGATGCATCTCCAGAAATTTGACCGGTAGATGTGCAAATGGGGGCAGATTTAACCGGAACACGGAACAATTCCCAAAAAATTTTTAATTCCGAATCGGGTAAAAAATATATCATTTTCGAAATGTTTATATATTCGACCCGAGAAAAGTAAGACTTGTGCTAAAAAAAATAGGAAGGGTTTTGCACATATCAAAAACGGGTAACGTGATACTATCGTCAGTTCCGGATTACCTCCCAAAGGAGGGTTCTCCAGTATACAACAAGAGAATGGAGAAGATTGGCTTTGTTTACGACATTATCGGCCCGGTGAAGAATCCATTTCTGGTTGTAAAACCCTTCAAGAGGAGGATTATCGAGGAGGATATTCTTTTCACGGTGGTGGAAGATGGTAGAGGTAGAAAGGGTAAGGGAAAAGGAAATCGAAAGGAAGGAAAGAGAAAAGGAGCTGGAAAGAAAGGAGGTAGAAAGAGAAGAAACAATTGAAGTCTGTCCCGAATGCGGAAGCCCACGACTCATCAGAGACTACAGAAGGGGCGAATTCCTCTGTCAGGATTGTGGTTATGTTATTGAGGAGACGTTTATCGACTCCGGTCCGGAGTGGAGAGCCTTTGACAGCGAACAGAAGGAGAAGAGGGCAAGAGTTGGAGCGCCCATTACATACACCATACACGACAAGGGACTTACAACCATAATAGACTGGGCGAACAAGGATTATTACGGCAAGGCAATTTCGGTCAGAAACAGGGCTCAGCTATTCAGGCTGAGAAAGTGGCAGAGAAGAATAAGAATAAGCAACGCTACCGAGAGAAACCTTGCCTTTGCTCTTTCTGAGCTTGACAGGCTTGCATCAGCTCTCGGTCTGCCGAAAAGTGTGAGAGAGATTGCATCCGTTATCTACCGAAAGGCGGTGGAGAAGAACCTGGTGAGAGGGAGGAGTATCGAAGGTGTTGTTGCTGCTGCACTCTATGCGGCATGCAGACAGGCTGGCGTTCCGAGGACCCTCGACGAGATAGCGGCATACTCAAGAGTTGACAGAAAGGAGGTTGGAAGGACATACAGGTTCATCGCGAGAGAGCTGGGACTCAAGCTGATGCCTACAAGTCCGGCAGACTACATACCGAGATTCTGCACGGCCCTTGGACTGAGCGGAGAGGTCCAGAAAAAGGCGATTGAGATCATCAAGAAGGCTGAGGAGAAGGAGCTTACGAGTGGTAGAGGGCCTACCGGAGTTGCTGCTGCGGCAATATACATTGCATCCATACTCAGCGGAGAGAGGAGAACTCAGAGAGAAGTTGCAGAAGTAGCTGGAGTCACAGAAGTTACAATCAGAAACAGGTACAAGGAGCTGGCCGAAAAACTCGGAATCGAGATAATACTCTGATTTTTAACTATCAATCGATATAATTTTTCATTCAGTGAAATATTTATAATTCCGCATACAGTTTCTATTGTGCCAGAGACCAAGCTTGAAGAGAAGCTGATCAACATATTTGGTCAGGATGATGTCCTGTTCGGCACTGCAGCTCTCAAAGCGTATTCTACCGACGCAAGTCCTTTTACAGGCAATGCTCTGGCGGTTGTAAGGCCAGAAAACCAGTTTGAGGTTTCAGAACTTTTGAAACTGGCAGCTCGTCACACAATACGGGTAACACCGAGAGGCAGCGGAACTGGTACTTCGGGTGGCGCGGTTCCCTCGAACTCGATTGTGGTGGATATGAAGAAAATGGACAGAATTGAAGTTCACGAGGAAGACATGATTGCATACGTTCAGGCTGGAGTGATCATCCACGATCTGAAAAACGAGCTTGAGAAACATGGGCTATTCATTCCCCCAGAGCCGGGAAGCGTGAGAATCGCAACCATCGGGGGTTTTGTGGCCAATAACGGTGGAGGAAAGAGGGGACTGAAATATGGTTCAATAAAAAATTTTGTTACGGGAATTGAGGCTGTGCTGCCAGACGGTGATATCATCAGCACTGGCTCCAGAACCCACCGGAATCCGGAATGCGCTGCAGGTATATTTGCAGGGAGTGAGGGGAGACTGGGGATAATAACAGGAATATATCTCAAAACCCTCCCACTCCCGGAATCCAGACACACCGCACTTGTGAGAGTGTCTGAACTCTCAGAATTACCCGTCATTCTGAAAAAGATTTTAAAGCTGTTGCCTGACGCCGTGGAGTTCATTGACCGCCGATGTGTTGAATTGCTGGACCTGGGAACCGGAGAACTTATAGCTGTTGAGTTCTTCACGTCCGAATCAGAGATGGACAAACTGGGCATAAGATACGAAAAGCTTGAGGGTGGAGAAGAACGGAAATTCTGGGAAATGAGAGAGACCCTCGGTGTCGAGATAGCAAAAAAGGGGACGAGAATATACGCCGCAGAAGATTTCGCTGTTCCATTTTCCAAGCTCGCCGGATTCATCAATGCCGTGTATTCTCTTGAAGAGAAATACAACGCTGAGATATACATCTACGGCCACCTCGATACAGCAAACATCCATCCCGCAATAGTCTCGGATGACTTCAGGCATTCGCTGATGTTTGCGGAAGAACTGTACAGCATTGCAGAGAAATTTGAGGCAACAATTGGAGAGCATGGGACTGGCAGGAGGTGGGATGTGAGAGGAGATGAGCTTTACAGGAGGTTGAAAAGGTGCCTCGACACCGGGAACATACTGAATCCGTAAACATCTGGGCCTTAAGATGTGCAAAATGTGGAAGGTGTATTGTTGACTGCCCCACATACCTCGCAACAAAGTGGGAGCATTTGAGTCCGAGGGGGAGAATCATCCTTTCGTTTCACGCTGAAAACGACTCCGAGCTGATAAAATCGACGTTCAGCTGCCTGACATGCGCGATGTGCGAGGTTGTCTGCCCCTCAGGAGTGGAGGTTACAAACCTGCTTGAAACAGCAAGAAAGAGATTCGTTGAAATCGGTGCTGTGCCTGAGAGACTGTCAGAGTTTTTCGGAAAAATGGACAGATCAGGAAATCCTTATGGAATTGACGTCGAAACCTACGACCCTTCCGGGCAGGTCGATATCCTGTACTATCCGGGATGCACATCCCTTCTGAGAGAGCGTGAAATTTTCGAAAGCAGCGTGAAAATTCTGAAAAAACTTGGTGTGAGATTTGCGATAGAGTTCAAATACTGCTGCGGGTCCACAACACTGAGAACGGGAGGAAGTGAAAAATTTGCGAGAAGAAACTTTGAGAGATTGCGAGAAATCGTTGAAAAAACAGGGGCAAAAAGGATTATTGTATCGTGTCCGGGTTGCTACAGAACAATTGCAAAGGATTATCGAAAATTCGGTGAAATTGGTGCAGAAGTTCAGCACATGGTGGAATTTCTTGCAGAGAATGCCGCCAAACTTGGTCTGAGAAGGGAGAACATCAGGATTGCTTTCCACGATTCCTGCCATCTGGCCAGGCACATGAAGGTGGTTGAAGAGCCGAGGGTCGTGCTGAGAAGGATGGGGACGCTGGTGGAGGCAGAACAGCACGGTTTGAGTTCGTTCTGCTGTGGAGGCGGTGGGGGCGTTAAGCTCTCGTACAGGGACATTTCCAGAGCCGTCAGAGATATGAGAGTTGCCCAGCTCAAAAAAACTGAAGCAGAGGTTATCATAACCTCCTGCCCGTACTGCTACAGAAACCTGAAAAACAGCGGGGGAGGATTAAATATAAAAGATATCACCATATTCATTGCCGAGAGGTTGAAAGAATGATCGGTCTGAGCAAGATGGTTGGTGGAGAAATCACTGTCTCGGAAAGGCTCACGTATGGTGGCAGAGAAAAGATTCCGAAAAAACTCGTTGAGGCCAGCAGGAAGCCCATTCCGGTTACTGTCTGGAACGTCACGGCGAGATGCAACCTTAAGTGCGTTCACTGCTACGCCGATGCTGGAGCGAAGAAAGAAGGAGAGCTTACAACCGAGGAGGCAAAAGAATTCATCGATGATCTGGCAGAGATGAAGGTCCCGGTTCTGCTTCTCAGCGGTGGAGAGCCGCTGATGAGGGAGGATATCTTCGAATTGATAGAACATGCCAAATCAAAGGGCCTTTACGTATCCCTGTCAACAAACGGAACGCTCATAAACGATGACGTTGCCGGAAGGCTGGCCGAACTGAAGGTTGATTATGTCGGTATAAGCATAGACGGTCTTCCAGGCACAAACGACAGATTCAGAGGATTGCGGGGCGCATTTGACAGGGCTCTGAACGGAATTCTGAACGCAAAGGAGGCAGGGCTCCTCACAGGAATAAGGTTTACCGTTACCAGGCTGAACCTCAGGGAGGTTCCGGAAGTAATAGACCTACTGGTAGAACATGAAATTCCGAGATTCTGCCTGTATCACCTCGTTCCTTCTGGAAGGGCAGACTTTGAGATAGACATCGATTTCAAAGAGAGAAGAAACCTCATGGAGTGGTTATTCGAGAAAGCAATAGAGCTGAGGGATTCCAAGGAAAAAACGGAGCTTCTAACAACAGATAATCCGGCAGACGGAGTGTTCTTCTACCTGAAACTGAAGGAAATGGATGATAGTCTTGCCGAAGACGCACTCAGATTCCTGAGATACAGGGGAGGGGATAGCTCGGGATTCAGGATAGCTGATGTTGATATGTTCGGAAACGTGCATCCAAACCAGTTCTGGTTCGACCATACGGTGGGAAACATAAGAGAAAGGAAGTTCAGCGATATCTGGCTTAACCCCGAAGATGAGCTGCTCATAAAGCTAAGGAAGAAGACGGAATACATCAGAGGAAGGAAATGTGGAAGCTGCAGATTCAAGAGCGTATGTGGAGGTTTCAGACTGAGAGCCATGAGGTTTGGGGACCTGTGGGGAGACGATCCAAGCTGCTACCTGTACGAGGAGGAGATAGGGTTAGCTTAAAATAGTTTCAAACCGAGTATGGACATGAACCCTGATGCTACCCTGAAAGAGTTTCTTGATGAAGTCAGAGAGATATTTGCCTCAAAGAAAGCCGTCAACATTTACGTTTACGATGCACCCCTCGAAAAAATTGAAGAGCTCGTGAGGAAGGGCTACACGCTCGGAAGTGCAATGAGTTCCAGCAGCGGAATAAGGGCCTATGCAACCAGGAATGTGGTTGCAGGAGAATTTGAGGTTACACTGACCGTATATTCGGACAGCATGACTCTCGAAAAATACCTTGAGCTGAGAAAAAAGCTCGAACAGTAAAGATTATATCCTTCTCCCAACCCTATTTTCCTGATGAGTCTCGATAAAGAATATCTGGATATCACATACCTGGCAGAGAACGGTTTTGTCAGAAAGAAGTGTCCAAAATGCGGAAAGTACTTCTGGACTGCTGACGAGAGCAGAGAAGTTTGTGGAGACCCACCATGCGGGACCTACACGTTCATCGACAGTCCGGTTTTCAAGAAGAGGTTCTCCCTCGACGAAATGCGAGAATACTATCTTTCCTTCTTCGAAAAAAGAAGCCACACAAGAATAGAGAGATATCCGGTTGTGGCAAGATGGAGGGACGACATATACCTCACGATAGCGAGCATAGCGGATTTTCAGCCATTTGTAACCTCAGGCGTCGCTCCACCTCCTGCCAACCCGCTCACAATATCCCAGCCGTGCATCAGAACAGATGACCTCGATTCAGTGGGGAGAACCGGAAGGCACCTCACACTTTTTGAGATGATGGCCCACCATGCATTCAACTATCCCGGTCAGGAGATATACTGGAAGAATGAAACCGTAAAATACTGTACGGAGCTGCTTGGCGAGCTTGGAGTCAGGAAAGAAGACATAGTTTACAAGGAGGAGCCATGGGCAGGTGGTGGCAACGCAGGACCGTGTCTCGAGGCGATAGTTGGTGGGCTTGAGCTTGCCACGCTGGTTTTCATGAATCTTGAAGAGCATCCCGAAGGAGATATCGAAATAAAGGGCGTGAAATACAGGAAAATGGCAAATTACATCGTGGACACCGGTTACGGTCTTGAGAGGTTCGTATGGGCATCCCAGGGAACACCCACGGTCTATGACGCCATATTCGGGAAGGTTGTCGATTCGATTTTCGAGAACAGCAATATACCATTCTCAAGAGAGGACGAAAAGGTAAAAGAGATTATAGCAGAGAGCTCCAAACTGGCGGGAGTTATGGGCTCCCTTCGTGGAGAAAAGCTGCTCGAACTCAGAAAGAGCATAGCCGGAAAATTCGGTATTGGAGTGGATGAGCTCGAGAAGATTGTGGTCCCGCTTGAGAAGGTCTACGCCCTCGCAGACCACACGAGGACGATACTGTTCATGCTCGGAGATGCTCTTGTCCCCTCAAACGCAGGTTCGGGATATATAGCAAGGCTGATAATCAGAAGGAGCCTCAGAATGGCTGATGAGCTCGGTCTCAAGCTCAATCTGTTCGACCTTGTAAGCCTCCACAGGGAGATACTGAAGGGCTTTAGCTTCGATGTACCCATGGAAACAATTCAGGAAATCCTCGAACTTGAAGAAAGGAGATACAGAGACACAGTATCCAAGGGAATCTCTCTTGTGGAGAGGACAATAGAAAAGAAGAAGACCATCGAAAAGAGGGATCTCGTAGAGTTCTACGATTCACACGGAATTCCGCCGGAAACAGTTGTTGAGATAGCAAAGAGCAGAGGAATAGAAATTGAACTTCCCCAGGACTTTTACGCTGAACTTGCAGGAAGACACGCAAAAGGTGAGAAGAAAGAAAAGAAGAAGTTGCTAAGCAAGGAATATCCTCCGACAGAAAAACTGTATTACAGCTCCAGACTTTTCGAATTTGATGCCAAGGTTATTGGCGTTGAAGGCGAATACGTGATACTGGACAGGACGGCATTCTACCCGGAGAGCGGTGGGCAGGACAGCGACACGGGATATATTGAATACAACAACACAAAAATCGAGGTTACAGAGGTTGTAGAAGAGAACGGAGTCGTTTTACACAGGGTGGCTGAAAAGCTCCCCGAAGGGGCAGTGATAAGAGGGGTGATCGATCGGGAGAGACGACTCAGGCACATGAGACACCACTCGGCAACACATCTCCTGCTCTACGCACTCCAGAAAAAGCTCGGAAAACACGTCTGGCAGGCGGGAGCCAAGAAAGAATACGGCAAGGCAAGGTTGGACGTGACCCACTATAAGAAGCTGACAGACAGAGAGATCAGGGAGATTGAGCTGGAAGTTAACAGAGAGATCATGGCAAACAGAGACGTAACGTGGGAGTTCATGGACAGAATCAAGGCAGAGCAGACTTATGGCTTCAGACTCTATCAGGGCGGAGTTCCACCCGGAAGAGAAATCAGAGTTGTGAGAGTTGGAGATGACGTTCAGGCCTGTGGAGGCACCCACGTGGAGAAGACAGGCGAGATTGGAGTGTTCAAAATACTGAGAGTTGAGTCAATACAGGACGGAGTTCTGAGATTTGAATTCGCTGCAGGAGAGGCTGCGCTGGAACACATAGCAAGAGAAGAGAGTCTTCTCAGGGAATCAAGCAGTATCCTCAGAGTTCAGCCAGAGATACTGCCAAAGACGGTGCAGAGATTCTTTGACGAATGGAAAGACCAGAAGAAGGAAATCGAGAAGCTGCAGGAGAAGGTTGCTGAGCTTGTTGCAGAAAAACTTGCGTTCAACGCTGAAAGCTATGAGGACGTGAAGATTGTCGTTGAAAACCTGAACGAGAGGCCCGAACAGCTTGCGAAAACCGGAATAGAGCTTGCAAAAATGGGATACGTAGGAATCCTCTTCGCAGATTACAACGGGGCAAAGATAGTGGCGTTCAGCGGGGATGACAGGGTTGACGCAAGAGACCTGATGAAAATCGCCGGAAGACTGTCAAAGGGTGGCGGAGGTGGAAGAAAGGACCTCGCCCAGGGGGCCGGAGAGAGAATTCCGGACAAGGATGAAGTGGTCGCAGAGATAATCACATTCCTGAGAAAGGTACTATGATCCGGGTGTTCAGGTTAGAGGGTGTTCCAAGAATCAGAAAAGGGGACAATCTGGCAGAGATTTTTTCCTCTCTTTTTGAATTTCAGGATGGAGATGTCCTTGCGGTATGTTCCACAGTGATTTCAAAGGCAGAGGGTAGAGTTGTCAGGCTTGAGGACATCGTTCCGGGCGAGCGTGCAGTAAAACTGGCTGAGAAACTCGAAAAAGACGAGAGGTTCGTTCAGGCAGTAATTGATGAAAGCAGGGAGATACTCATTGAGCACCCTTTCATACTCACACATGCATGGTTCGGAAACATCTGCGTCAACGCAGGGATAGACAATTCCAATGTTGAGGAGGGTTACCTGCTCCTCCCGCCAGAGAATCCAGATGAGTCAGCAGAGAGGCTGAAAAACGAGATTGAAAGGATAACCGGAAGGAATGTTGGCGTGGTGATAACCGACACCAACGGCAGATGTTTCAGGAAAGGTGTTGTTGGCGTGGCAGTAGGCATCTCCGGTGTAAAGGCTCTTGAGGACTGGAGGGGGAAAAAAGATCTCTACGGACGGGAGCTTGAAGTTACTGTGGAGTGCATCGCAGACGAGATCGCAGCATTTGCCAACATGCTGATGGGGGAGGGGGACGACGGTGTCCCGGCAGTTGTTTTCAGAGGACTGGATGCTCTCGGAAACGGAAGCATGAAAGAGATTTACAGGAGAGAAGAAGAGGACATTATACGGAGGATAATAAAAGAATGGAAGACAGAAAATTCCTGATAGTTGGGAGCAATGTAAGAAACGTAGCCGAATCTGCCAGAAAAGCTGGTTTTGAAGTATTTGCGCTTACGAAACATGTGGATGCGGATCTGAAACTCTATGCAAAAAAAATCTTCAGAATTGACGATGAATCCCCGGAATGGGTGAAAGATAAGGCCCTGACCATTTCGGAAGAGCTGGACGCAGAGATCGTCTGGCACTCAGGCTACGAAGTCCTCGGAGACAGAAGGCTCAAAAAAATCGTGAACAAGAGAAAGTTTTACAGCGAGCTTGAGAGGGCAGGTTTCGACTTTCCTGAGATTCTTGACGACGGAGAGTCAGGAATACTGAAACCCGTAACGGGGGGAGGAGGTGAAGGAATAAGGCTCTCCAGCAGAGAAGAGGATGGCCATATCCTCCAGAGATATGTAGAGGGGATACCCTGCTCGGCGTCGGTGATCTCAACAGGAAAGAAAGCACTGGCCATCTCATTCAACAGGATTCTCGTCGGGGATGTGAATTTCGGTGCAGGGGAATTCAGATACTGTGGAAACATAACCCCGTTCAAACACGAGTTTGAAGACAGGGCAAAAAGGCTTGCAGAGGAACTTGCCACCTATTTTGAGCTTGAAGGAAATATTGGAGTTGATTTTATTATCGGAGACAGAGTATACGTCCTTGAGATAAACCCGAGGTTTCAGGGGAGTCTCGATGCAATTGAGTGGGCATACGACATAAACCTGTTCAGGATGCATCTGAACGCAAAGGCGGGAAAGCTTGAAAGCTGCAGACCCAGAAGGTTTGCGGGGAGAGCCGTGGTGTTTGCAGAGCGGGAGATTAAGATAAAGAATTCTCCCACTGGAAACCCATTCTTTGCAGACGTGCCTGAGAAGAACCAGATTTACAGGAAAGATGATCCGCTCGTCAGCGTTCTCGCCTCAGGAGTGAGTGAGCATGATGTTTACAGAAAGCTTTATGAGAGAAAAGAAATCTACAGGGAGATAGCATGCTGATCCAGTTTTCCTCCATGTTTCTGTATGAATACAGCCTTGAAAGGTTAGCAGAAGCCTGCAAAAAGGCAGGGTACGACGGAATTGAGTTCTGGATCGAGACTCCACACTACTGGATAGATAGAGATTTCAAAAAGATAGAGGCGATTTCAGACTCAATAACGTCCCTCCACTGTGCAATTTTTGACCTGAACCCGTGCAGCGTCAATCAGGAGGTTGCAGAGGCGACACTGAAAAGCAACCTGCATGCAGTAAACGTGGCGTCAAAGCTCGGGGTGGGGATGACCGTGCATGCGGGAAAAAGGAGTGCCAGCAGGGAACCGGTGATTGAAGATATCATCGCAAACGAAAAATACTTCAGGGTGCTTTCAAAATACGCCAGAATAAAGGATGTAGAACTTTTTCTCGAAAACAGCGAGCCTCGCATAAACTATCTTTGCAGAAACTACGAGGATGTCGTCGAGTGTGCAGAAAGGTTTGGTTTCAGACTGACATTCGACATAAACCACGCGATGAAAAACGGAGACGCTGAAAAATACCTTGAGTCAGTGGAAAGAATCAGAAATGTGCACATCAGCGGGAATTCAGGCGGACTGCATTCCGCATCGAGACACGATGAGAACATCAGGAACATCCTGCAGGAACTTGCAGATCTGGGATACAGCAGCATGATTACCGTTGAACTGGATGACCTTGCGTACGGTCAGCTCAGCTTCGAAAAAAAGGTTGAAGAGCTTGCAAAGGAAAGGGACTTCATCGAAAGCGTGTTCAAAAGGTAAAAAATCAGGAAAAGTGATTTTATCTGAAATACCTCAGATCCTCGTCACTCTTGAACTGTACAGTCTGGGCTTCCTGCATCTCCTTTATCTGTGCTATCAGCTTTTCCATTTCCTTGGCTCTCTCTTCGAGATCCTCCACACTAACACTCAGGTTAAGCAGCTTCATGAGCGTTTCAAGAACGACCTTTGCGCTTTTTGGATCAACCATGTAGCCCGAAGTCGTTCCCATCAGGCATGCGGCGGGAATGTTCTCAAGCATCGCCAGACCAATTATAAGCCCTGCAGCACCAATGATCCCGCCTGCGGGCTCTCCATTCTCAAATTTAACCCCTACATTTGAAAGTTCGCCTATCAGCGATTCACTGTTCACCGCTCCAATGACGTAAGGCTCATCTATCAGCTTTCCGACTCCATAGCCACCGAGGGTGTAAATCCTGCTCACCCCGAATTCCTTCGCAATCATTATGTAGGCATTTGCAAGCTCGAAGTGCCCTTCATTGCTTATACTCTGGTAGTCACCAACCAGAATGAGCAGATCGGGTGTGTTTCCATCACCCCTGTAGGCATAAACCTCATTGTTCGGAATTTTGATGACGCCCTTCTCATCGACCATTACCTGGGGTGGAAAATGATGAGAATATATCTCAACCACCTTTTCCACTTCGAGAACCTTCACAAGGTGATCGGCAACGAGCTTTCCAACATGTCCTATACCGGGCAGTCCCTCAATCATCACCGGATTTCTCAGCCCGACCTCTTCAGGTTTTTTCAGAAATCTCACATCAACCCTATCAATCATTTATACACCTCCTGATCCAGAAACCTCTCTGTTTCCTGAGCATCCTTCTGTATTTCCCGTACGGATCCTCAGGAGAGAACCTCGGGGGAATCGGCATGTACGTTCTGCCCCTGCACAGAGGGCATGATTCACTCAGAGTGTACCTGCCGCATTCGCAGCATTTTCTAATCCGGGATTTCATATCAGATTGCCTCTCTTACGAAGTTTGCCTCACCGCCGAGTTTTTTCATTGCCTTTGTGACATCGTCAATAACCTTTTTGAGCAGGGTTTCAGCTGCCTTGTAGTCCTCAGTCCTGATAACTATTCTGTATTTCGGAGCACCGACATATTCAACTTCTATCTCAGCACCATCGCTGCGATATTTCTTCACAACAGACAGAGCCTTTTTTATTCTTTCTATTCCGTCAGGTGCGAAGGATTTCAGCTCAAAGTAGCCCCTAACGCTGACAGTCGAGGGCTTAATATGTTCTCTCGCAAGCTCGGCTATTTCTTTCGCAAGCTCCTCCCCTGCAATCTTGGCTATAACCTCGTAGCCCTCATACGCCACCTCTTCAAAAGCAGCATATATGCTGTCAAATTTTCTCAGCAGCTTTTTCCCTATCTTCTCAAGCTCCTTTCTGTCGACACCAACCTTTTCCCCGGCAATTTCGAGCCATTTAAAAGCCCTCTGCTCGCTCTTCCACTCCTGAAGCTTTTCCCTTCTCTGTCTTTCATTGACGTCTTTTATGCTCAGATCTATGTGACCCCTCTTGGGATTGGTATCGAGAACCTTGCACACCACCTTCTGCCCTTTTTTGACATGGTCTCTTATATCCTTGATCCAGCCCGGAGCCACCTCGCTGATATGCACAAGTCCCTCCCTGCCCTCATACTCATCGAGACTCACGAACGCTCCAAAATCCATTACTCTCGTAACCGTGCCAATAACAATTTCCCCTTTTGATGGAAATCCTGATCTCCTGATAACAAGCCTTTCCTCACTCATCAGTCAAAGAATCTGCTTTGCAGTATTTTAAGGTTTGGTGAACTGAATTCACAAAAATCGTTTTACCGAACTTTTCAGAGATCAGCACATGCGTGATACATATCACAGAGAAGGCTTGGATGTGATTCACATTCAGCAGGGGGACATAGTTCTGATTGAGATAAAAGACGATGAACTGATAATCCACAAAAAAGACCATTATGGATAGTCTCGAAGAAGAACCCGTTCCGGAGAGGGTCAAAAAATCCACATCAGCGAAATTTCACATTTAGAGGCAAATAGCCACTTACATACATAAAACCCTTGAAAGAGTTATGCCCACACAATACAGACCTAAAAGCGCATTGAGAATGAACGTACCGCAGAACAAAACCTGTTTGATAATTCAGGTCTCAAAATAAAAGAAAAAATTGAAAGATTGGGTTTACTGTCTTCTCCTCAGCAGGTATGCCACTGCGAGCAGACCTGCAACGGCGAAGACTGCCTCAAAGCCTGGTCCCTGCTTCTTCTCTTCGGTTGGTGTTGGTTTCGGAGTTTCTTCCTTGGTCGGTGTCTCTACAGGTGTTGGGGTCTTCTCAGGTGTTGGTGTCTTGGTTGGTGTTGGTGTTGCAGTTGGTGTAGGCGTTGCGGTTGGTGTCGGGGTTGGTGTCGGGGTTTCTTCCGGTGTCGGGGTTGGCGTTGGTGTGAGCTCCTTCACGACCTTGACTTCATATGGTCCGAAGAGGAGGTCATCTGCGAAGCCGATCTGCTTGGCAGTTGAGTCTGTTGGATCAAGGCTGTAGAACTTCTGCAGGTTATCTGCAGAGTTGTTTCCGGTAGTCATCGTATCTCTCACGTAGACAGTGTAGGTTCCAAAGTCAAGCCCGTATGTCTGGAAGATTGCCACAGCAGTTCCGTTCTCATCCACGATTGGATTCTGAGAGTAGACCTGGTTCGGAGTTTCGAGGAACACCCAGATTCCATCATAGTCCTCTGCTCTGTTTGTAGAGATTGTCACAACAATCTCATCGCCCTTGAGAACTTCACCAGGAATGGAGACATCAATTTCTGGGTTGACGACATTGACAACGATGGATCTCGTCTCCACTACTGTGCTTCCCCTAAGGAGCGACACAGTCAGTGTGTATGTTCCGGTAGCAAGCATCTTGTCGCCATTTGAGTCCATCTCAAGAGTGGCGCTGTTTATCTTACCGTAGAGAGTTATTTCGTAAACTCCAGCCTCACCAGTTGTTTCATCTTCATCAACATAACCATTGGCACTAAGATCGGTTGACACTCCGTTGCCTGAGAAGGTTACACTGAGGTTGCCGAAGTCAGTACCCGGAACATTCGCCTTTACGGTGACAGTGGTACTGCCGCCCCTAACAAGCGAAACTTCAGTTGGAACGTCAGTGAAGGATATGTCGATGATTGTAACATACAGGACATCCTGTGGGTCTTTCACTGGATCGATCTCAGATGTGTTGGCAGGTGCGAAGAAGTACACAGTGTATGTGCCGAGCTGAGCGTTTGGCTCAACATCAAGAGTTACCGAGTCATCGGTTGTGTTCAGAGTGGCAGTATCTGTGAACTTTGTTGTAAGGCTCGGGATCTTCTTAACACCCTTGAAAACGCCGTCCTTTGAAGCATAGATGAACACCTTAGCATTTGCAGTCTTGGTGATGTTAACGTCAAGCGAGTCACCAATGAGGACAGTAGCAGAGCTTACTGAGACTGAAACACCCTGTCTTACGACTTTCAGGGAGAAGCTGCTTGAAACGTCGTAGCCAACTGCAGTTACCGTGATTGTGTACGTTCTCAGATCAGCAGTCGTTGGAATGTCGAAGGAGAAGCTGAACTTACCTTCGGCGTCAACATAAGCGGTCTGGTCTGATGTCAGTCCGCTTGTGTTGAGTCTTACCTCAACACCTTCTGGGAGGTTGGTCGACCCATCAATGGAGACAGAATCTCCTCTTGGCGCAGTTGTCTTGTCAGGCGTGATTGTCAGGCTTGGATCGACAACATCAATGCTTACTTCAACCGTCTTATTGATTGTGCCAGTGGTGTTCACAGTCACACTCAATGTGTAGGTACCAGTTACCCATGCAAGGCCTGGGCTAAGAGTTATCGTGGCACCACCATCTGAAACATCAACAGTTCCTGAAGTTGAATTTGTACCCGAGAATGTGTAGCTAATCTTGTTATCTCCGTTAATGTCTGCAGCAGTGCCGGTGTCTGCAGCATTTGTTTTGATTGTAACATCAATGCTTGCACCTCTTGCAACCTCACTCGCCTCAGGTGTGACCTCAAGGGTCAGCGAGGCGATTCTGAACACATAGTTCACAGTCTTGGTAGAACCATCAGATGCATTTACCCTAACATGCAGGGTGTAAGATGCATCAAGCGTCTTGTTGGGGAACACAGACGTGTTAATGGCAATATCACTGAACTTGACAGCATAGTTATTCGGCTCGCTTGCATAGGCGTTGTTGCTGAGGTTGAAGTAGATAATACTGTCACTGTAAGTGGTATCATTGAAGTAGATACCATTGGTGCCATTCGTAAATGGACCGGTAACCCATGCAGTTATGTCCGAGACGTCATAATGGTAGTACGTTGCCAGATCGAATGTGAGTGCATCACCGTCGGCAACCTCCGTGCTGCCAAGCGTTACAACAACGTATGGTTCGCCCATTGTAACGTTGACGGTAACATTCGCCACTTCAACATCAGTTTCGTTTGTAAGCCTGAAGAGATACTTTCCAGGATACCAGCCTTTCGCATCAGTATCATAAGACCTCACATAGGTCCCAGTCGTGCTGAAAACCTCGAGCGTCTCTGATGTACCTGTTCCGAGGTTTTTAACAGTCAAGGTATAAATGCCTGTCTGATTGATGACGATGTTGAGTTCCACTGGGTCTCCATAGAGAACATCCTTGTTTGTTGCATCAACGGAAACTGCACTCGCTGTAGCCATTGCCATCAGTAGAACCGCTAATACCGCTATTCCTATTTTCCATACCTTACTCATACTTTCTCTACCTCCTTTTTACAAACCTGCTTTTCCTTTCAGGTATATATAGTCTGCTATCGACTGGCGGCGAAGCTAAGCTCGACATCACCGCTCCGCCGCCACCTTTTTTTATTACACCATTTCCATATTTAAACCTTTTGCTATTTTTTTACAGGAAAAGGGTTAAAACTTGTAATCAGTTATGGCCATGGATTGGTGGCCGGGTTGTGATGATGGATTGGAAGTTGCACAATCACCGCCGCACACAACATCCATCCACAGTGTCCCGGAACCATGTGCAATGTTCCGTGTGCTTGGGACAGAGAGAAGATATATATTACATTATAGTCCATTAAAAATTAAAGACCGGGAGAAAATGACATGACAGGTCACGTTTCCTTGGCAACAACATAAACCGTGTATTTACCAGGCTGAGCATCATCGTCCATACTTATGTGAATGTTGATCTCCACCTCTGCTGGACTGTTCTCACTCCCCGCTGGAATCACAAGCCTGTTGGAAGAGGTGATTGCATTTCCATAGATGTCGTGAACACTGACATCCACCGCTTTCGGGTCGGGACCTTCTACAACGAAATCAAAGTAAATGCTCTTCTCATCGCCGTAATTCTTTATCTTAAGATTTTTCACGTATCTGGCTCCACCACATATCTCCGCCGAAAAGGACTGCTGCGACAGCTCTATCTGACTCTCCTGGACTTCAATATTCCCCTCCACGGTGAAGTAATAGATGGATGCGGCCGTTACTCCGAGCAACAATACCAGCAGTGCAGGTAACAAAATCTTCTTCATGCACGCTCAGGAAATGCTAATAAATAAAAAAATTTCGAAATTTAGTTTTTGTTAAAACATCAATCGATAGGATACCTGTAAACACGCAAAACCGAAAGAACTGAAAAACTCTCACAATCGTTTTGGATTGCAGAACAACCGGCTCTTCATGGAAAAAGGCCTCTGCAGAAAAACGTGGAAGCCGGGAGCGAAATTGCCGGGATCAGACCAGCTCCACCATAATAGCTGTGGAAAAAGTGAAAAAACTGGAACGAAACTATTTCAGCTCGTCCCACTTTCTTTTTTTCATGTACTTTTTAAAGCCTTTATAACCGGCAAAGCCAGCAGCGATTAGGACTACTGCACCCCCTCCATACATCAGAATTCTCCCGCTGTTCTCGCTGAGCCATCCAGAGATACCTGAAAACCACTCACCAATCTGCTCCGAAATCGATGGGCCTTCTGGCTGAGGTGTGGGCGTTGCAGCTGGGGTTGAGGTGGGCGTCTCCTCTACGGGAAGCTGAGAAATCAGAGAGTTGATTGCATCAATCTCCATGTCTACGTCGGTCTTTACCTTCTCGAGGGTTGTTTCAGCGTCATCGTAAAGGTTGTTGCTGAGATAATCATCAGCCTGTGAGAGCCTGGCCTTCAGGTCAGAATAGCTCCTCTTGAATTCCTCCAGCTTTATCTCGTAATCAAGGGTTTGCTCTCCCCTGGATTTCAACTGCTGAATCCTTATCTCAAGTCCAGTCATTTTCTCAAGCATGATATCGAGCTTCTGAGACACCACATCTCTCAAAAGCTCCACTTCAACTTTTCTAAGCATATTCTGGGCTTCATTTAGGAGGTTTTCCGCCTCTCCGAGAGTTGTATTCGCATCACCGTACTTTCCATTGCTGAAATAATCCTTACCCTCGTCCAGCTTGGCCTTTGCGGAGTTCAGTTTTGATTTTATTTCTCCCACCTTCGCACCTCTGTCCTCGAGACTTGACGCCTTGCCCTCAAGCTCCGAATACCTGTTTTCAAGCTGCTGGATGTAGGAATTAAAAAGCCCCTTGTTAACGACCTTTATCACAACCGGTGGAACGGCATTACTCTCAGCATCCTGGATGTCAATACCAAGCACAACCACGTTCTGAATTCTCGAATTCACCTCCGGAACAGTACCGGAGACCTCAACCTTTATTCTGTCCAGCCCGAAATCCCAGTCACCCACATCCGCTTTGACATAACTCCCTCCCTGCTGAGTTATCGCCCCACCGTCCTTGTACTCGACCATCACCCTAATCAGAGAATTTTCAAGAGAGGTGTTAAACTCGTAAATCCTGCCATCAATCAGCTCCGCATCATCACTGGTTTTCGGTTCGATTGTTAAATTGAAAGAGATTGCATCGCCGGGAAAATAATAATCTTTCAGCTTCGGCTCTATTACCGGTTCGGCAAAATTGTCCTTGGTTATTGTCTCAGCAGCCAGTACCGGGGTTACAGTAATCAGTACTGCCAGCAATAACATGACAATCAACGCTGACCTCATTGCATTTACCTCCCTGCCTTCAAACAGCAGGGCATTAAATAAATTTTTCCGGTTAAAATTTAACACAGAAAACGCATGAAGTAACCAGCAGGAATTCAAAAATATGGGAAAAGGGTATTACTCTCCGATTTTCACCCTGTACTTCCTTCCCTCAATCTCGACCTCGTACTCACCCCTAACCTCGCCTGCCGGAGCCGGGAATGCCTCCTCGCTGACCTCCCCTTTCAGGAACTTCAGTCCCGTTACAGGGAAAAGTGTGTAGATCAGCACATCCTCGTCGCTCGGATTCTCCACCCCGGCCTCGATCAGCTCCTGCCTCCTCTTTTCAAACTCGGGTTCAAGTAAATCGGCCGGCCTTGAGGTGATGGGTTTCTCATCCCCGAGTATCAGTTTGATTATCTCCTCACTTATCGGTGCGGGTGTCCTTCCGTACATTCCCCTTACGAGGTCCTTGGTTTCCTTGGTAACCATCTTGTACCTGCCGAACAGAACATTCAGCACTGCCTGCACACCAACTATCTGGCTCGTTGGGGTTACAAGGGGCGGATAGCCGAGGTCGGCCTGAACCCTCGGCACCTCCTCAAGAACCTCCTCAAGCCTGTCGAGAGCATTCTGCTCCTCGAGCTGGGAGAGCATGTTCGAAAACATCCCTCCCGGAATCTGATATTTCAGCACCCTCGTGTCCGGAACCGTTGAAAGCATCTTTATATATCCTGCATACTTTTCCCTCAGCTCGAGCAGGTGTTTTCTCATCTCCATGAGAACGTCCATGTTGACTCCCGTTTTGAAACCAAGCTCCTCGAGGGCGTAAACAAGAGATTCCGTAGGGGGATGTGATGTCCCGCAGGCCCATGGAGACATGGCTGTGTCGATCATGTCCGCTCCAGCCTCAGCAGCCTTCAGCATGGTCATCGTCCCCATCCCGCTCGTGTAATGTGAGTGCACGTTAACAGGCAGGCCAACCTCCTTCTTCAAAGCCTTCACGAGATCGTAAATCGCTTTCGGAGAGAGCATTCCAGCCATGTCCTTTATCACTATTGAATCAACCTCAAGCTCAGCAAGCTCTTTGGCAGTCTCAACATATTTTTCGAGAGTGTGGACAGGTGAAATCACGTAGCAGATCGATCCCTGGATGTGCTCCGCCCCGTACTTTCTGGCGGCTTTTATTGAGGTTTCAAGGTTTCTGACATCGTTCAGGGCATCGAATATCCTGAAGAACGAAATTCCATTCTCAACCGCCTTCTGAACGAATTTATCAACAACATCGTCAGAATAATGTCTGTAACCAACGAGATTCTGCCCTCTCAGAAGCATCTGACAGTGTGTGTCCTTAACGTATTTCCTGACCGTCCTGATCCTCTCCCAGGGATTCTCGTTCAGAAATCGATGCATCACATCAAACGTGGCTCCTCCCCACATCTCTATGCTGTAAAAGCCCGCTTCATCAACAAGCTCGAGAATCGGGATCATATCTCTTGTTCTCATCCTTGTTGCCGCAAGCGACTGGTGTCCGTCTCTCAGAGACAGATCGATAATCTTAACTTCCTGCACCATATTCCTTACCTCCACGTGAGTTTCGCAGAGCGTAATTATTAACCTTTACGATTTGTTACAGTGAACTGCCTCGCCCTAACGGACAGGGCTTCGTGAGGAGTTTGGTTGCCAAAACTGGCAACCCTTATCCTCACTGGCGGGTTCACGCCGCCACTACTCCCTATCCTTACGGATTCGGGAGCTACTTTTTTTAGTATGTTTAGAGCACCGTTAACGTCAGCATTCAAGACGCTACCACATTCTCCGCAAACGTATAATCCTCTATGCTTTCTGTTGTTTCTGTTTATGTCTCCGCAGACTGAACAGGTTTGTGATGTGTAGGCTTCATTTACCTCGATATAGTTTATCCCGTAATACTCGCACTTTGTCTTAAGCTTCTGCTTGAACAATCCATAAGGGATGTATTGAAAGTTTTGATTGTTTATTCTGCCGAGATTAATGTTCTGCTTAATGTCCTTAAGCTCTCCTATCACTACATTCCCGATTCTGTTGCTTAGACAGTATTTGACGATGTGGCTTACAGCCTGATTCATGAAGTTGTTTATCACATTCTTTCTTTTCCTCAGCAACCACGCAATCTTCCTTCCCATTTTAATTCCCTGCTTGTCGTAAATAGACTGCAACTTAGCATTCTCCCTGTTCCACCAGCGGTTGAAAGATTTCAAACCCCTCCCTTCAATGATGAAGGGGGTCCCGCCGGTGGAGATACAGGTGGCGAAGTTACCCAATCCAAGGTCAATCGCTAAATACTGACCGTAGTCCAAATCCACCCTCTCAGGTTCTACATCATACACATACTCAATCTCAAACCACAAGGCTTTGTAACGAGGAAGTATTCTCACTTCCTTAATCTTTTTACCAACAACAGTTGAGGGAAGCTTAAACTCCAAATACCGAATGCCAAACTCCTTAGCAAAGTTTCTGCCAAGGGAGAGTCTAATCTTGTTTCCAATAACCTTGAACATATCCTTCTGAAAAATGCAGACAAAATATCCATCCTTGGGTAAGTATCCCGGCATCGATACTGGACGATTGAAATTTCCCTTTTTCCTCTCGTTGAGAACATGAAAGAATGAACGCATATTTCTGTCGACGACTTTCATTGTCTGCTGTGCCACTTGCGATGGGAGTAGCTGATAGTTCTCATTGTGCTTGACCAAGTGGTAAGCTTGCTCGTACGGAAGGTATTTTCCATTGTTGAAGTAGTACTGTCTCACCGTGTAAAGAGTGAAGTTGTAGAGGTTTTTGGAGAGTCGGGTGAGTATTCTGAGAATTTTGTAGGTTCTCCTGTCGCATCTGATGTGGTTCTTCTGGGTTAGATACATCTTATTATCTTTTATATAGAAATAGGTTTAAATGATTTACCCACCGCCTCCCCTTGCGTATCCCCATCATTTGCGGAAAGATCTTGCAAGCAATGAGAGGATAAATTTTTGGATAACAAAGAGTATTAAACATTAATACGGCTTAATACCCCTCCAGAATTGCCTCAAGCATCTCAACAAGCTCTACGGGGCTTTTTGCAAAAATCAGAATCATCGGTTCTTTTCCGAAATCTCCGAGATGGTATATCACATCGGGCCTTCTGCCTGATTTCTCGATTGCGGTTTGTATTCCCCATGGAATGGTCGCACCTTCTCTCCGCTTTACATCCTCTGGCTCATCTCTCCGATCATAGCTGGCCAGCTTTAGGCCTGCGTTCCTGAGTCTCTCCATCAGCCTTTCATCATATCTCACATTTATCACAGCCCTGTATTCGGGAAAATGCTGCATGTAGGCAATCAAAGCTCTCGAAAGATGCCTTGAAGCTCCGAACTCAAAGCCTGCCGGAATTGCAAGCCTGTTCTTGCCCCTGACAATTCTTCCATCCAGAGAGAGAACATCATCCACGCTTTTGAGATACCTGAAGGGCATCGCATACGCAATGTTCATCCCGACCTCGGGGACGATTTTGGTGGCGTTTTCAATCCTTGAGAGCCTTTCAACAGCCTGCCTCATCTCACCGAGCATCTCGAAGGCCAGTGATTTCCTCTCCATAATCGCCACGGGATTGACTGAATCGCATCCCCTTCCCGCTTTTGCAGAGTATCTTATGCCGAAATCAAGCATCTCCTTTGCTCTCTCAACCGCCTTAACCAGACCTAGGCCAAGAGCCAAGCCCGCTGCAATGCCAGCCGAGAGCGAACATCCGGTGCCGTGATAGCAGCCTTCAACCCTCTGGCTCTCGAACTCGTAAATTTTTCCTCTGTAATAGAGAACGTCTTTTGCCACGGGAGAATTCAGATGCCCTCCCTTGACCAGCACAGCCTCACACCCAAATTCACCGCTGATGAATTCTGCAGCATCCATCATCTCCTCCACATTCCTGACCTCTCTTTCAGCAAGAACTCTCACCTCATCGAGATTGGGAGTCACGCACATGCTTTCGGGAATGAGCTTTCTCTTCAGCGCCTCTATCGCACCCTTCTCGAGCAAACTCGCCCCGCTCTTTGCAATCATCACCGGATCCAGGACAAGCGGGAACCCGTATTCCTTCACAGCCCCGGTCACGCTCTGGATAACCTCCACATTTCCCAGCATCCCTGTTTTTCCGGCATCGATGCCTGAATCCTCAGCCACAGCCCGAATCTGATCGTAAACAAGCTTTCCTGGAAGTACAAGCGAGTTGCTAACTCCAAAAGTGTTCTGAGCAGTTACTGCAGTTATCGCAGTCGTTCCATACACACCAAAAGCGGAAAAGGTTTTCAGATCAGCCTGAATTCCCGCCCCCCCAATCGAATCACTTCCCGCAATTGATATCGCCACCCTGACATTTCTCATACAGCGAAAATGTGAAAAGGAGAAGATAACATTTTCCTGCATGAAAGAGATTGCTGCATTCGAGGCGGGAATAAAGCTTGGTGCCCTTTTCCATCAGTTCATTGGCGCTCCGGTTAGCCACGACAACGCTGAAATTCTTGCAAGAGCTATGGAAAGCTGCATGAAGCTTCAGCCCTACGTCGCTGAGGCGGAGGTCAGCATAGACAGGGAAAAGCTTGAAGCTGAACTTTCGGGTTTCGGTTACTGCTCGCTGAGCCCCGAAATGCTGAGGGCGAGGGTAAAAGTCAGAATCAGCGAAGTGGAGGTTGAGGCGGTACTGGAATGGGATGAAGAAAAAAACTACCCGCTCATGAAGCTGGTTCGCTGAACTCTATTTCCATGTAGTCCTTCTCGAGAAATATGGCATTTATTCTCCTGGCCAGCTCAAACCTTATTCTTTCATTCACCCTCTCTGACTCGAAGCCGAGATTTGAGTATATGAAGGCATAGAGAAGCTGGGAGTTGCTGAAAAAGAGTGCCGGAAACCCGGACTCGAGATATGCATTCAGACCACCGTCTCCCAGCCTCTGCCTGTAACCCCTCTCCTCGAGCCATTTTCTGAAGTCGTCGATGCTTGCCTTCAGCCTCATTTCACCTTCGCCCCCGGTTTCACTGGCTTTTCCGGCTCAAGCAGCACGGCTTTTCCGTTCACGTCTGCTGCAAGGACCATGCCGTTGCTCTCGACACCCATGAGCTTTGCTGGCTTTATGTTGACAAGCACCACCACAGGCCTGTCCTTCAGCTCGTCCTCACTGTAGCTTTCAGCGATTCCCGCAACAATCTGCCTGACCTCGCTGCCTATATCGACCTCGAGCCTCATCAGCTTTTTGCTGCCCTTGATTCTCTCGGCCTTCAGGATTCTGCCCACCCTTATGTCCAGTTTTGCAAACTCTTCAATGCCCACTCTCTCTACATCTGGCTCTTTCTTTTCTTCACCGCCTTTACCGCTGATCCTTTCGAGCATCCTGTGTTCAAGCTCCTCGATCATCCTGTCATCAATTTTGGTAAACGGTGCTCTGGGTTTATTCACCTTTATCACCTCAGGAATCTCGAGAACCGAGTCAATCCTGACATTATTGAGATCCAGCCCGATGCTTTCAGCGACCTTGCCCATTGCTCTCGGCAGGACAGGATATGCAAGAACTGCCAGAGCCCTCACTATTGCGAGTGAGGAGGCAATGACTCTCTCGGCCTCATCTTTATTCTCTTTAACAAGTTCCCAGGGCTTTGAAGTCTGGAAGTAAACGTTGCCAAACCCTGCAAGCTCCATAAAAGCGTCGCTTGCCTCTTTGAACTCCCACTCATCAATGGCTTTCCGTATTTTCTCCGTAGCGAGCCTTATCTGCTCCAGAACGTCCCCATCCAGCTCGTTCATCCTCACTTCGCCGAAGTTCTTCCAGGCAAAGTGGAGAACCCTGTAGATGAAGTTGCCGAGAGTTGCGATCAGCTCGTTGTTCACCTTGTCCCTGAAAACATGCCAGGAGAAATTCAGGTCTTTCTGATGAGAGGTGTAATTAACGATATAGTACCTCAGATAATCGGGACTCAGGCCTGAGGCGAGGTAATCCTCCTCAACCCAGACCACATACCCTCTGCTCTTAGAGAACTTCTTACCCTCAACCTTGACCATCCCGCTGGCGATGACTGCACTGGGCAGAGCGTAGCCAGCACCTTTCAGCATCGCAGGCCAGAATATGCAGTGGTGGTAAACGATGTCCAGCCCGATGAAATGCACTATTTCAGCTTTCCCGTCAAGCCAGATCTCCTTCCAGTCCTTTCCGAGTTTCTCGCATGCCTTTTCAGTGAAGCTTATGTAGCCTATCGGGGCATCAACCCACACGTAAACAACCAGATTCTCGTCGCCCGGAAATCTCACACCCCATTCCAGGTTCCTCGTTATGCACCAGTCCTTCAGTTCCTTGTTGATCCACTCTCTCGCATAGTTCAGGGCGTTTTCTGTACCTCTGAGATTCACAATGAAATCCTTCAGAAAGTCTGAGAAGGCTGTGAGCCTGAAATAATAGTGCTTCTGCTTTTTGAAAATCGCCGGTGTGCCGCAAATCTTGCATTTCGGCTGGAGGATTTCTCCAGGCTCAAGGTGTCTGCCGCATCCCTGGTCGCACTCATCTCCCCTTGCAACAGCCCCGCAGTAGGGACACACTCCCTCCACATACCTGTCAGGCAGAAATCTGTCGCATTTCGGGCAGTATGCCAGCTCAATTTCTCTGGGATAGATATAACCGTTATCCAGGAGCGTTCTCACAATCTCTCTCGTTCTCTCGTGGTGGTAATCGCTGTCAGTCCTCCCATAATAATCGAACTCCACATCAAGAGCCTCGAAGATTTTCTGAAAGTGTTCGTGATAAACATCGACAAGCTCTCCCGGACTCAATCCCTGCTGTTCAGCATTGACAACAATCGGAGTGCCATGACTGTCGCTCCCGCAAACAAAGACAACATCCTCCCCTTTAAGCCTCTGATACCTCACATACACATCAGCAGGAATATAAGTCCTCAGATGACCTATGTGGGCTTTTCCGTTAGCGTAAGGCAGACCACATGTCACAAGTTTCATGGTTGTGGAAAGATTTGAGGGGTTTAATTTACTTTTTCATTTTCAGAACTCCAGCCACTTCCCCATTTCCAACTCAATTATTCTTGGATAATACTCCATAAATTATAGAGTTATTCTGGGACATCTATGCATTTCCAACTGCAATTCAGCACTGTAAAAAACTCCTAAGGAACTCTCAAAAATTGTTAAAAAACAGAAAAGCCGGAAAACTACCTCTTTAGCACTTCTGCACCATTGCTCCTCCCGACGATCACTCCATCCACCATTTCAGCCAAAAATATCCCGTTCTCAACAATTCCCGGAATTCTCAGTAACCTCTCGAGCTCTCCCGGATTCTCGATTACTCCGGCATCAACATCAGCGATTATATTGCCGTTGTCAGATATTACGGGTCTGAGCTTGCCTTTACCCTCTCTAAGTTTGAGCAAACATCCCATTTCACCGATCTTCCGCTTAACAAACCCGTAGGCAAATTCCAGAATCTCGACCGGTACCGGCATGTTCAACCTTTCAGCCATCTTGGACTCGTCAACAATCACGTAGAACTTCCTTGATGCTGAAGCCACAATCTTTTCTCTTGTCAATGCTCCACCACCGCCTTTTATAAGGTTGAAATCCCTGTCAACCTGATCTGCCCCATCTATGCAGATGTCCGGCTCAGGGTATTCGAGCAGGCTCGCAGTCCTTATTCCGTGTTCCACGGCAAGCACGTGGGAGTCAATTGACGACGGTACCACAACAACATCCAGCCCTTCCCCCACCTTTTCAGCCAGCATCTCCACAAAAACCCTGACTGTCGTTCCACTGCCCAGGCCGATCACCATCCCGTCCTCAACAAACTCAATCGCCTTTTTAGCGCAGTTAACCTTCTCAATCATCGAACCACCTCTCAAGTTCGCCAAAATCAATTTTCGAGGTCATGTCAAGGGTCAGGGGAGTTATCGAAACGTAACCCTTCCTGATTGCATTAAGGTCCGTTCCATCCTCCGCATCTTCCTCCTCCTCACCATCAATCCAGAAGTATTTCCTGCCCCTTGGGTCAAACCTGACGTCAATTCTTGTCCGGTAAAGCCTTCTTGCGAGCTTTGTAAACCTGTATCTGCCGTTCCACCTTTCAGGCACGTTCACGTTCAGCAGATCCACGCCCTCGGGCAAACCCTTCTCCAGCACCATCTTCGCAAGCTTCTCAAGCACCATGCTGGCGTTCGAGAAATCCACAGGAGCGAAAAATGATTCGAATTTGAAGGCGTCTCTCATCTCCAAACTTACTGCCATCGCCTTGCTTCCCTGAGTGGCGGCCTCCAGAGCAGCCCCAACAGTCCCGGAAGTTGTGACAGCCTCGGTCGAAAGATTTTCTCCAAGATTTATACCAGAGACGGTTAGATCCGGAACATCTCCAATGATTTCATGAATGCCGATTATGACAGCGTCTGTTGGTGTGCCGTCAACGGCATAAATCTTAATGCCATCAATTCTCACCTCGCTCACCCTTATGGGTTCCATTATGGAGATGCTCCTGCCAACTCCACTTTTCTGAACAGCAGGAGTTACAGCATAGACTTCCCCGAATTTACTCAACGCCCGGTAACTCGCTTTTAGCCCGGGAGAGTAAAGTCCATCGTCGTTGGTTAGAAGAATTTTCATTGAGTTTGGGTATTTCAGCAGCTATATATTATTATCTCCCGGCGCACGACCAATTATATCGATAAAATTTTATTTTCTACGGTAGATTAAACAACGTTGACAAAAAAATTATATTCAATTCTCGCATAGATAATAATTGAAGTCCGGCAAATGATGAGTATAATAATATCAGCGAGTACGGGACGGCGCACCCGTACATGACAGATTCGGTGAAAGGTATGAAAATAAAAACCAGACTCAGCGTCATAATTGCTGTCGCGTTCCTGATCTATTTCATACTCATAGCCTCTCTTGTCGCATACCTCCTCAAGTCAAATTCTGATGAATTCTACACCAGGTGGCTGGAAAACGACAGAAAGTCACTTGAAACCATTTTTGACCGGGAGTTCAAAGACCTCGCCGAGGTATACTACCATGCAATCAACCAGAATGCCGACCTCTCAGAGATTGCAAGAAGCCATGAATACTCGTACATAATCTTCTTCGACAGAAACGGGAATATTCTGAGAGTCGCGGGCAATCCGCTATTTTCAGACAGCATACCCGACAGCACCTTCAGGGACATCGCATCCCTGGCAAAGGCATATACCATCCCTCTGAAGGGGTTTTTCTATGATAACGGCCTCTACATGCTGTATTCAGTCCCGGTTTATGAGAATGGAAGCTACAAGGGCTACACAACCGTTCTCAGAAAATTTACCGATGACGACATGGAGTACACAAAATCGGTCCTCGACGTGGACATTCTGGAATTCCAGCAGGAAAAGGTCGAAAAAAATGGTGAGGTGAGCGTATTTTACCCCGTCTACGATCCGAAGAACAACCTGATCGGCTATTTCAGGCTGGCTTACATAAACGACATCGATCCGCTGATCGTCCAGAGCTACCAGTACGGTCTCTTAGCTTCGGGGACAATACTTCTCGTGACCATAGTTGCCCTGACCCAGATTATAGACAGGACATTCCTGAAGAGGCTTGAGGTCCTCAAGAACTTCATGGAGAACATAAGCAGGAGGGGCTTCAAAACGGGAGAGAGGGTGAAGCTTTCCGGAGATGATGAAATCCGAATACTTGCAGACTCCATAAACAGCGCCCTCAACGTCATAGAGCACAACAACAAAAGGATAGAGGGTCTGAGTGAGAACCTCCGCATCGTGAATAAAGCCCTCAGGCATGATCTGATAAACGATCTCTCAGTGATAAGAGGTTTTGCAGAGCTTGCAATGGAAAACCAGGGCTGCGATTACTGTCCCCGTATAGTCGAAAGAGTCGATAAGGCCGTGAACATGATACGAAAAATGAAAGAGGTCGAAAAGACGATATCCAGCAGAGATTTCTCAACATTCCGGATTTCGGAAGTTATCGCATCGGTTATGCAGAACTACGATATAAAGTGGAGCATATACGGTGACGCACGGGTAATGGCAGACTTCGGAATTTATTCCGTCTTCGAGAATCTCATAAGCAATGCCGTAAAGCACGGCAAAACAGACAGGATGAAGTTCGAGGTTCTGCATGAAAACGGGGAAGTCACCATCAGAACCATAGACTACGGAGTGGGAATACCGGAGGAAATAAGAGACAGGATATTTGATGAGGGCTTCACCACCTCATCCGGTCAGGGAATCGGGCTTTTCATCGTGAAAAAGCTGATTGAGAAGTATGGAGGTTCCGTGTCGGTCCAGAAGAACGAGCCAAGCGGGACGGTCTTCACCATAAAACTGAAAAGTGTTCAGGACAACAATCAGTAAATGATCGTCGAATCATACCTCCACGAAAAACTGAATGGAGATGTGAGATGCAAAACCTGCATGCATTACTGCATCCTGAAAGAGGGGCAGTGGGGCATCTGCAGGGTAAGGAAAAACAGCTCCGGGAAGCTTGAAGTTCACAACTACGGCCTGATATCTGCTATCCACCTTGATCCCATCGAAAAAAAACCTTTTCACAACTTCATGCCAGGTTCAAAAGCACTGTCACTTGGCAGTGTGAGCTGCAATTTCAGGTGCAGACACTGCCAGAACTATGAGATCAGCTTTGCCGATCTCAGCTTTCCATATCTCAGAGAGCTGACGCCTGAAGAGGTTTCAAGACTCGCAGAAAGCTATGGAGCAGACGGCATAAGCTGGACGTACAACGAACCGGCCATAATGCACGAGTTCGCCTTGGATGCGAGCAGGATTGCAAAGAAAAAGGGATACTACATCACATACGTCTCAAACGGCTATATGAGCCACGAGGCGATTGAGCAGTTCGATGTTCTTGATGCGGTAAACGTGGATGTTAAGGCATTTAACGAGGAGTTTTACAGAAAAATCTGCAAAGCCAGGCTGAGCAGGGTTACTGAGTGTGTCGAACATCTCAGCGAGAGGGGCATATTCATCGAGATAACCTACCTGATCATTCCCGGGCACAACGATGACGAAAAAGAACTGAAAAAATTTGCAAGATGGGTTTCCGGCCTGAACCCCAGAATCCCCGTGCACTTCTCCCGATTCCATCCGGATTTTCAGATGCTTGATGTGCCTCCAACACCTGTTAAAACAATTGAAAGGGCGATCAGCATAGCGAGAGACGAGGGACTGGAATACATATACGCGGGCAACGTCTGGGGGCACAGATACGAGAACACATACTGTCCAAGCTGCGGTGAACTGCTCATCGCAAGAGAAGGTTTCCACGTGAGAGAAATAAATCTGAAAGGGGATAAATGTCCGAACTGTGGCTACAGACAGAACATTGTTTTGAAATAGGGTTACCTCTTGCAGATTTCAATGAAATTGCTGTAAAGCTCCTCACCGTATTCGCTGTGATAAACTTCAGGATGCCACTGCACACCGTAAACTGGCCTCCTTTTATGCTTCATCGCCTCAATCTCACATATACTGGATGTGGCCAGAAGTTCGAAGTTTTCGGGCAGAACCTTAACCTCATCCATGTGGCTCTCCCAGACCCTGATCTTTTCCGGGAATCCAATAAAAAGTTCGTCCTCCTCAATGATGCTTACTTCATTTTCAGCATAGCCCCCAACGTCTCCTCTGTCAACCCTGCCCCCAAAAACGTTTGCTATTATCTGATGCCCGAGACATATGCCGAGAATGGGGATGTCCAGTTCTCTGACATAATCCGCACTTCTTCCTGATTTTTCCATGCTCGGTCCGCCACCTATGACGAGCCCGTCAGCGTCTATTTCTTCGGGCGGTGTGCTGTTCTCGATAAGCTTCGTCTCGACCTCCAGATCCCTCAGCATTCTATAAATCAGATGGTTGTACTGTCCGAGGTTGTAAACCACATAGATTTTCACGGCCATAGTTTGATGGCAGATTTATAAATCTTCCCTGAATTCCTTCAGCCTCTCCTCGCAGTATCTGAAAAGTTCCCTTGCCTCATCTCTGCTTATGTCTCCGGTGGCAAGAAAATTACCGATGTATGGATAGATCAGATTGTCCAGCTCCCATTCGATTCTCTTGTAGCTGAAACCCCCTTCCCTGACGTCTTCAAAGTATTTCTCCAGGGATTTTTTCAGATCGTGGTACACGCTCATTCCAGCCCACCCTTATCCGGCACAGCTTGATAAACCTTCCCTTAATTTTTCAAATGAAAAATCATAAAAGATATATATCATCAATTTTACCTTTACCCCGAAAAAAGGAGGTTGAAAAGATGGGGGATGAGGGATTAAAGGAATTCAGGGAGATGTGGAAGCTCGCTCGAGACAATCCTGAAGAATTCTGGAATAAAAAGGCTGAAGAGGCCTCTCAGGACATACACTGGTTTAAAAAGTGGGACAGAGTATTTGAATGGGATTATCCAAAATTCAGCTGGTTCGTAGGTGGAAGGACAAACATAAGCTACAGCTGTCTTGACTACAAGCTGAAAAGGTACGGAAACAAGGTAGCATACATCTACGAAAACCCGGAATTCGGAATCTCGTACTCCGTAACCTACAACCAGCTCTATGACCTGGTGAAGAAGTATGCAAAGGCACTCAGAGGGGCTGGAGTGAACAAGGGAGACAGAGTTCTGCTCTACATACCCAACTCAATCGAGGGAGCAGCTATGATTCTCGCTGCAGCGAGAATTGGGGCCATATCAGTCACAGTATTCGCAGGATTCTCGCCAAACGCTGTGGCTGACAGGATTGAACTCACATCTCCAAAAATAATACTCACGCAGGACTATTCAGTTAGAAGGGGCAAAATCATAAACCTGAAGGAAAACGTTGACGAGGCTCTGAAAATAGCCCCTGAAGAGGTTAGCAGAGGGGTCGAAAAGGTAGTAATAAAAAGGATGATGCCGGATCAGGAACTCCATCTTGACGATAGCAGAGACATCCTTCTCGAAGACTTCATGAAGCTTGGTGAGGGTCAGAGTGCGGATTACGTGGAGATGGATGCAACAGACCCCATATTCGTCATGCCCACATCCGGAACAACAGCAAAGCCAAAGCCCGTCATTCATGTGCACGGGGGCTACCAGATATGGAACTACTTCGGAGCCAAATGGGTTTACGGATTGCAGCCGGATGACGTAATATTCAACACTTCAGACATCGGGTGGATAGTGGGGCAGAGCTATATGGTCTTCGGTCCCCTGCTGGCTGGAGCTTCAGTTATACTCTTCGACGGGACTCCCGATTATCCGAAGCCCGGAATCTGGTATGAGGTGATTGAGAGGAACAGGGCAACCCTCATCTGGACGTCCCCAACAGGGGCAAGGTTCCTCAGGAAGCAGGGAGTTGAGGTTGCAAAAGATTATGATTTGAGCTCGGTTTCGAGAGTAATATGTGCGGGAGAGGTTCTGAACCCGGACGTTTGGGAGTGGCTTTATCGAGACCTGTTCGGGGAAAGGATACCGATTATAGACCACATGTGGCAGACAGAAACAGGAGCGCCGATATTCGGTTATCCGTACGGCCTCATGGGTGACAGCGTTACAGATGTCATCAAGCCCGGATCTGCAGGATTGCCAATGCCCGGAGTCATTCCACTGATAGTCGACGAGGCTGAAGAGAAAGTGCTGGGTCCAAATGAGAAAGGTGTCCTTTACCTCGAAAGGCCCTTCCCGGGACTCACGCCAACCCTGTGGGACAGCTTCGAGAGGTATGTCGACTCATACTGGAACGGAGTGATAAAGGGATACAGAAGTGGTGACGCTGCTTACCTCGACGAGGATGGATACATATGGTTCGCAGGCAGGGCTGATGAGGTCATAAAGATTGCAGGCCACAGAATCGGAACCATCGAAGTTGAAAATGCACTAATCTCCCATCCAGCAGTCGCTGAGGCGGGAGTTGTTGGTGTGCCGGATGAGGTCAGGGGAGAGGTTGCAGCAGCATTTGTCGTGCTTAAACCCGGCTACGAACCGGGAGATGAGCTTAAGAAAGAGCTGATTCAGCATGTAAGAAAGACAATGGGTCCAATTGTCGTTTTCAGGGACATTCAGTTTGTTAACATGCTTCCAAAGACGAGAAGTGGAAAAATCATGAGGAGAGTTATGAAAAGGTTATTCACAGGAGAGGACCTTGGAGATCTGTCAACAATAGAAGAGGTTGCATCGGTCGATGAGATCAGAGATGCTGTTGCAAAGTTAACGAAGCTCTGAAGTTTCACCCATTTTTTTATTCATGATGTTCCTGAATTGAAGAGCGGCACCCTGTGCAAAAAGACCATGCAGTTCTCCACGAGAAAAAACTTGAACTCGGCTGAAATGTGCAAGCCATATTCGTGCCAAGGATGTGGGACTTACTTACCATCCTGTCCGCAGGAATAATTATTTCCCGAAGTCATCGGATTACACAGGCGCCCCCGTAAGGAGAGAGCCAGTGGGCATTATTTCCCAAGAGGTGAGATAATGATAAGGCCGAAGTACGTGATTGAATTCCTCTCAGAAAACATGAGAAAAACAGGAAACCCTCTCGGAATAGGGAACGAAAAAATAAACACATGGTGGAAAGAAGCAGACATCAAAAACGAGGGAGAATGGTTCTTCTTCACGGGAATGCTTTACCAGCTAACACCATACATCGAAACAGTTACAGGATACCTGGAAAAGATTGAAAACTCTGGGTTGCAGACGTTGCTTGTCCTTTCCAGATACGTTCCGATTCCATTCAGCATACTCGGCATGATAACTCCAAAAGACAGCAGGAATGAGGCAGACAGGATTCTCAGGAGCATTCACTCATTGCTCGTAAAATCCGGAATAGATGTTTACTACCTGCCCGAACTTGACTTTTACAGCGGTATCCTGCTTTACGACTTTGGTGATGATGATGGATTCAGAGAACATGCCAGATTCGTTGCGGAAAAACTCAGCGAGGCCGGAGTTGAGAAAATCGTAACTCCAGACCCCCACACCACCTACGCCCTGAGAAAGCTCTACCCCGAATATACCGGGAAGAGGTTCGAGGTTAAAAGCTACATTGAGCTGATTTACGGGCTGAAAGGCAGGAACCGTGAGGAATTTGTGATCCACGACCCGTGCTATTACGGAAGATATCTCGAGATATCGGACAGAATAAGAGAGGTGCTCGACTCGGCAGGCATAGGTTACAGGGATGTGGAGTATTCCAAAAGAATGACAAACTGCTGCGGTGGGCCAATAGAGGCGCTGTCTCCCAAGATTTCGAAAGAGATAGCGAAGCTCAGACTTGAAGAGCTTGGAAATTCCGGGATCATCACCTTCTGTCCGATATGCCTCGCCAACCTGAGAAGAGCGGGAGGAAATGCCGTCGATTTCGCCCTGGTGGTCGGAGATGAGAATCGCTGAATCTCTCAGGCACAATGGCGTCGAGGTTATCGTAACGGATAACGCAGAAAAAGAGGTTCAGAAATTTGGGAATGCCCATGTCAGCGTCGCTCTGAGTGCTGATGAAAACACGGGAATCATCTTCTTCGGTGGCTTTGAGGAGAAAAGAAAGGCTGGCCTGGCAGACCATCATGTCGTCATCCTAAGACCAGATGACGTTAAAAACGACATAATCTCGGCCTACAGGCATGCTCTGAGCAAATCCGGTATGCTCTTCGCCTCAAGCAGCGCATCAAAGACTGCGGACATCGAGGGAAAGCTGGTCTTCGGGATGCACGGGCCGAGAAAGCTGACCGTGATAATCGAGGTGAGAGAATGAACATATATGACGCCATAAACAGACCGTCAATCAGGGAAGGAATTCTGAGATCTCTGAGAAACCTGAGCGATGCTGTGAGGAGAAACATAGAGAACCACCCATACCTGCTCGACTTTGCTGATGAGGTCAAGAAAGCCAGGCTTGATGTGGCTGAAAATTACGATTACTGGATTGATAAAGCTGCAAGAACTCTTGAAGAGAGGGGCGTTCAGATACACTACGCAGTAACTGCCGCTGAAGCAAGGAGAATTGCTGGAGAAATTGTTGGAGGAGGAAAAACAGTCGTGAAGGCAAAGTCGATGGTGTCCGAGGAGATACACCTGAGAGAGCACCTCGAAAAGCTTGAAAACGAGGTGTGGGAGACCGACCTCGGAGAGCTGATTGTTCAGCTTGCCGGGGATAAGCCCATGCACATGGTCATCCCTGCTCTGCATTATTCTGAAGAGGAAGTGAGAAGAATTCTCCAGAAAATTGGAATTAAGGGAGAAAATGCTGAGGAAATGGCCAGAGAGGTTAGAAATTTCATGAGAGAAAAATTTCTGAATGCTGACACCGGCATTTCCGGGTGCAACGCATTTTCGGCAGAAACGGGGAGGATATTTCTGATTGAGAACGAGGGAAATATACGACTGTCTACCTCGCTGCCTGAAACCTACATTGCTCTGATAAGCATAGACAAGATCCTCCCGTCCGACGAGCTTGCCCTGAAATCCGTACTCGTGCAATCCGCATTTTTCGGGACCTTTCCTCCAGCCTACATAAACATCAACGAGAAAGCGGCTGGGCAGAAAATGCACGCAATACTCATCGACAATGGCAGAAAAAACACGCCATACAGGGAACAGCTTTCGTGTGTCAAGTGCGGAAGATGTCAGCTTGAATGCCCCGTTTTCCAGCTTGCCGGAAACATCTGGGGTGGAGACGTGTACGGAGGACCGATGGGCATGGGCTGGAGTGCCGTGACTGGCGAGGTGGTGGAACTGTGCTTTCTCTCAACGCTGTGCGGAAAATGCATGGAAGTCTGCCCAATGAACATTGACATGCCCGGCATCATAAGGTCGCTGAGGAAGAGAATCCTTGAGCGAGACATTAGACAACAGTAATATATCTCCCGGCACACCTATTTTTATGCTCACATTTTCGGAATTCGCTGAGCTCTGTCAGACTGTTGAAAAAATATCATCCACCCTTGAAAAAACAGCAAGAATTGCTGTTTTCATAAGAGAGATTGAGGATGAAAATGATCTGTACAATGCTGTCCTCTTCCTCCAGGGAAGAATTTACCCGGAATGGAGCGAACGGGATCTGGGCGTCGGAGTGGGGCTGATTTACGAGGCAATGAGGATTGCAACAGGGATTGACAGAAAGACTATCGAAAATCTGATAAGAGAGAAGGGAGATTTCGGTCTTGCCGCAGAGGAACTTGTCAAGAAGAAGACCCAAACTCTGCTCTTCACCGAGGAGCTAACAGTAAAGAAATTGAGAGAAATATTTGACGAGATCAGTTCCCTTGAAGGAGGAGGGAGCCAGAAAAAGAAAATACTGCTGCTCTCTGAGCTGTATTCACTCTGCAGTCCGATTGAAGCCAGATACCTGACCAGACTGATACTCAGGGAAATGAGGCTGGGCATAGGAGAGGGGATAATAAGAGACGCAATAGGAAAGGCGTTTGGAATCGAGTCTGAAATTGTCGAGCGGGCATACATGATCACAAACGACTTTGGAAAGGTTGCAGTTGAGGCGAAAAATGGCGGGAAACAGGCGTTGCTGTCCCTTAAAATTACTCCTCACATTCCTGTAAAGATGATGCTCGCCCAGGTTGCAGAAAGCCTTGAGGAGGCGACGAGAGAGATAAGGGAGCTTGGAGTCGAGTGGAAGTTTGATGGCTCAAGGGTCCAGATTCATTACGCCGATGGTAGGGTTACAATCTACTCAAGGAGACTTGAAAACGTTACAAACGCCCTGCCGGACATCGTCAGTGAGATAAAGAGGTGCGTCAAGGAGAACGTCATTCTGGATGGTGAGGTTATTGCCGTCAGGGATGGAAGGCCAATGCCGTTCCAGCACGTGTTGAGGAGGTTCAGAAGAAAGCATGGCGTGTCCAGAATGGTGGAGGAGATTCCCCTGAAGGTTTACCTGTACGACATCCTGTACGACGATGGCGAGGTAATAGACCTTCCGCTGAAGGAGAGAAGGGCGAGACTCATTTCCGCTGTCGGTGAGAGTGATGCTGTAAAGGTGGCCGAACAGATTGTAACCTCGGACGTGAGGGTAATCCAGCAGGAGTTCGACAGGGCAATTCAGGCAGGTCACGAGGGGTTGATGCTGAAAAATCTGGAATCTAAATACATCCCAGGTAAAAGAGGGAAGAACTGGCTCAAGCTCAAGGCGACCATGGAAACATTAGACCTTGTGGTCGTAGGAGGAGAGTGGGGCGAGGGCAAGAGAAGCAACCTGATAAGCTCATTTGAACTTGCATGCTTAGATGAATACGGGGGGCTGCTCAGAGTGGGTAAGGTGGCAACGGGGTTTACAGACGAGGATCTTGAAGAGCTGACTGAACTGTTCAAACCAGAGATCGAGTATCAGGAGGGAAAAAGAATAGTGTTCAATCCAAAATACGTCTTCGAGGTGGCGTATCAGGAGATACAGAAAAGCCCCAAATACGAAAGCGGCTACGCTCTGAGATTTCCGAGATTTGTCAGGCTCAGAGATGACAAGAGCGTTGAGGAGGCAGACACAGTAGAAAGGGTCGCGAGGCTTTACGAGGTGCAGTTCAGGAGCAAGGGTGGGTCGTGGTCATCATAAAAACTATAGCGGGCCTGACACCATCCATTTTTGAACGGAAAAGAAATAACGCCAAAGGTTCAGCAAACAGAATGTTATCCGAAAATTCTCTCTATCAGCCAGTCAGCATCAAATTTCACAAGATCCTCATACTCCTGACCGGTGCCTATGAAGAGAATCGGCCTTGAAGTAACGTAGGCTATGGATATGGCTGTTCCGCCTTTTGGATCTGCATCCAGCTTCGTTAGAATGCTCCCATCTATGCCGACAGCCTCATTGAACATCTCCGCCCTTTCAATCGCATCATTGCCAGCGATGCTCTCATCGACAAACACGATCAAATCCGGCTTGGTAACCCTTTTTATCTTTTCGAGCTGATCTATAAGATTTTTCTTGGTGTGCATCCTGCCTGCTGTATCTGCAAGCACGACATCAATTCCCTTGCTCTCAGCATGCTTTATCGCATCGTAAATCACTGCTGCAGGGTCCGAGCCGGCTTTATGTTTTATAATCCTGACACCCAGTCTGTTTGCATGTTCCTCAAGCTGTTCTATCGCCCCTGCCCTGAAAGTATCACCGGCAGCAAGAACAACAGAATAGCCGTTATCCATCAGCCTTCTGGCAACCTTGGCAATGGTCGTTGTCTTTCCGGTACCGTTAACACCAACAAACAGAACTACAGCAGGCTTCTTTTCCTTCAGCCTGTTTTTGACCCATTCATCAAAATCGAATGCATTCTGGCTCAAAATTTCTCTGAGAACTTCTTTAAGCTCGTTGAGAACCACATCAGAAAGGCTTTCCCCAATCTTCTTTCTCCTGCCTCTCAACCTCTCTCTCAGCTCTTCAGAGATTCTGTCAACAACATCAAATGCGACATCACTCTCAAGCAGAATCATTTCAAGTTCAGGAAGAATTTTATCAAGCTTCGAATCGTCAATTATTACCTCTCTCCTGAGAAGGAGTGAAGAAATTTTCTCCTTTACTCCCACATCTTCTTTTTCCTGAGTCTCACTGCCTTCAGATGCAGGAGGTTCCTCTTTCAGCTCTTTTTCGGCTTCCTCGTCAATCGTTTTCCTGAAAGACTTGAGCTTATCCCTTATGGCCTTGAACATAATTACTCCTGCTTTTCTGTCCGGGCAATCTCGGCAATTTCCTTCTGTATCTTCTCCATCTGCTTTGCAATCTGTTCAAGAAGCTCTTTGAGCCTCTTTTCAGTCTCCTCAACACTCTCCTTCTTCCTGTTCAGAGTTTCAATGGCCTCTTTTATCTCCTTCTCGACCACAATGCCTGCTCCAACGTCCACAAGCATCTTTCTGCTGTTTTTGACATCAACGTAAGCAAACACTCCGCCACCAAGGTTCAGCAGAGCTTCCACATCGCCCTCAGCTTTTTCAAAGAATTCGAGACTTTCAAGTGTTCTCTTCAGTTCCTCCTTCATCAGCTGAATCTCAACTATCCTCGCCTGTATCCCTTCCGCCTCCCGTCTCAACTCTTCAAGAAATATCAGCCTTTCCTGAATAGCATTCTCTGCCGTCATTCACTCCTCCTTACATTCTCGATTTTAATAAGATTTCTCTTCACCTTGTGGTTGCTGCCAATGAGCGAGTACACCTTCTCAACCGCAAACCTCTCATTATGTGCCTCAACAACCTTTTTGAAAGGCATCCAGACCATACCGTTCCTGAACTTCCCGCTAACCTCAAACCTCATTACCACCACCTCACAAAAATCCGAGAGCTTCCTCAATCACACCCAGCTCAAATCCGGTTGTGTCCCTCCCGGCAATATATCCCCTCGAGTTTGCAACAACCCCTGTCCCGACCATCTCGCTTCCGAAGTTTACAGTTCCCTTCACCGGTTCCACGCCAAGCACATCCTCCACTTTCTTGAGCTCCCATTCGCTTGTGTTTGGATTTACCAGAGCGCCTTTATTCGTAACCACTGCAGACATGCCAACCGTTTTTATCCCGCCTATTGTGGCGCGATGGACATCAATGTCAAAAAATTCCGAAATCTTCGATATAACCTCATCTCCAAGATCCGGATGGACCAGGGCACCACGATCGTTGATTGCAATGACATTGCCCATGCAGGTGATCTCGGTCTCAAGAACCAGAACCTCAAACGACCTCTCAAGCATCTCGAGTTCCTTTTTCATCACATGTCCGCAGACCACGATGCCTTCAGAGTTTAAAGCGACCATCGCTCCTGCAAGCTCTGAACCGCACACTGTTGTCCTCACAATGTCCACATCGAGTTCCTCTCTGATCAGAGACTCAAATTTCCCATCCCTGACGCCAACTACTGCAAAATCATCAGAGACTCTCGCATACAGGCCTATCAGCGGATTCCCGTGTACTGCTGTAAGCTCGGCCATATTATTCTACCAGCTCGGCCTCGACGATGCCATCGTCAAACTTTACTGCTCTTACCCGGATTCTGGCTGGGACTTTCTTACCGCCTCTTTCCCAGATTTTTTCGTTTATGCTTGAATCTATCCTGATGTTCTCCAGCTCAGCCTTCATGTGCCTGCTGAGAAAGTTTCTGACGTATTTAACCGCCTTTTTTGCCCTGAGCCATCTCGGATACTTCTTCATCTTCTGCCTTAAACCAATCGTATAGACTCTCTCAAGCTCGACCTTTGCCATAAGACCACCTCACACCTTAAGCTTCCTTGACCTCCAGTGCCTCCTCTTCGGGCTGTACACAACCTCTCTCTTTGTCTTAATCGTGACCCAGATTGGAGCCCTTCTGTTCTGCTTCAAAAATTTTCCGAGCCTCCTCTTAACACCAACCGTCTTCTTCCCCATTCAAATCACCTACTTCCTAATGATCCTGGTTTCCCTCTTTTTCGGCATGGCCCTTCTCAAAATTTCCTTCAACATTTCATCAGTTATTTTACTTCTCAACCTGCCGGACTGTGCAAGAGCGATGAGCTGGGCCTCTACGGCCTCAGCAATATCGGGATGCGCAAGTTTCAATCTTGTAAGCCTTTCTCTCGCCTCAGGTTCAAGGACAGCCTTAAGTATTGCCTTTTTCTGCTCTTCAATCCTCCTTGCCATCTCCTGCTGCTGTGCAAGCTCCTCAAGCTCCTTCTGTCTCTGAGCCTGAAGTTCCATCAGCTTCCTTCTCCTTATCTCCTCTAAGTCGTCCATGGTACCTCACCGGATATCAATTCTGATCAGAGATGTAAAAAAGTTTTTCAGTATTTCGCAAGAGCCGGAATTTCCTTCTCAAGTTCTTTTTTGATCTCTGCTGCGATTCTGTCGAGGAACGACCTTCCCTGCGGGGTGACCACTCTACCCCCATCAGTCTTGCCCACAAAACCAGCAGTTTCGAGCTGCTGAAGGGCCTTCCTGATTATTGAACCGCTACCCTTCCTGAATCTCTCCGGCCTAACTCCCCTGTTCTTTCTGCCACCGTAAGCCGTCCTGAGTCTCTCGATTCCGACAGGTCCATCAACGTAAACCTTCCTGAAGATGGCTGCAACCCTGTAATACCACCAGTCGCCCTGTTCGGGACTTCTTTCCTTGTGAACCCCGGTTTTGACGTAACCAGCCCACTCCGGGGGTCTGAATTCGTCCATCTCCTTCAGCTTTCCGGCAACCCTTTCAATCAGAATATCTGCAGGAACATCATACACTGTCGCCATATTCAACACCTCTTGAACATCATAACAAACCCTCTAACATCAACAAGCTCACCATCAATCATGCCCGCTATTTCCCTCGCAAGGGCTTTTCTATCCACACCGCCCATGGTCATATTTCTGAAATTCCGGAGCATTTTGACCTTAACTACTCCTCTCTTCTTAAGAATCATGTTGATTTCATTTACCAGATTATCGTTAATCCCCTTTTTGCCTATATTGACTGTTACAATCTTATCAGTCATGCTTCCCTTACTCATCACGTGGTTTTAAAAATTTTGTGCAGCATTTTCGGGAAAGCACCAGATTTCCAGACTTGCACGAAAGAGATATATTCCAGTTCTGCTTAATTAAAAACATGCTGGGCTACCTGTATCCTCTGAGAACTTATCTTGTTGTGGCCGGAACGGTGGAGAAACCGAACCCGATGACAGCAGACTGGGTTGTACCCCTCAGCTTCAATCCCCCTCTTCTCGGAGTGGCAATAGGAAAAACCAGACACACGAGAAAGCTGATTGAGGAGCAGAAAGATTTCGTTATAGCAGTTCCAACAGTGGAGCTCCTCAGGGACGTGTGGGTGGCTGGAACGGTAAGCGGTGCGAAGGAAAACAAAGCTGAAAAGATGAGTGCAACCTTTATCCCATCTGAAAAGGTAAGCGCCCCCTCCATAAAGGAGTGTCAGGCAAATCTTGAATGCAGGGTCGTCAGGGAAGTTGAGGTGGGGGACCACATATTCTTTGTGGGGGAGATCGTGAATGTGAGCCACGGGGATGCGTTTGAAAACGGAAAACCAAACACGAAAGACTACAAATTCCTGATGCATGCCTTCACGGGGGCAAACTTCACCTGCCAGAGCGATGAAGTTTTTAAGCCCTGACACCATTTATTTTCCCATGAATCCTGTCAAGGTCTTTTCCGGTATCACCCTCATATCCCTCGGACTTACACTCTACCTGATTTCAAAGGCAGAGTCTGTGAGCTTTGGAGGAGTCGTGCTTATCGGTCCCATACCGGTTGTTTTCGGAAATTCCCCGGACATCATGGCTCTCGCAGTGATTGCCATCGCAGCAATAATTGCAATCTCGGCCATGAGGTGGTGATATGCTCGAGTATGTTGCAATTGCAATAATGGCTCTCGGACTGTTTCTTCTCATCAGGGGAATCACCGAGACTGTGGAAGTCCCCCAAACCCCGGACGTGCATCCACGCCCTGCAGATTTCGACCCCGCTGAGGAGACAGGCGGTTTCGAATTTGAAAAAGAGGGGGAAGTTAAAGCCGGAGGTGTTGTGCTCATAGGCCCCATTCCAATCGTATTTGGGGACTCAAAATATGCAACCTATGCACTTATCCTGACCCTCGTCGTCATGCTTATATCCATAATCCTGTGGGTGAACGCAGTATGATGGTTGAAAAAATACATTATTTCGAAAAACCCGGTAAGGACAACACGGACGAGACCGTAAAACTCGCAATAGAGAGAGCTATGGCAAGAGGAATAAAACACGTGGTCTTTGCATCATCAACAGGCTATACCGCAAGGAAAATTCTGGAGTATTCCCGGGGGAAAGACCTGAATCTCGTGTGCGTAACATACCACACGGGCTTTTACGAAGAGGGAAAGAACAGCATGGATCCCGAGACAGAGAGCTTTCTCAGAAACAGCGGTGTTACGGTCGTGAGGCAGAGCCACATCCTGAGCGGGCTTGAAAGAAGTATAAGCAGAAAGCTTGGAGGAGCAAGCAGAACGGAGGCCATAGCCGAAGCTTTGAGGTCCCTTTTCGGCCATGGAATGAAGGTCTGCGTGGAAATCGCCATAATGGCTGCAGACAGCGGAGCAATACCAATAGAGGAGATTGTCGCAGTCGGGGGAAGAGGAAGGGGTGCGGATACTGCCGTAATTCTTCGACCGGCACACATGAACACGTTTTTCAACATGGAAATAAAGGAGATAATATGCATGCCGAGGAACAAGAGAAAGTGATGAGAAAACATTTTTATTTTCCAGACTCATTCTGCTGAAGGATGCTGGAGAAACTCAGACATATAACAAAGCTCGATCCGGACAGGCCAAATCCCCCAGAGCTTGTAAAAGCAGTTGCGGATAGTGGTACAGACGCTGTGATGGTTTCGGGAACGCAGAACGTTACCTACGAGAAGGCTGCGAGCCTTTTCAAACAGGTTAAGGACTATGGCCTCACAACGATCCTCGAACCCTCTGATCCGTCCAATGTAATATATGATGCGGACTACCTGTTTGTTCCCACAGTCCTGAATTCTGCCGACGGAGAGTGGATTACAGGGAAGCATGCCAAGTGGGTCAGAATGAATCTGGAGAGGCTCGACCAGTTCATGGAAGTCTTTGACAGGAAGGTCATTCTCGAGGGCTACATCGTCCTCAACGAGAATTCCGCAGTGGGAAGAGTTACCAGAGCACTGTGCAACATAGACAAAGACCTTGCAGCCAGCTACGCAGTTGTTGGAGAGATGCTGAACCTGCCGGTAATCTACGTGGAATACAGCGGCAGATATGGAGATCCGGAATATGTCAGAGAGATCAGAAGTGTGATCAGAAAGGCGAGGCTCTTTTACGGTGGGGGCATTGACAGCAGAGACAAAGCGGCAGAGATGCTGAAGCACGCCCATACGATCATTGTTGGCAACGTTATCTACGAGAAGGGGATAGAAGCATACCTCTCAACAATACCATGAAAGCGGGCAAGGCCATCTGGGAGCTGACCAGGCTCGAACATGGATTTATTTACGGCCTTGGTGTTGTCGCCGGAGCATACATAGCCCTTGGAGAATTCGATTTCAGGCTGTCATTTTTCGGCTTTTTTACCGCTCTATTCCTCCAGGCATCGGCTTTCGCACTGAACGACTACTTCGATTACGATGTAGATGTCGCCAACAAAAGGTTCGACAGACCTCTGGTCAGAGGAGAACTGAACAAAAGAGATGCTCTGATAATTGCCGCAGTTTTCGCAGTTCCGGGGTTTATCTTCGCATGCCTGATATCCATTCCTGCCTTTCTGCTGGCCCTTGGAATTACCGTCCTGGGATATGCTTACGACGTGAAGCTCAAGGAGTTTGGCCTTGCAGGCAACGCATACATCGCCTTTTCCATGGCTGCACCGTTCATATTTGGCGGTGTCGTTGCGGGCAACCTGAATTCTGAAATCCTGCTGCTATCGTCAATTGCATTCCTCTCCGGGCTTGCAAGAGAAATCATGAAGGGCATAGAAGACATTGAAGGAGACGCTCTCAGAGACGTCAAAACGCTGGCAAGGATGTACGGGGCAGAGAAAGCCAGCAGGGTTTCTGCATTTCTGTTCATTACTGCGATTCTGCTGAGCTTTGCCGTAATGCTGATTCCCGAATATGCGGATATCAAGTACTTGATTCCTGTTGCGATTTGCGACGTTCTCCTTCTTGATTCTGCTAAAAAACTCATTTCAGGTGTTGGTACAAAGGACATAAGGAGTCTGAGAAAGAAGACAATGATTGCTCTCCTATTCGGGTTGATCGGTTTTCTGCTCGGGGCTGCGTGAAAGACAGGGTTTTTATTTCAGACGTCAAAGTAATACCGGGTGATTGGGATGCTTGACGGGGATCTGAGAAAAGACCTTGCAGTCCTTTCTGCAAAGCTGATGGCGCTGACAGCGCAGACTGCACCGAAATCCAAGGGAGAGGATGACGTGGAGATAGCAGTCATAGAGGGAGAGGAGAAAGACAGGATCGTGGAAAAAATGCTTGAAATGGCAGAATCGAGGGAGAAAAACTTTGTCAGAGATGCAGAAAGCGTCAAGAAGGCCGATGCAATCCTGCTGATCGGGGTTTATGGCAGCAAAACACTCGGGCTCGGATGCGGAGCGTGCGGATTCGAAAGCTGCAGGGCGTTTGAAGAGTTCGAAAGGAAAGAGGGCAAGGATTTCAGCGGGCCAAACTGTGCGTTCAAGCTCATAGATCTCGGAATTGCAATAGGCTCGGCAGCAAAACTTGCCTCGATACTCGGAGCAGACACGAGAGTCATGTACAGAATTGGCACGGCAGCCAGGAAGCTCGGACTTGCTAAATCCGATGTGGTGATGGGAATCCCGGTATCCGTTACGGCCAAAAACCCGTTCTTCGACAGATGATGATTTTTGATTTCCCATCTTCAGATTTTTCAAGAAAACTCTCCGAGAAATACGGATACGATGAATTCATCATAAGAAGGTGGGAGAGATTTTTCGGGAGAGAAGAGGCAGAGAAGCTTGTAAAGGCTATGGAAAGCATTCCAAAATACATAAGGGTAAACACGATAAAAGCAGACGAGTCCGGAGTAATCAGAAGGCTCGAAGACAGGGGTTTCAGGCTGAGAGAGACAGATGTGAGGTTCTGCTACGAAGTCGTAGAGGAGCCATACAGCATTGGAGCGACACCGGAATACCTGATGGGATACTACTACATCATGGACAAAAGCTCATGCATCCCCCCGCTGGCCCTGAACCCCGATGCAGGGGAGTTCGTGATAGACTTTGCAGCATCACCTGGTGGTAAAACCACAATGATTGCCCAGCTCATGGATAACAGAGATAAACTGCTTGCCATTGAAGGAAACAGGGAGAGAATACCTGCACTGATAGATAATCTGCACAGAATGGGCGTTCTGAACACTGCTGTACTGCACATGAATTCAGCCGAATTTTACAGGCTCGGCATGAAAGCGGATAAGATCCTCCTTGACGCTCCATGCACCGGGGAGGGGATCATCCACAAAGACCCGTCGAGAAAAATCTCGAGAGGCATGGAGGACATAAAGTTCTGTTCGTCACTGCAAACCAGAATGCTCGAGTCTGCCATTAAGTCAATCGGGAAAGATGGAATTATCGTGTACTCCACCTGCTCCCTTACACCTGAGGAGAATGAACTCGTGATTAACGAAATACTCAATAAATACAGGATTCATCTGGAGGAAGTGGGATACGGTGTGCCGGCACTCACCAAAATCGGGAACATGAAGCTTGACAACGAGCTGAAAAAGGCCAGGAGAGTATATCCTCACATCCACAGATGCTCAGGATTCTTCGTGGCAAAGATTGTCAAGGATTGACACACATCACGCCGTTATAGGAAAAGATTAAATTAAGCCTGAACAAACTCTACAATCGAATGAAACTCAGGTTTAAAGCTGCGTTCACAATTACCGGACTTCTAATTGCGTTCTACATAATAAACTTCGGAATAACCGGTCACCTGATTTTCAACGCCAAGCAGGCGTATTTTCAGGACCTTCTGGATGATGGTGAGAGGTCACTGACGGAAGTGCTTTCAGAGGAAACAATGGAATTGAAATCATACATGGAGTTCTTTGAGCTGGCATATAACGGAAACAACACCGGCAAGATAAAACAGATAATGCTGGAGAATTACCACCTGGACGGATTCATCGCTGTTGAGGAAAATGGAACCAGTATTACCGTTATTACGAACGGAAACATACCCGCACCCCTTAAATTCGTTCAGATGGTCAACAATTCCGGAATTGATGGAACGGCGTGCGGGTTCGAAAAGCTGGACACACTCTACATAGTCTGTGCTGACGTGAATAGAGCGAAGGGGACGGCATACATCCTTCTGGACAGAATAGATGAAAACTATTTCAAGGAGCTGAAGGACATTTTCGAGATAGAGGTCATCGGCTTCGTAACCAAGCCGGATGAACTCCAGATGAAGTTCGCCAGGTACATCCCGGTCAAAAGTCTTAACGGAGAGACGGTCGGATACATAACGATAGGTTATGAGGACCGGCTGGAACCCGTGGTACTTGATGCGCTGAGAAAAAGTATCTATGTTTTCATATTTCTGACGGCAATTCTCTCCACAGTTGGATACTATCTCTTCGATAGAGATATTCTCGGAAGAATTCAGAGAATCAGAAATTACATGGTGAACATCAGAGAACACGGTTTCAGGGCAGAGAAAAAGCTCACGGATGATGGCGATGATGAAATATCAGAGCTGCTGGATTCCATAAATCTTGCGATAGAGGAGATTGAGAAAAACAGAAACGAATTGCAGAAAGCCCTGGAGAATCTCAGAGTCGTTAACAGAGTTCTGAGACATGATCTGCTGAACGATTTGACCGCCATTAGAGGGTATGCGGAGCTTGGGAGAGACCATTGCCAGTTCTGTGATAAAATGACCTGCAGGATCGACAAGGCCTCAAGAACAATTAAAACACTGGGAGATGTGGAGAGAATAATAAAGGATTCCGAATTCGAGAAATTCAGGCTCAAAGAGGTTATTGAAGACGTTGCCCGGAACTACCATATAGATTTTGAAATCAAAGGCGATGCAGAGGTTATCGCAGATGCAGGTATCTACTCCGTGTTGGATAACCTCATCAGCAACTCAATAAAGCACGGAAAATCCGAAAAGATGAGTTTCGAAATAAAAGACGAAGGAGAATACATCCACGTGGTCGTGAAGGACTACGGAACCGGCATATCTGAAACAGATATTGACAAAATTTTTGAAGAGGGATTCAGCCTCTCGGGAAGCACGGGCATCGGACTGTACATCGTCAGAAAGCTCATGGAAAAGTATGGCGGAAGGGTTTATGCCGAAAGCTCTGACAGAGATGGTGCAGTATTCCACCTGTATTTCCAGAAACCTCAGGGATGATATTCCAGCTCCAGAAATTTCTTCATGAGTATCAGGTCATTCAGCATCCTTCGGTACTTTTTATTGATTCTGTGCCTCATAACGCGCATGTACACCTTCCAGTCATCTCCCTCACTCTTCCACCTGGCAACAAAGTCGGAAAGAGTTATTTCACCATCCATATAACTCAGCCAGTCATTGATGAATTCCCTTTCCCGTTTTGAAAGGCACATGAATCCAGTCTGTTACAGTTTTTAATAACATTACTGTCTGATGTTTCCCCTGAAAAGCGACGTGAATATTCCCAACGTGCACAGACCTGCGAAAATCGTGAACGCAGTACCCATGGCCCTCACGAGGTCCAGAGGGTCTATCGAAGACACCATTGCAGTCCCGATTGTTGAGGAGAAAACCAGCATGACGATGACCATGCTCATGGTCTGTCCAACGACCCGCATCGTTGAAAGGGTGGCTGAGGCGACGCCGTAAAACCTTCTTTCCACTGAACTCATAACCGCGTTTGTGTTGGGGGAGCTGAACAGAGCAAAGCCCGTCCCCATAATGGCAAGGTAGAGAACAAGGGTCGTTACAGCAGTATTCGCGGTTATTCCCGAAAACATGAAGAGGCCCAGAGCATTCAACAGCATTCCCAGAGAGGCGACATACCTGGGTTCGATCCTGTCAGAGAGCCAGCCCGCCAGCGGAGAGAGCAGAGCCATGACAATGGGCTGGGCAACAAGAATCGCTCCCGTCCTTCCGGGATCGAGGTTTCTGACAAGCTGGAGGTAAACGCTCAGGAGATACGTCAGTGCAAATGTCGCCGAGTAGTTGAGCAGTGCAGAGAGATTTGACAGCGCAAAGGGTAGATTCGACGTGAAAAGTTTCAGGTCTACCACAGGATACACCTGTCTTCTTTCCCAGACAAAAAATGCAAGGAAGGAAAGCAGAGAAAGCAGCAGCATGTACTGGCCATGTCTTTCCGAGGCTCCGAGAGTGAAAAATAGAATTGTCATGCCGTACAGCAGACTGCCGCCATAATCAAACCCCTCACCCTCAGCTTCAGCCCATTCTGTTTTTATTTTTCTTACAGAGACGGCCAGAGCGAACACCCCGGCAATGAAAGTCACCAGAAACACGCTTTTCCAGCCAAAACTCGATGTCAGCATCCCCCCAACAAACGGACCCGCACTCAGGCCCGTGTAAACTGCAGCTGTATTGATTCCCAGAACCTTACCCCTCTCCTCCTGCGGAAATGCAGATGTCAGCATCGCAATACCTGTGGAGAAAATCATGGCTCCTCCAATCCCCTGAAGGAATCTGAATGCAATGAGCATTCCTGGAGTGGAGGAAAATGCCGCAAGCAACGATGCGAGAGAAAATACTGCAGTTCCGGTTATAAAGAGCGACTTCCTGCCACGAATATCTGCCAGCCTGCCAAACGGAATCAGAAAAATGGCTGATGAGATGAGAAAACTCGTCGCAATCCAGTTCATCTCGGTTGTGCTTGCCTTAAGCTCAAATGCTATCAAGGGCAGAGCGACATTCACGGACGAGAGGGTGAAGGGGGTCATGAAAGAGGTGATGGTGACGGCCATTAAAACCGACCTTCTCATGCAACATCTCTCCTAAGATTTTTGATAAAAGTCAGACCCCAGGTGACTGCTATGATCCCGCTCATTATGTTTCCGGTTGCTATGCCAGTAAAGATGCCCCTGAGACCAAATCCAAAGAAAATTCCGAGAACGTATGCAAGGGTTATCTGAAAGAGTATTGTCCGCATGAGCGTTATAACGAACGAATACTCTCCCCTTCCCACACCCTGAAACATGGAAGATGTGGTGATTCCCAGGGGTGCAAATGGAAGAAAAACCGGAAGGATTCTGAGAGCGAGAACTATATCATCGTAAAGCCTAGCACTTGCCTGACTGTACGTGAAGGCCATGGCAATGTATGGAGAGGCGAGATACGTTATGGTGAGAAAAACAACCTCAATTTTCACACCGAGCTTGATGGCATACCTGTAGGCTCTCTCAAGCTTGTCAATATTTCTCGCACCAAATGCTGCACCGATCACAGCAGTAGCAGCCCCGGCAAACCCGAAAAGGGGTATGAAGCCGAACTGAACGAACCTCCACGCGCTGGTAAAAACGGCAACGCCATCCGCACTGTCCACCCTTATGATCAGCGAGTTTATCACAATCACTGCGACCGACATCGTGAGCATTGCAAAGGCGGACGGTATCCCCACCCTCAGAATGTCGAAAAATATCTTCCTGCTCAGTCTGAAATGTGAGGGTTTCACCTCCACAAACGTTCTGTTGCTGAAAAAGAGCCAGTAAATGATTACCGCAGTCGATATCAGCATCGAGAGCACGCTTGCAACCGCTGCTCCCGCAATCTCCATACCTGCCCAGTATATCAGAATCGGGTCGAGAATTATGTTCATCAGCGAACCCGCAACGTTCGCATACATTGTTTTCTTTGCACTCCCTTCTCCATTCAGTATTCCGACTGCCACATTGTTGAAGACTATGAGCATCCCTCCGGCAACGATTATCCTGGAATACACCAAGGCCTCCTGCAAAACTTCACCGCTCGCACCGAGAAGTGAGAGGATGTCCTCAAGCCTGAAGAACGTTGATGTAATAATTATTCCAACAGCAATGGACATCAGCAGTGCATGCAGGGCCACATTGTCTGCACCACGCTTGTCCTTCGCACCTATCCTTCTTGAAATGGCTGAGCTGGCTCCAATTCCAAGACCCATTGAAAGAGAGATGAACATCAGGAAAAGTGGCATAAAGAGTCCGATTGCAGACAGGGACTCTGCACCAAGTCCCGCAACCCAGACTCCATCGGCAAAATTGTACAGGTTGAAGACGAGGTTGCTGATCATCATGGGGATGGAGAGTTTTATGATGGCCTTCTCAGGCTCACCGAGAAGTATCCTGACGCCCTCTGTTTTCATCATCTCTCCTCCAGATTCTCAAGCATTTTTCTGAAAAAACTCTCCAGGGCGTTTATTTCCTCCTCTCTGAAACCCGCAAGCATCTTTCTGCCAAGAACGTCCGTGAGATTTTCAAACTCCTGCATGATGCTCTGGCCACTTTCAGTCAGTTCAACAGCGTACTTTCTGCCAGACCTCTTTCTTACGATAAAACCACCCTCTTCGAGTTTTTTAAGCGCCTTAGAGACTGTACCCTTGCTGAGTCCGGTTTCCTCAACAATATCAATCTGGGACTCCACACCCCTGTAAACGGTCAGAAGAACCTTGAACTCGAGAAAGTTCAGCTTCCCCCCGAGTTCCCTCTGAACCTCTTTCCTGACATGCCTGTTTATCAGAAAGATGTACTTGAGCAGATCCACAGGGAAAGCAATAACTGCGATTTTTAAAGTTTCCCATGAAACTTTGATTCGAGTTCGAGAAGGGCCTTTTTAATGCCCTCACCCTGAGAATAACCACCGATGCCCGCCTTTGAAACCACCCGGTGGCACGGAACGATTACCGGCACCAGATTCATTCTGAGAGCCACACCCACAGCCCTCGGAGACGTTCCCACCTTTTCTGCGATTGAAGAATAGCTTTCAACCATTCCGAAAGGTATTGATCTGACAACTCTCAAAACCCTCTCGGAAAACGGTGTTGGGTAGCGAACGTTTACATCGTCGAAATCTACCGCCCTGCCCTTAAAGTAACGTTCAAGTCTCTTTTTCAGATTATATGCGAATTCGGATTCAACCGACTCCTCCACACTCTCCCCAGTAAACCATGCCTCCAAAACCATCCCGTCTTTCAGACGGGCAACAAAATTCCAGCTCCACTCAACCACAATGGTTTCAGAAGTCAGTGTTCGCAATCTCTCTTATCCTCCTCACGCCGTCGATCTCCTCAATAACCTCGACGACCGGCTTCGGGACCAGGTCTTCCCACCTCTCCCCGGAGATCATCCTTCTCCTTATCTCGGTTCCATGGTACTCCATCCTGTTGAACATCCTCGTTCGCCTGACCTCAAAACCAGCCTCCCTGAAAAGCCTGATCACAAGAGGATTGTTGCTGTAGATGACGTCAAAATAGGGAGTCATTGAAACTACATGACTCACCCACAGGCTGTTCCTGTAAACGTCCTCAAGTGGCACTATGTAAACCTTCTGCCCCGGATCTTTGATCTCTCCCACCGCCCTGTCAACCATCATTATTCTTTCTCCTGCAGTAAACGGGTTCTCTATGGTATGGCTTTCCTGAGCGCTTCCAATACCTATGACAACCTCATCCACTTCCGAAAAAATTTCCCTCAGGACTTCGTGATGCCCAAGATGATATGGCTGAAATCTGCCAATAAAAAATGCTCTCATGTCTTTTTCCTCACAACCCTTACAATGTCGTCCTGAAGCTTTCGTCCCGTTCTGCTCTCCCATTCCTCTATCGGTATTCCGTATTTAGCCTGTATCTTATCCCTGTAAACCTCGGGAATCACATTGAAGGCACAGAACGGGATTATTCTGCCGTCCGGGGTGCCATAGTGTATCTCGCACCTCCTCACCCTCGATATGTCGTAGTTGTAGAGATCCATGAAATGCATCATGCCGATGAAGAGAGCATCCATGTGGAACTTCCCGAGAGAGGAGTAGTCATGCCTCACAAGAATGTCGAACAGTATTCTGCTCAGATCAAAGGGTGCCTTGGAGGAGTCCACGAACTTCCTGAGATCAATGATTCCTTTAAGGGTTCTGATCGTTTTCATCCTGCTCTTGCCAATTTCCTCAGCTTTTTCGTTCAGATACTCAAACAAACCTTCCACATCAACGATTCTGGTTATTGGAACCATTTTTCCATCAATCTTGAAAACATAAGTCGCCATTCCGCAGGCAAAATGTGTTGTCAGCTCGTACTGGGGATTTCCGGTAATGGCCTCAACGAAGTGGGAAATGGGAGACACGCTCGGGACAGGATAGAAGTCCTCCCTCGCTATCTCCCCTCCAGTCTGCTCCTCTATCTTCTTTATTGCATCAGGTATGGTTATCCTGATCTTCTCTCTCTCCTTTCTCGGAACGCTGCCCGTAATGCTCACGGGCTGGAAGTTAACACCCCTGACAATATCGATGTTATCAAAACCAAAGCGGATGATGTCTCCAAGCTGATTATCGTTCACGCCCCTTATAACTGTCGGAACGAGCACCACACCCAGATTTGCCTTTCTGCAATTTTCAAGAACACCTGGCACATCATAATGGTTTTTCTGATTCGTTTCTGGATCAACACCATCGAAAGAGAGATACAGGGTATTCACTCCTGCCTCTCTAAGTTTCAAGGCCAGATCAGGATCCCTCGCCAGCCGGACACCGTTTGAGTTCAGCTGGATGTGATCTATGCCCTCGGCCTTTATTGCCCTTATGATGTCCACGAGGTCATCCCTGAGCGTTGGTTCTCCTCCGGTAAGCTGGACGGCGTTGGCTCCAACGGGCTTCATGTTCTTCGCCTTTCTGACTATTTCCACAATCTGATCTATGGTCGGCTCGTAAACGTATCCCGCTTTTTTAGCGTAAAAGAAGCAGTACCAGCACGCAAGATCACACCTGTTGGTAAGAACGATGTTGAGGAGAGCGGTATGACTCTTATGCCCCACACAGAGACCACAGGTAAACGGACAGTCGAAACCATCGACAGTTGGGGTCTCGATCCCGTGTCCATCATGGGCATATTTCATCGCCCTGCTGAACATCCTGCTGTCTCCCCAGTAGACATCCTCAAAATCCCCGTGGTCAGGGCACGTTTTGCTGATCGTCACCCTCCCGTTTTCTTCATACACTCTTGCATCGATTATCCTTAAACATTCAGGACAGAGTGATTTTGTCAGGTAATCAACTTTACTCATTCGTTCACCTCCAATAATATTCAAACATCTTTATCGAAAAGGATATATCAACATTTCGTATCCGAGTCTTATGCTTGAAATCCTGCTTACAGCTATCTGGATTCTCCTTCCCGCATATACTCCCAATAATTTCGCAGTCATAACCGGTGGTGGAAAACCAATCGATCTGGGGAAAAACTTTGTGGATGGTAGAAGGATCCTCGGAAATGGAAAAACATTCAGGGGATTCCTCGGTGGTCTTGCAGGAGGCTTGCTGACAGGAGTTATACAGTACAGAATCGAACTCCTCTTCGGATTTTCCGTGTTCTCGGCAATCCCGTTTTTATCAGCCCTTCAGTTATTTTTTCTCCTGTCATTCGGCTCTCTTTTAGGAGATATTGCTGGCAGTTTCATAAAAAGAAGGATAGGTATCGAAAGAGGAGATAAAGCTCCCCTGCTCGACCAGCTCGATTTTCTTGTGGTGGCATACCTGATGGCCACTCTTCATGAAAGCTTCTGGGAAATATTCACTCCTGAAACAATCGTTGCTGGAATAATAATTACGCCTCTCCTTCACCGCCTCATAAACTACATGGCATACCTGCTGAGACTCAAAAACGTCCCCTGGTGAGACTCAGCTGAAAAACACCGCCAGCTTCAAAAGCACAAAAGATATATTGAAAAGGGGTTACCGGAGTAGTATGAATCCCTACAGGGTTCTCGCCGTCGGAATCGTGGCCAATATCGGAATAGCAGCAATAAAAATAATCACAGGTATTCTCTATTCCAGCCTCGCGCTAATCTCTGATGGGATTCACTCAATCTCAGATATCCTCGGAACATCAATAGGCTACATAGGGGTAAGGATATCCTCCAAACCGCCCGACAAAACTCACCCTTTCGGGCACTCAAGATTCGAACCTCTTTTTGCATTCATCATAGGCGTAATACTGATCCTAACAGCCTATGAAATTGGTAGAGAGGCTCTGAAAAGGATTTCGTCTGCAGAATTTATTCAGGTCAATGAGATCATGCTCGGAGTGGTGATATTCTCGATAGTGTCCAAGGAGGCGCTGACCCAGTACACGCTCAGGGCGGGGAAGAGACTCAACAACCAGATTCTGATAGCAGATGCATATCACCACAGAAGTGACGTTCTCAGCAGCATCGCCGTTTTGGCAGGCCTTCTCTTCCAGAAATTCGGGTTCATCTATGGAGATTCGCTCGCAGGAATTGCAGTGGCGGCGATGATAGCAAAAGCGGCATTTGAGATCATGGAGAAAAACATACACTACCTCACCGGAATGTGCCCGGCTGAGGAGACTCTGGAAAAAATAAAGGATGCTGCAGAGAGCGTGGATGGTGTGGAAGGCATACACGACCTCAGAGCGCATTACGTCGGGAAGGACCTTCAGGTGGACATACACATTGAGGTCTCAGAAGACAAAACGCTCAAAGAGGCACATGACATCGGGACAGAGGTGAAGAAGAGGCTGAGAGAAATTGAAGAGGTAGGCGAGGCTTTCGTCCACATCGACATTTCTGGCGAGAATGATGGCAAAATTTAACATGTTTCTCCGATACTTGTAAGTCATGAAACGAATTAATTCGGAAGATGTGCCAAAGGCCGGGCCGTACAGCCATGCTGTTGAGGCAGGAAAGCTAATATTTCTTTCCGGCCAGATACCGCCGGATGACGTTAAAAACGCCGAATTCGAAGAAAAGGTCGAAAAAACTCTGAAAAATGTCGGAAAAATTCTTGCATCTGCCGGAGCAGACTTCAGCCAGGTCGTAAAGGTAACCGTTTATCTTAGAGATGTCAGCAAGTTCGGGAGATTCAATGAGATTTACAGACAATACTTCCCCCACGAGCCGGCCAGATCAGTCGTTGAAGTATCCGCACTGCCAAAAGATGCGGAGCTGATGATCGAAGTCATTGCTCTCAAAGAGGATTAGAGTCTCACCGCTACACCATTCTCGCTCAGATATTTTTTCAGCTCAGCAATCCCGATTTCTCTGAAATGAAAAACGCTTGCAGCAAGGGCCGCATCCGCCATACCGTCCTCAAAGGCTTCAAGAAAATGCCCGGGCTTACCTGCACCGCCTGAAGCTATCACAGGTATGCTGACCTCCTCGCTGATCTTTCTCGTTATAGGGATGTCATAACCATCCTTCGTCCCATCACGATTCATAGACGTGAGCAGAATCTCTCCCGCCCCCAGCTCCTCAACCTTCTTCGCCCATTCCACTGCATCAATCCCTGTCGGTTTCCTTCCGCCATAGATAACCACCTCATACCATGCTTCACTGCCATCCTCAAGCTCCACCACGTACTTTCCCCTGCTCAGGTCGAAATTTCTCCTGCAGTCTATGGCAACAACTATGCACTGCGACCCGAAGATTCTCGCAGATTCCCGCACGAGTTCTGGATTCTTTACTGCTGAAGTGTTTATTGAAACCTTGTCCGCTCCGGAACTCAGCATCAGATTGATATCCTCGACGCTTTTAATCCCTCCACCGACCGTGAAGGGTATGAAGACCTCCTCAGCGGTTCTCTCCACAACATCAACCATCGTTTTCCTGCCGTGAGCTGAGGCAGTAATGTCAAGAAAAACAAGCTCGTCAGCTCCTTCCTCATCATATCTCTTTGCCATCTCAACGGGGTCTCCTGCATCCCTGAGATTTACAAACTCCACTCCCTTAACAACCCTTGCCCCCTTTTCATCAAGGGTTACATCCAGACAGGGAATAATCCTCTTGGTCAACATGCTAATACCTTACCTCAAACTTATCAAACTCGCCTGTGTAGTCTTCTTCCTCAATCTCAAGCCCGGTAACCTTGGCCAGCCTAGGGCCCTCTTTCAGTGCTGAGATGAATTTATCGAGAGTCTTTTCATCACCCTCTGCAACAACCAAAACACGGCCATCAGGAAGGTTTGCAACATACCCTCTAATTCCGAGTTCGTTGGCCCTCTGCCTGGTAAAGTATCTGAAACCCACACCCTGAACCACACCGCTAACGTGAATCTTCAACCTTTTCATACCACTCAAAAGCTGTTTTGCTAAAAAGATAAATGTTTTGCAAATCCACCGGCCTGAACAGACATCAGCAGTGAAGCGGTTTTGCAGTCAGATGCAAAAGACCCACACCATTATCTCAAACCTGCACAGACATTAAACCATGCTTGGATACAAAAAGACAGTTAACCTCAGTTTTGAAGAGGCCGTGAGAAAGGCAAGGGAGAAGCTTGCTGAAAACGGTTTCGGGATATTGTGTGAGATAGACGTGAGAAAAACGATAAAGGAAAAAACAGGTGAGGATTTCGACAATTACATCATTCTCGGAGCATGCAACCCCCATTACGCCAGCCAAGCCCTCAGGGCTGACAGAGACTTCGGATTGCTGATGCCCTGCAATGTCGTTGTTTACGAGGAAAATGGCAGGGTCGTTGTTTCGGCCGTGGCTCCCCTGAAACTTGCAGAGCAGTTTGGAAACGAGGAAGTGATGGAGGTTGCCAGCACAGTAGAAGAGAAACTCAAAAAAGTAATTGATTCGATTTAACCCTCTTCTCTCCCTGTGTAACTTATTATTTTTACCCTTTCTTCGGTTATCAGACCCTCCCTGACTATTTCTGCCAGCATTGGTTTTATTCTCTCGATTTTATCAACATCATCGACAATCTCGATGACAACGGGAAGGTCGGCCGAAAGCCTCAGTATGGATGAGTTGTGAATCACACTCGATTTTCCATAACCGAGCATACCCCTCAAAACGGTTGTCCCGGCTATACCTTCTTTCCTGCAGAATTCGACAATATACCTGTACAGGGGCTTGCCCTCATACCTGTCGCTCTCACCTATGTAAATCCTGAGAAGAATACCCTCTCTCACATTACCATCCTCCAGAGTGCAAGAGCAAATGCTCTTCCTGCATATACAGCAGCAATGCATCCCGCAACATTCAGCAGGACATTTGCGAGGAAATATATGAGATTTCCCTCAGAAAGCAGGCGGAAAGATTCATAGCTGAATGTGGACATCGTTGTGAATGATCCGAGAAAACCTATTGCAATGAAAGCTCTGACTTCCTGAGAGAAGAGGCCAAAATATTCCGAAGAGAACATGAAGAATCCGAGAAAGAAGCTACCAATAACGTTAACTCCAAGAGTGCCGGCGGGAAAATACCTGCCATTCTGAATCAGGCCTGAAAGCACGTATCTGGCAAGCGCTCCAAACATACCACCGAGAGCCACGTAAGCTGGAAGCACATCCAGGCGTGATATGGTCAAACTTATAAAGGTTTCCCGCTTCACACCACCTCAAGCAGGTAGTACCATTCTCTCTTCTCCTCTGCCCTCATCACTCTCAGAACTCTGAAACCATCAAATTTCGCTTCCTTTCCTTTGGAAACAAAGAGAATCCTACCTCCTTTTCTCAGTTTGGGAAGAAACCTACTGAGAGCCTTCAGGGAAGAGTCCGGCTCAAGAGTCAAATCACACAGAATCAGGTCAATTTCCGGCAGGAGTGAAATATCGAAAGAGAAGGCATCTGCAATGAAAACTCTGATGTTTTTCCTTTCCCTACCAACATTCCTCAGAGCTTCCTCAAATTCCCTGCTGAACTCGATTCCAATTACCGTCCCTGCCCTCTCGCTTGCATACATCAGAAAACCTCCAGCACTGCTTCCCAGATCGAGAACCACTTTTACTCCCTCAAATAAATTCCACTGCCTGTCAATCTCCCTCAGCTTGAAATACCCTGCTGGCTTTCCCTCCTCAAGCACCTCAATTCTTTCGTCGCCCCTCACATCATAGGAGGGCTTCACAACCCTACCATCCACGAGTACAAGACCCTTTTTCACGGCCAGCTTGGCCCTGCTCCTGCTTTCAAAGTATCCGTTCCGGAAAAGCCAGACGTCAATCCTCATCCCAGAACAGCCTTGCCCTTCCATCCACAAAAATCCCCTTGCTCTCTCCTTTCTCGCTCCACCTGATCCATTCCTCCGGTGCGTTCTTGCTCGCCCCTCCGTGGCTCGTGTGTCTTTTTCTGGCCCTCATCAGAACAGGAGTGTTCACGGCAACTCCGGCAACAATTGCCTGACCCTTAGTAAGTCCAGGCAGCTCCTCAATCATCTCCCTGCCTATGCTCTCAACACTCTTTCTTATGTTCTCCTGATCAGCCGGATTAACAATTCTCATGATTATCTGGGTCATGCACTGGCTCAGAATGTCGCTGTCTATTTTCGATGGCCTCTGACTTATCAGACACACTCCAACACCGAATTTTCTGCCCTCACTCAGTATCGTTCTCAGAACATCATAACTCCTTGAATCCTTCGAGGCGAAGCGATGTGCCTCTTCAACGATAACGAAAACAGGATAATCGAGTTTCTCTCCGTCCAGCCCCTTTTCTGCGTTTATTCTTGCCTTGAGTATCCTCTTCATGAGGGCGGAAACAAGAATTTCCTGTTCAAGATCGTTCATTTCGGTGAGCTGAAGTATGCTGGCCTGCCCCGGTTTCAGCAGGTCTTTCAGACTCATGTGCCTGTAATCATCAATAATTTCCATTTCAAGCAGATATCGCCTTATTCTCCATATCAAACCGCTTGCTGTTGACTCTGCAAGTTCCTCGTTATTCTTCATCTCCTCAATCCTGGCAATAATGTCTCCGCTCGTGAAATTTTCCCTCTCAGACAGATCCCTGTAAATCCTGTTCAGGGTCGCCTCCATTTTTTCTGTGAGATTCGGAAGGAGGTTTACGATTTCATCGTAATCAAGCTCACTGACTCTGAGCTTTATGTCCTCCCTGCCGTATATCCTGACACTTGGTCTGTAACCACCCTCCGAGAACTCGTCCAGCCCTTCGACCTCTTTGAGGGTGTGATACTCCCCATGAGGGTCGAAGACGAGGACGCTTGCCCTGTTGTAGGGCTTTAAAAGCTCCTCTACAATAACACCAGCAAGATAGCTCTTTCCACTTCCCGTTCCGGCAAGAATTGCGAGGTGTTCGCTTACAGTGAGTGAGGTGTCGAGAACTATGGGTATGTCCTCATCCCTGTTCAGCAAGAATCCCGCATGGATACTTCCAAGCTCCCCCTTTCTCTTCCTGAGCAGTGCTTCCTCGATAACGTCTTTTTCGGCAAGAAAGACTGCCTGTCCTGGTTTCGGAGGAATTCTCGGGTTGACAAAACCAAGCTCTCTGCTGTAATATCCGAGAATCACTGCCCTCATCTCGAAAAGGTCATATTCCCTGCTGGAAAGACCCAGAACCTTAAGAATCCTCCCCGGTTCGACGTCAGGGTTGGACAGATAGATGTCGGGATAGTGTCTCAGTGGCAGACGCTTCATCACTCTGCAGAGTACCTTCTTCCCCTCATGAACATAATAAACAAATTCTCCAACCTTCAGGGCTTTGCTGTCTGGGGTTATGAACCTGAACTCGTAGGGATTCTCAGCAGGACCTTTAACAATGCCCACCTTCATAAATCCACCTCTCTCATAACGCTGTACTCTATTTCGGCCAAAATCATTTCAAGAATGTCTCGCTCTTCCGGAAATAATCTGAAAAGTTTCAAAATCACAATCTTTGCCAGTTCAACGTCTTTTTTCATGAGATATGGCAGATATGGCATCCTGAATTCTCCCGAAATTGTATGGGCTTTTCGGATGTCTTCATCATTCAGGACCTCAATCTCCTCACCCACTTTCGGTACCCCCGTCAAACCACCGTTCACATCCATCAGTACCGTAAATCTCGTGTATGTCCTGGGCTGCTCGAGGTCTGGCAGAAAATTTCTCAGCCTTTCAATATCCTCGTCGCTCAGGTACTTTCCGAGCTCATCCTCTTCCTGCCTCACTTCGGAGCTTATGGAGAGAAGATTCCCGGTTTTTGCAAAAACACCTATATCGATTTCGCCTTCAGCCTCAAACTCTCTTCGCGAAATAACTTTGCACACCCTCATTCAATCACCTTGCTTATGTATTTGAATGAGATTCCAGAACTTTTTACAGCCCGCATAAACGCCCTCTTCTCACCCTCACTTATCTTTGCATACTTGTGCGCCCTTTCAAGAATGTAAGGATAGCCTTTTGTCGAACCGAGCCTGCATTCTGCCATGATGACCTTTGCAATCTCGTCCTGCATGCCCTCACACCATTCGGGAATCTCGACCCTCACAGGAAGAGATGGATTCACTTTAATATACATGGCAATCAGTGGAGAGGAAGTTCTGATTGCAGGAAGATACTCGCTGATATCGAGAAAATCGCTGAGAACGTAGCTATCATAGATTCCAAGACCGAGGTCTCTCATATAGCTTCGGTCTGCATAACCTATGACAGGAGTCTGATATTTTTCGGAGAGCATTACAAGCTCTTCAATTTCTTTTCTGTACTGCATGGAGAGCCTTTCGCTCAGCTCAGACAGATAGAGAGCAGAAAGACTCCCATCGTAAAACGCAAAATCAACCTTTTCAAGATTCTGCTTTATAATCTCGACCTCAAGCCTGAACCTCTCAAGCTCGAGGTACTGGTCAAACACAATCTTGTTCAGATATTTAACTTCAAACTCGCCTTTACCGTGATGGACTGTAATTCCGGCTGACTGTACCCCCCCGATCGGGATTCCAAACTCCTTGAGAGGAGATATCTGGCTTCCATCCGCTCCCAGTATCCTTAGCCCATCAAGCACCTCAAATTCGTCAAGACTGCCAATTATCCTCTTTTCCGCTTTGAACCTTATCTTTTCGGCTCTCAAACTCTTTGCAACCTTCACGAATTCGGGCAGATTCTCAAAGAGCTTACCCTCTTTCATACCACGCTTACCCCATTCTCCTTTCTCACCCTTATGGCGTTCTCGACCATCTCTTCAAAGGTGTCATCGTGGCTTATCACAAAAATCTGCTTGAAATCGGATATCTTTGAAATCTGCTGAGCCAGATTTCTTCTCCTATCTGCATCCATGTTCTGTGTTGGCTCATCGAGAAATATGAACGAGGTGGATGACAGAACCTTTAAAAGTGCCAGTCTGACCGCTATGGCGGCCACCATCTGCTCTCCTCCACTCATCTGCCTGAAATCTATATCTCTGCCCATATACTTTGCCCTGATTCCGTAATCTTCCTTCCATTCTATCTGCCACGAGTAATCATCCATTATCTCGCAGAAAATCCTCGTCGCATCTGCAGATATCACCTCGGAATACACCCTTGCAAGCTCAGGAACAGCTTTCCTGAAAATTTCTCTCAGATCCCTGACGAATTCAAGTTTTTTCTCTGTCTTCTCTTTTTCAGATGACAGTTTTTCAAAGTCCCTTTCAAGTTCTTCCAGTACCTCGAGTTCCCGTTCGATTCTTGAAATCATGCTCTCAATTGCTCTGATTTCTCCTGCCTTTTCATGGATACTGCTCCTCAATTTCTCAATTCTGGAGTTCAGCATATCGTACTTCTCCCTGTCAAATTTCCGGTATAGATTGGCCAGGTTATCCGTAATATGACCGTAATCCTTCTCAAGTTTTTCAATGGTCGTCTCAAGCTCCGATTTCTTTTCAAGAAGAGGCTTCTTTTCTTTTACAATCCCGCTCAGATACAGATAACGGTCGTATTTTTCCCTCAGACCCTCAACTTTACTGTTCAGCTCCCGCCTCATTCCCCTCAGCATATCGAGCCTTTTCCGCATCTCGTCATAATGCCCCAGACTTACTCGTAGCTCCAAAACACGCCTGTGAATGTCTGCAAGTTCCCTGACCTTTAATTCAACCTCCTCCCTGAGTCTTTCAAGTACGGCAAGTTCCTTCTGGCTGCCCTCAACATTCTCAAGCTCTTTTACCACTTCATCCTTCCCAGAAATTATCCCTTCAAGCGAGCGAATGTTCCTCCGCTCTTCCTCAAGCTTTTCTCTGAGAGATCCAATCTCCTCAGAGAGCTCATCTTCCTTCTCAAGCTTCTGAGTTATAAGAGAGAGCCTCTTTTCAATCTCAATTTTCTTTGAAACGAGTTCTTCTGCCTTTGCAAGTTTTTTACGAATGTCCTCCATCTTCTTGGTAAGCTCCTCAAGTTCCCTCTCCTGCTTCACTCTCTCCCCCCTGACTCTTTCACAGCTTTCATTCAGAATTGGACACACACCCGACCCGATTTTCTCAATGGTCTTTTCGAGTGTGTTCTTTCTCTGCTCTAAGTTCCCCAGCACCTCTCTCAGCCTATCTCTTTTCTCCTCTATCCCTTCCAGCCTGTTCAGAGCTTTAAGCAGCTGTTCTCTTGCACTTCTGGTTTTTTTGATATCTTCAAGCTCAGATTCAAGTTTTTTCAGCCTTTCCCGGTAATCGTCAACAATTCTGATCTTGCTTTTCAGCTCGCTTTCAGCCCTCTCAATCTCATTAAGCTTGTTCTTCAGCGTTTCCTCAATCGAAGCTTTTTTCCTTACCTCTTTGTAATTCTCAAGCCTTTTTTTCTTGTTCTCTATTTCTGCCCTTAGCTGCCCGTATCGCTCTTCAGTCCTCAGAAGCACATCTCTTGTCTTCTCAAGCTCTCCTATCCTGTTCTCCAGCTTTTCAATCTCACTTTCAAGCCCTGATAGCTCATCGTTCAACTTCAAATAAGACTCGTAGTGTTCTTTCAGGGTGGCAATTTCAGCTTCATACACATCTATCGCCTTCAATCTGGACTCTACCTTACTAAGCTCAGATCTGTTAAAATCCAGAGCATTCTGAACAATCTTTTTCTCATTTTCAAGTCTTTCAATTTCCTTTTCGAGCTTTTCCATCTCTCTGAACTCTTCCACAACCGAACTTAGCTCTTTTTCGAGTTTTTCTTTTTCAGTCCTCAGAGCTTCAACCTGTCCTTTCCTCTTTAAAAGCTCATCTTTCTGCCTTTCCAGATTTTTAATCTTCTCCTCGATTCTCAGAATCTCCTTTTCAACCGCGGTAAGCCTGTCCTTCAGAAAATTTTCGTAATCTCTGCTTTTTTCAAACGCTCTCTTGTATTTCTCAATTCCAAGAAGGGGCGAAAATACATTCTCCCTCGCTGATGGGGGAAGCAGAAAATGTGAGGTTATGTTGCCCTGATTGACCCCTATAGCGTTCTCAAAAACCACCTCTGGCTCAACGTCAAGTCCAAGATGATTTCTGACCCAGCCCTTTACATCCTTTACCCCCTCAGCAATTCTGCCGAGTTCAAGATCCTCAACATAATATTCTGCCGTCCTGTCCCTGTCAATTCTCCTGACAATCCTGTAAACTCTTCCGTCAGCCGGGCTTTCGAACTTTATTCGTATTTCACCCTTCAGTTCTCCCCTCCTTATGAAATCGGAGATGTTGTACGGGAGCGAATTGAACAGCGCAAAGCCTATGGATTCAAGTATCGTTGACTTTCCTGCTCCATTTTCTCCAATTATTGCATTCAGACCTTTCGTGAAGGTTATTTTCTGAGATTTATAGCTCTTGATATTTTCAATGTAAACCTCCCGAATCATCTCCCCTCCCACCACCGCCACTCCTCTTCATCCTCAGCATCTCCAGAGTTCTCCTCTTCCCTCAGCTCTCTCTCAGCATCCTTTATTTTTGCACCAACGATGGACTCAACAAAGTCATCAACATCATCCAGCTTACCTGCAAGGAAAAGTTCCTTCAGTCTCAGCACCTCTTCAGCGATGTCCTCGTACCCGAATCCCGTGAGAATGCCTGCAATAACGTTCTTCTCAAGCCCTTTAACATCTTTCAGCGAAACATCAAGTGCCTGAAAGATTCCCCTTGAATAATCAACCTCTATCCTCAGAACGAGCGGGTCAAGAGTTTCTCGTGCAATTTTTTCAACCTTGTCCCTGTCAATGTTTGTCGAAGTTTTCAGTTTTATGTGCACAACCTCTCCCGAACTGCCTTTCATCTTAAGAAGCTCATCCCTCAACTGGGAATAGCTCCTGAACTCCACCTCAAAAGTTCTGAACACTCTCGGTTTGTAGAACATGCATTCATGCCTGTACGACAGCTCACCGTCATACTCAACAACAAATATGCCTTTTTCAAATGAGAACTCAGAAATGTCACAGCTCTCCAGACTTCCGGGATTGAAGATGAAGTCATCCTCAACATATTTCTTGTGTATGTGTCCAAGAGCCACATAATTTATGGTATCCCGGTAACCATACAGCTTCTCAGAACTGATACAGCCGTAAATGTTCATGTAACCCTCAATCCCGAAATGAGACATGAAGATCGTAAAATCCCCCTTTTCCACGAGAGGCAGATAGTCCTCAAGAATTTTCTCGGTCAGCATACCGTAATACTTCAGGCCATAAATCCTCGCATCACCCACATCGATGTGGCTCCCGCTCCTCCCATCCCATTCATCAAGGACAGGTTTCCCGTCCTGAAATGAGGGTTTCAGGTTTATCAGGTGTCCCTGAATGGTCAGATAATCCATCCAGGTAAACCTCTCCCTGAAATACGTTGAATCGTGATTGCCCTCCACAACTATGACCGGCACATCTGTTTTTTCCAGAACGGTCGTGGCCTGTGCGAGAGTTATCGGATCCATCTCGCTCTTCTTGTGAAACAGGTCTCCGGCAATGAGAATGAAGTCAACCTTTTCCGAAATTGAAAATTCAACTGCTTTTTTGAAGGCCTGGGCAAAATCCAGCGCCCTGTTCTCACTACCATACTGCCGGTAGCCAAGGTGAACATCAGCAAGATGGGCGAACTTCACAGAAAAAAGATTTGCAAGGGGATATTTACAGTTTCCCTTGTTGCGAATGTAATAATAAAACTTTATAGATTAAATTTCTGCTTCAAAATCTTCAACACTGTACGTGAATTCCTTGAAACCTCTGTTCCTGAGCACCTCCCTTGCAAGAATCCAGTAAACAAGTGCCAGAGCTTTTCTGCCCTTGTTGTTTGTCGGAATTACAAAATCAACGTTTGCAAGGCTGTTGTTTGTATCGCAGAGCGCAACCACTGGGATACCGATGTCTGTGGCTTCCTCAACAGCCTGTTTGTCAATGGCCGGGTCGGTAACGATGATGACGTCAGGCTCCCTGTATTCCTTGATTGCAGGATTCGTGAGCGTGCCGGGTACGAATCTCTCAATAACGTAGTCCGCTCCGGTAACCTTTGAGAACATAATCACCGGTTTCTGCCCGTACTGCCTCGCTGAGATCGCAAGAATCTTTGCTGGAGTGTACTTCGCCAGGAATTTTCCGGCAAGCTTCAGCCTCTCGTCAAGGATCCTGATGTCAAGAACGTAAAGCCCATCGGGTCTGACCTTGTATATGAACTTCTTCATATCCCCGGTCTTTATCTGAGTCCCTATATGCACACCGGCCGCAAGGTACTCATCGGGAGGTACCAGGTATTCATATCCCTCCTCCGTTTCTCTCATCATGCTCTCTCTTTCCTTCACCATTTTTACCACCTTATCTCAGCCATTATCGCGTCAATCATTTCCTCAATCCTGATGAGTTCATTGAGCTTTGAAATTCTCTCCCCCCCAACAACACCCGTCTTTATTAATGTTGCGTTGAATGCAACACCAATATGTGCCAGAGCTGGGTCTTCGCTTTCTCCACTTCTGTGAGACACAACAACATCCCAGTTCCTTGATTTTGCCAGTCGGATGGCATCAACAGTCTCAGAAAGCGTTCCAATCTGGTTCGGTTTGATCAGTACAGTATTAACCGATCCGTATTCAATCGCCCTCTCAATCCTCCCGACATTTGTAACCAGCAGGTCATCTCCGCACACCATGGTTTTGACCTGCTTTGTCAGCTCAGCAAATCCCTCAAAGTCGTTCTCGTGGAGGGGGTCCTCAACATAGAGCAGACCGTATTTATCAACAAGCTCAGCTATGTAGGATATCTGCTCTTCCGGGGAGAGTTTCTTGTCCTTGTACACATAATGGCTCCCATCCCATAGCTCGGTTGCTGCAACGTCAACACCAATTCTAACCTCAACCCCGTACTCATCTTCAACCCTGTCTATTGCAGCCTGCAGGATTTCGAAGGCCTGTTCGTCAGTAATCTGGGCAGCCCATGCACCCTCATCACCCTTCGCTGCAAAGATGTTCTTCTCCCTGAATATCTTTTTCAGTTCAGCGTGAACGCGAGTGTTGATGAACTGGGATTCAAAAAAGCTTTCTGCACCAACAGGAATGATCAGAAACTCCTGAATGCTCGTAGACCCTGCAGCATGTGCTCCACCACCGATAACATTTCCAAGCGGATACGGCACAACCTCTGCTGCCACCCCCCCAAGATACTGGAAAAGGGGAATACCAAGAGCATTTGCAGCAGCTTTTGCAGAAGCGATGCTTGCGGTTATCGCGAAATTGCCACCAATGTTGGAGAAATTATCCGTGCCGTCTTCATCCCTGAGGGTCCTGTCGATTTCTCTCTGATCAAAAATACTGATGCCGATAAGTGCTCTCGATACCTTTTCCTCTATTTCCTCGATTCTGAAAGGGTCAACGGCAACGGCCTCCTCACTACCTGTTGACGCTCCACTCGGAGCTATTGCCGAGCCAGAACTTGCCTCGGTGAACACCTCACACTCAACAGTCGGATTTCCCCGGCTGTCAAACACGATTCTGTACTGAACATCCTCAATTATCATTTACTGCATCACCTCAAAAAAGATCATATCTCTGAAGCCAGACAAAGGCGTTTCTCCGTCTCTTCACGGTTATGGGTATCGCCCCTCTTTCAAACTCATCCCTGGCGATATCAATTGGATGTCTCGACGGAGTATCGATTAAAACAGGAGCACCCATGGCTATCTGCAATGCCCTTGCACCAATTATCCTTGCCCTCTCAAACCTTGTATATTCGAAGGGAAACTCTTTTTTCAAACATCATCACCCCTTTAGGGAAAGTGGGGCCGCCGAGATTTGAACTCGGGTCACGGCGCCCCGAACGCCGCAGGATATACCAGGCTACCCCACGGCCCCATGATATCTCGCAAATTCCTTAATAACTGACTTGTAGGTCAGAAACATTCTCCTGCAGCAGTATTTCTCAATTCCAAGCTCGTCAAGAGCTTCCTTCGGGGATTTTCCTGAATCAACCAGCGATTTATAATCCTCATATTTGTGAGCTATCACAGCCCCACAGGTGAAGCATCTGACAGGAAACATGAAAAAATCACCTGTATGAGGTCTGCCTCCTCTTTCTTGCTCCTCTACCGCCCTGTTTCTTCGGTTCCTTCCTCCTCACATCGTTAACAAGCAGAGTTCTGTCATACTCAATGAAGGCCCTCTTAAGCTCAGGATCGCCGCTGAATTCGAAAAGGGCTCTGGCTATAGCGGTTCTTGCCGCTTCCGCCTGACCCATCATTCCACCGCCCTCAACCTTGACATCAATATCAACCTGATTCACAAGGTCTTTCGCAATGATTACCGGCTCCAGAATCTTGAGTCTCACCATCTCTGGCTGTACAATTTCCACGGGAACTTTATTAACCCTGATTCTGCCCCTGCCCGGTCTCGCAGTGGCTCTTGCGACAGCAGTCTTTCTTTTACCGCTTGTTACAACAATCTTCATGCTCTCACCTCGAAACCGAGATACCTGCTAACATCACCCAGATACACATATTTCTCTGTCTTGGATACCTTTTCGTACAGAGCTGCATCCACCTTCTCGAACTCCCTGTCCTTGAGCTGATCCGGAACACCCATGAAAACCCTGAGCCTCCTGTAGGCATCCCTGCCCCTTCTGCTCTTCCATGGGAGCATGCCCCTCACAGTTCTTTTGAATATCCTCTCCGGATGCCTCGGGAAGTATGGGCCCTTCTCCTTGCTTCCCCTGTCATATTTTTCCTTATACCTTTCGAGGACATTCTCGGGGCTACCTGTAATTATGGCCTTCTCGGCATTCACGACAACGATCTTCTCCCCCTCAAGAAGCTTTTTGGCAATGTAACTTGAAAGCCTCCCGAGAATGTGACCATCAGCATCGATGATCCTGTAATCCTCACCCAGAGTTTTCAGGACTCTCTCAACATTCACACTCATAAATCCAACACCTCAGACTATAATTCTCAAGTTCTTTCCTTCCGGATTCTCCCTAAGCGCATCCTGAATCGAAAGGCACTTCCCACCGGCAGCTTCTATTTTTGCCCTTGCACTGTCACTGAATCTGAATGCTGCGACTGTTACAGGCTTGCTTATCTCTCCCCCTCCAAGGACCTTTCCAGGTACGACTGCCATCTCCCCGTCATTAACATATCTTTCAAGTTTTCCAACGTTAACCTCAGCGTAATTTCTGAGGGGTTTTGCAAGCCTCTCTGCGAGTTCCTTCCACACCTTAGCCTCCTTTTCAGCGGATGCACTCAGCAAATCATCTATCAGCCTGACAAGGTTCGGATTGCTTTTTCTCCTCTGCAATCTTCTAATCCTGCTCATTTTTCATCACCGCAATGCTGCTTAGCATGATAGCATGGTTATTTAAAAGTATCTCCACAGATGGGGTTTCGTAATATAAAAATTGCTGTTGAAGAACGATGTCATCAGGACACTTAAAACATTCAAATGCCTACCTACAGAGAAGTTTCCCGGGAATAACCTCTGATATAAATCCATTTCAGGCACCACAGCCAATACCAGCACCACAAGATTAAATACCTTCCCCACCACCACAGTAACGATGATATCTGGAATTGGACCGGCTCTCGTAGACAGGGTGTGCATCATAGATGAGTATCCCGCAAGGGGCGACCAGGCCATTGTCAAGATGGTCGAAAAGCATGCCGGAGGAGCCGCAGGTAACGTCATATACGGCCTCGCAACCTTTGGGATCAGAACAAGATTCTATTCGACAGTTGGAAAGGATGAAGATGGCCTCTTTTACAAGCAGGAGATGGAAAAGGCAGGCGTGGAATGCATCTTTCACACGGTGGATAGTGAAACGGGGAGGGTGGACGTTTATGTTGACAGAGGAGGAGAGAGAACCTTCTTCGTTTTCCCGGGTGCTGCCGGGGAGTTCCGCCCATTCCTAACCGAGACTCACTACGCCTGGGGGGAATACTTTTACCTTGACCCATTTCCGTTCGAGGGCAGCCTCGCAGCACACATTGAAATCGCTGAAAAAGCAAAAAAACATGGCAAGAAGGTAATTCTCAATCCCGGTCACCCCTATTCCCGGCTGGGCCTGGAGAAAATCAGAGGCCTTCTCAAACACACAGACATGGTGTTCATATCAAGCCACGAGTACGAGTTGCTTGAAGGTATAGAGGACTGCGTGAGTGCGACAGTCATTACTCTCGGAAAGGAAGGCAGCATGGCGCTGATAGATGGGGAAGAATACCGCGCAAGGGCATTCGAAGTCAGAGTTGCCGACAGCACAGGTGCGGGCGACGCATTCGCAGCCGGATTCATCTACGCCATGCTGAAAGGCTATGGCATCAAAATTTGCCTCAAAGCAGGAAACTTCACAGCGGCATTTAATGTCCAGAAAATAGGGGCCAGGAATTTTCCCGAAAAAATTGAACTGGATGCGTTTCTCGAAAATCAGTCAAACATGTCGAGGGACGATGAAAGCAGCCTGTCCTCATAATCTCTGAGAACCTCGAATCGATAGTCGTCAAGAATTGCCTCCTTGACAGCATCCATTGGTACATCGAGCCTCATCTCTCTTGTTCGCCCGTATCTGCCCTTGGAAATTATGATCGAGTTGATTATTCCAAGCATGTCAAGCTCCGAAAGCAGGTCGCTCACCCTTCTCTGGGTGAGGACATCCATTCCAACCTTCTTGCATAGCGTTTTGTAAACTGCATAAACCTCTCCGGTTATGAACTTCCTCTTGCCATTTTTGTGCAGAAGAATCATGGAATAAAGCACAATCTTGCTCTGATTTGGAAGGGTTCTCACAACTTCAACTATGTTATCTCTTTCCATCTTCTTTACGGCCTCTCTTACATGTTCCTTTGTTACCTTTTCTTCCTCCCTCGATTCGGCAATCTCAGCACTGATTCTGAGCAGATCGAGGGCCTTCCTTGCATCTCCATGCTCATGAGCTGCAAGAGCGGCACAGTAGGGAATCACACCCTCGTCAAGAACTCCATCGTGGAAAGCAAGCTCCGCCCTCTGGGCCAGAATGTCCTCAAGCTGCGTTGCGTTGTAGGGCGGAAATACAATTTCCTCCTCACTGAGAGAGCTTAAAACCCTGGGATCGAGAAAGTTCTTGAACTTCAGATCGTTTGTTATCCCTATAAGGCTCACTCTCGCATTTTTCAGTTCAGAGTTGATTCTCGAAAGGTTGTAGAGGACGTCATCCCCTTTCTTAACGAGCTTGTCGATTTCATCCAGGACGATTATTACAGTCTGATCCCTGCCATCTATTGCCTCCCGGACCTCCTCATAAACCTGATCCGTTGGCCACCCCGTCATCGGCACGTTCCTGCCGAGGGCCTTCGCGAGTGTTGCGAGAACCCTGTACTGTGTATCTATAATCTCGCAGTTCAGGTAATGCACATAGCAGTGGACGTTCATCTTTCTGCTTGCCTCTTCAAGCTGCTTACCCACAAATTTCACAGTTGCAGTCTTTCCGGTACCGGTTTTCCCATAAATGAGGATGTTTGAGGGAGTCTCACCACTTAAAGCTGGAAGAAGGATTGATGCTATGTTCTCAATCTGCTCTTTTCGGTGAGGCAGGTACTCAGGGGTGTAAGAGTGCCTCAACACGTCTCTGTTTTTGAAAATCCTGTTCTTTCTGAGCATTTTCTCAAAAATATTACTGTCAATCATAAGCACACCTCTTGCTCAAAAGTGTAGGTAGTTGGGGGGCAGACAATATGAATTTTTTGATTGTCCCGCAGTAAATTTTTAAAAAATTTTAATTTTTTAGATTTATGAGTGCTATCGATTTATTCTCCTGTGCCTTTTAACCTCTTCAACGATTTCCGGAAGAATTTCTCCAGCCTTTCCGTGAATCACAATGTCGAAAACCACATCAGCCTGAGTTTCCTCAGCATTTATCATTATCAAAGTTGCCCCAGCCTCCCTCGCATAGAGGGGGAGATACGCAGCAGGATAAACCACCAGCGATGACCCAACAACCATAAACACGTCAGCCTGCCTGCTCTCCACAATTGCCTGATTGAGGGTTTCCGATGGAAGTGGTTCACCAAAAAGAACCACCCTCGGTTTCAGATAGTGGCTGCCGCATTCACATTTTACCTCTCCATCGCCGACAAGCATCTTCTCAATTTCGTCCCAGTGATATGTGGCCCCGCAGTCCAAACAGTCAACATGTTCCATAGAACCGTGGAGTTCAAGGACTCTCCTGCTCCCGGCCCTCTGGTGAAGCATATCCACATTCTGAGTTATAACTGCCCTCACAATCCCCATTTCCTCAAGTTCAGCGATGGCAAAATGAGCGGGATTCGGTTCAGCTTTCCTCTTAATCATCAGCTCCTTTGAAAATTCCCAGAATGCCCTGGGATTTCTCCTAAAACCCTGGATTGATGCCACCTCTTCCGGATCGTATTTCGTCCAGAGTCCATCATGACCCCTGAAGGTCGGGACTCCGCTTTCAGCGGAAACGCCTGCCCCTGTAAACACAACCACATGGCTGGCATTTGCGATTGCTTCGGCTGCCTTTCTGATTCGGTCCTCCATACAGGAATTTTACAGGATTGATAATTTAACATTTCCTACTTGGATGCTGCGAAAAGTGCCATCCGCTCTCTCACAAGCATTCCGAGCTTTTTAACTCCCACCACATCAAGCTCTTCATCCGTGATTTCATAAAATTCCTTCAACCTGCTGACCTTTTCTTCATCCATCTGAAGCACTTGACCCTCTCTGAAACCATATTTCCTGAGCAATTCAGCACAATCATTCAGATCGACAACAATCACCCTGTTCTCCCCTTCACCCACGCCAATCGTAACTGCCCTGTTTATCTGTCTCGTTGCAGAAATGTGAAGCAGGATTTCCATGGACAGCGACCTCGATATCCTCCTGCCTTCCCGCCAGGACTTCAGGGCTTTATTTACGGCAAACTCAAGAGATTTTATATCCGCAACATAGTCCGCATTCACAAGCACACAGCCGTCAGGGAGCTTTTTCAGGAATTCCTTCACATCCTCAACGTAAATCTCTCCCTGATACAGCCTCATAATACCCTCGTCACCGATTCCATCCTGATGCCCCTGTCGCTTATATCATATCTGAATATCGTTTTCGGAACAAGCGTCCTCTTCAGCTTTACAATCTTCAGCCTCCTCTGTATCTCAGTTTCAGCCTCCCTTATGCTGAGTTCAATGACGCCGTCAACAACCTGTTTCACGGCAGTCTCGAATTCCATATTGAACATGCCCTTGGTGAAAATAATCATGTGCACAGCTTCATTCCTCTTGGCGCTTATTTTCATTGACTCAATAAGACTCAGGACAGACTTTCTATCGTAACTCTCGGCAAAATACGAGAGAGAATTCAGAACGACCCTGTTGTAATTCCTGGAGGTTTCCGTGATAACCTTATTGTAGGGGTCGCCAGAGAGGGTGAGGCTTTCCCTCACTCCAAGCGCTCCCACCCTTGCACTCAGGAAATCCATAAACTTGACCTTCTCGAGTTCATCATCACTGACTCCAAGATACAGCTTCATACTATCCCTTATATCATCGGCAGTATCGTTGGTTGCTATGTAGAGAGACTGCTCACCTTTTTTGATGCCGTCGTGTACAAAGTGATAGGAATAGATCTCGGCACCTGCACCAGGGTCCTCAATAAAGAGGATCACACTTCCAGCTGGAAATCCGCCGCCAAGCTGAGAATCAAGGTTAAGTATTCCCGTGGAAACTCGCTTCATCACACCACCCTCAAATTTTGATGTTAAAATAAATTTATAAACATTTCCTGCAAAAAATTCCTGATGGAGCTTAAATATAACAGTGACGGATTGATCCCGGTAATTGCTCAGGATGCAGACAGTAAGGAAGTGCTCATGCTGGCGTATGCCAATGAAGAGGCAATTAAAAAAACTTTAGAAACCAAAAAAGCTCATTACTACAGCAGAAGTAGAAAAAAACTCTGGATGAAGGGCGAAGAATCCGGAAACATTCAGGAAGTTGTTGAGATTAAAGTTGACTGTGATGGAGATGCAATCCTGTATCTGGTAAAGCAGAAGGGAGTTGCATGCCATACCGGCAATTATTCATGCTTTTACAGAAAACTGGAGGGATTTGTAGATGAAATACGTGGTTGATACGAGTGTTGTGATAGACGGAAGAATATCGAGGATGCTTGAAAATAACGAGCTTAAAGGCACGATAATTATTCCCGAAGCTGTCATCGCCGAGCTGGAGGCACAGGCAAACTTCGGGAAAATGACAGGCTTTCAGGGCCTCGAGGAGATAAGAAAAATCAGAGAGCTTGCTGAGAACCTCGGCCATCGTGTTCTCTTCCTTGGCGATAGACCGGGTATTGAGCATGTAAGGCTTGCCAGAGGAGGAGAGATAGACAATCTGATAAGAAAGGTTGCTGAAGAAGAAAACGCCACGCTGATAACAGGAGACAGGATTCAGTATCTCGTTGCAGTCTCAAAAGGCATCCAGGCAATCTATCTCGGCAAGGAGAGAATAAGGCCCGAAGAAGCCAGAATTATGAGGTTCTTTACGGAAGACACTGCAAGCGTTCATCTGAGAGAAGGCGTTCCGGCATACGCAAAGAGAGGCAGAATAGGTCAGCTTGAGCTGGTGAAGATTACGGACGAGCCCCTAACTCTCGAAGAGCTAAAAGCAATCGCCCACGAGATAATCGAGGCTGCGTCTCAGGATGAGGATAGCAGCATCGAGATTGAGCGAAAGGGCGTTACAGTCATCCAGCTCAGAGACCTCAGAATAGCGATTGCCGAAAGACCTTTTTCGGACAGGATGGAAATCACTGCCGTCAGGCCAATAGCAAAGGCATCCATTGACGATTACGGCATAAGTGAGGAGCTCAAGAAGAGAATAATCGAGAGACAGAGAGGAATTCTGATTTCAGGTCCCCCAGGTGCAGGAAAATCAACCTTCGCTGCAAGTGTTGCCAACTACCTGATGGAGAACGGGTACATGGTAAAGACCATGGAAAGCCCGAGAGACCTGATGGTAAGGGATGAAATCACCCAGTATGCTCCGCTCGAGGGAGACATGAGTCTCACGGCTGATGTTCTGCTCCTTGTGAGGCCGGACTACACAATATACGATGAAGTTAGAAAAACGTCCGACTTCCAGGTTTTCGCCGACATGCGTCTGGCAGGCGTGGGTATGATCGGCGTCACACATGCCACACGGCCAATAGATGCGATACAGAGAATGATAGGAAGGGTTGAGCTTGGTGTCATTCCTCAGGTGGTAGATACTGTGATTTTCATCGATGCTGGAAAGGTTGAGAAGGTTTACGAACTCAGGTTCACGGTTAAGGTGCCGTTCGGAATGACTGAGGCAGACCTTGCAAGACCGGTTATAGAGGTCATAGATTTTGAGTCAAAAAGAGTTGAATTCGAGATGTACACCTACGGAGAACAGGTAGTCGTGATGCCGGTCGAGGAAAGTCAGCAGGAAAACAAACTCTTGGTTTATGCAATCGAGAGCAGGATTGCAGAGCTGGTCTCGGCTTTCGAAATTGTTCCGGTGAGCGACAGAAAGGCGGTTGTCAGGGTGCCTGAGGACGAGGTTCCACACCTCATAGGCAGAAAGGGAAAGAGAATCAGAATGATTGAGGAAGAACTCGGAATCAGCATCGACGTCGAGCCACTCAAAGCAGAAAGGAAAAATGTGATGGAAACCGTGGTTGACGAAAAGGGGAAGCACTACGTCATTCTTGCAGAGGGGCTTGAAGGAAAGCAGGTGGACGTTTACGCAGGGGACAAATACCTCTTCACGGCAGAGGTTGGGAGGCGTGGAGTCATAAGGGTCAGAAAGGATAGAGAGGCAGGAAAGGAGATTAAGCTCGCCCTTGCAAAAGGAGAAACAATAAGGTTGAGATACTGATGAAGGACAGACTCGGCATTTCGGTTTTCTTTTTGCTCACAGCGCTCCTGGCATTGTACATTGCACCGTACTACTCCTCCGCAGGAATGCAGGCTTTCGAGGACACATCCGACGTTGCAAATTCAGTTTACTACATCCTCATGATACTCGGCTTTACCGCCATAGTCATCCTGCTAATAAAGCTCAGAAAAGACCTGTTAAAACCGCTGTTTTATCTGCTCATCCTGATAACATATTTCTACGCATTCATGCCGTTCATCGGAGTTCTCTCAGCAATACCCTCGATCATTCTCCTGTATCTGCTGGCAAAAACCAGGCACTGGATGGTCGTGAATATCTCCGCACTTCTCATAGCCTCGGCAGTCACGGCGATATTCGGCATAAGCCTCGAACCGTTCCCTGTGATCGTCCTCCTCACATTGCTCGCAGCATACGATTACATCGCAGTCCACAAAACCAAGCACATGCTAACCCTCGCCGACAGCGTTTCTGAGATGAAGATTCCGGTTGTTTTCATCATCCCCGGAAAAAACAGAGATGCGATAATGGGTGTTGGCGATGCAGTCATGCCAAACATTCTTGCCGTCTCAGCGATAACATTCAATTCCTCCCCTATCCAGGCACTGCTCACAGTGATATTCGGCTATGCAGGACTTTTGATACTGCTGAAAATGGTTGAGACAAGAAAAGAGGCTCAGCCAGGACTTCCCATACTGAACGCATCAGCCATTCTCGGATTTCTTCTTGGATTTCTCTTCTGCCATTGAGATTACCAAACCAAGGAGTTCATCAACTCCCTCTCCCGACACGGTCGATATGGCAAGCCGATCCCTTTTCTCATGCAGATCCGCCTTGCTGTAAATTTCAATAACTGGGACATCAAACTGATCCCTTATCTCATAGAGCAGGTTCATCTGCTTATCAATCTCATACCCGCATGATTCTGTAGGATCGATGACGAAAATTACCACATCGGCCAGGTATCTGAGGGCAAGGATCGCCCTTCTCTCAATCCTGTTCCTCCTATCCATCGGCCTGTCAAGCAAACCCGGCGTGTCTATTACCTGAATTCTGAGGCCATCCGCATCAATAAAACCAACGTTGATTTTCTTTGTGGTGAATGGATAGCTTGCTATTTCCGGCTTAACCGTTGATATGGCAGAAATTATGCTGGATTTACCGACGTTCGGATAGCCTGCAAAAACTGCGGTGAAGTCACCGCTCAGTGTGGGGATTTCCCTCATTCTGTTCTTGGCATCGTTCAAAAATCTGAGAGCATCATCAACCTGTTCGATTATTGAAGCTATTCTCCCGTAAACCTCCTTAAGAACCCTGTCGGGATCGTTGCCACCCTTTATTCTTCTTATCCCTTTAGATATTACCTTCTGAGTCATTGTGTTTGCCCAGCTCAGGGCGGCAAGACTCTTTTTCAGTCTCCGTATTCCAACCACCACATCAACCATTTCCCTGTAAAAGTCATCCAGATTGTCATAAGACGGGTGAGAGCTGATTATTCTTTCAAAATAATTATCGAGAACGTTTGAAATCGTTGAAAGCTTGTTCAATGCCTTTTCCCTGCTATTTCTGCCACTAACCTTTGACGCTCTCCTGAACGCTTTATCTATCAGCTCATCGGCAGTGAGCACAGTTGGTAGCCTTCTCGGGTTGAAACTCATTCCAGAGATTATTGCGGTGAGAGGTTTTAAAATCTATCCCTCCCTCATAAAAATGCTGGAAAAATATATAAACTATCCAGTAGTCCGATTAGCAAGGAGGGATAGATAATGGACCTTGAGCTTACGCAGATACAGAAGGACATACTGTACGCCCTTGTGACCATCTACAAGAACAAGGGAGGCGGTAGCGTAAAGGGTGAAGAGATAGCAGAGCTGATAAACAGAAATCCGGGAACCGTCAGGAACCAGATGCAGGCTCTCAGGTCACTGGGTCTTGTCGAGGGAGTTCCAGGGCCAAAAGGAGGGTATAGGCCCACATCCAAGGCATACGAGCTGCTATCGATAACAAAATACGACGAGGCCGTTAAAGTCCCCGTCTTAATTAACGGGGAGATACAGGAAGATCTCTCCGCTGAGGAAATCATATTTCCAACACTGAGCCATCCCAAGGTCTGCCAGGCAAGAATAAGAATACTCGGAAACATCAGGAAGATCTCTCCAAACGACAGAATTGTTGTGGGTCCAACGCCAGTAAACGAACTGCTTGTTTACGGAAAGGTTGTTGGAAGAGATGACACTGAAAACATGGTCGTGATAGATATCGAGAAAATCGTCGCCCTGCCAAAGGACAAGGTGGGCGAGCACATGTCAACGCCAATCATAACAGTCAATGCTGAAGAGGTTGTCAGAAACGCTGCAAAGATGCTCGCAGAAAGAGGAATTTACTGCATGCCGGTGGTGAAGGAAGGAGAGTTCGTGGGCATTTTCACCCTCGACCACGTTGCGAAGGCAGTTGCAGAGAACAAAGTCGATGGAGAAGTCAGAGAGGTCATGAGACCAAAGATTGTTTCGGTCGAGAAGGACATCTCCGTTGGTGAGGCTCTGAGAATCATGAACGACGAGGATGTAAGAATACTCGTCGTAAAGGATGCTGGAAAGGCCGTTGGAGTCATAACCGACCAGAAGATTCTGAGACTGATTGCACCCGAACACATGGGTTCACATCAGTAGTGCAATTCTGTTTTATCTTTTTCAATTTGCTGCCGAGTTTCCGCTCTGTTTTGTGTAGTGGTTGTAAACGGCCGTGAGGAATGCTGCAAGCATGGGTGAAATGAAAAAGCCGGTTACACCCGCCGCGAGACCTCCGCCAAGAAACGAGAGCATTAAAACGAGAGGGTGTATTTTTGAAGTGTATCCAACAAAGTAGGGCCTCAATATGAGCTCAGGAATGATGTAAAGAAATACACTGCCTATGGCGAGGAACCATGCTGCTTTAACCCAGTCCATGAACACAAGATAAAGTGTGAGTGGCAGAATTACCATCCACTCTGCAAATACGGGAATCAAAGCGGCAAGAAACATCAGACCGCTGAGAAGGGGCACGTAAGGAATTCCAAATGCCATGAAGTACGGTATGCTCACAATCCCCATCAGCAGAGCGAAGAGGAAGTTCCCGAACCAGAGGTTCATCAACACGCTGTCAAATTCTTCGAAGAAATCACCAACCTCCTTTTCCGGAAAAACCCGGTCTATAATTTTCCTCGTAACAGTCTTTCCGTCGATTATGACATAAAAACACACAATGGTGGAGATCAGAAAGTTCATGACGAAGAAAATGAATTTGGTGGTTACGCTGAACGCCAGATCACCTATCTTAGTGTTGAATACTGCAACAAACTGGTTGAGTGCGGGGCGCACGGTCCTGGATATATCGGGATCGAGGCTGTTCAGATAGGAGTTCAGGATAGCCACATACGTCTCCAGGTTCTTCATGACCACTATAAGCTCAGTCACACCCTGAAAGACTCCGTAAGCAAAAAAGAGCAGAAGGGGCAGAGAAATTATCATCGTGGAAAGAAACGCTGAAACTCCTTCCCCCACCCTCCTGCTCAGTCTGGTGTGAAGGGGCCTGACCGCGTAGGCAAGTGCCACACCCATCAGTATCCCATCGAGAATTGGCGAAAGGAGATATATAAATGCAAACACCAGTATGATGAGTGAAAAAATCAGTATGAGCCTATTTCTTTCCATGCCGGAATTTAAGGTGTTTTATGTATAATACTGTTTTCCTTATGATACCCGAAATGTGGTTCAACTCGTACTTGCTCATTCCCGCCCTGCCAAATGCCCTCTTCAGAACAACAGTGGACTTATCAATCCTGTGCTTTGGATACCAAACCTCATTCATCAGTTCCCTGAAGTAGCCAACGAGGATATCCACGTCCTTCTGGGTGGCTGGCTCAAACTCCTGACCGGCCTCGATTCCGGACAGCTCATACAGGATGACGGCAGCAGCATGGCTGACATTCATGACCGGGTATTCCTCACTTGTGGGTATGCTGACCACAGCATTGCAGAGCCGAATCTCCTCATCCAGAAGCCCGAAGTCTTCCCTGCCGAAGAGAATTGCCGAGTTTCCGGTTATGATTTTCTTCAGCTCTCCCGGTGTTACCGCTTTCCTAATATAGCTCCCGATGTTCCTGCTCCTTATACCTGTTGTCGCCACCACAAGACTCTTCCCTGCGAGGTACTCTTCAAGGCTGTCAATAACGGTGGCGTTGTCCAGTATGTCCCTGGCGTGGGAGGCGGTGATGTAACTCTCTCTCGTTACGTGGCAGTTGTAGAGGACCAGATTTCTGAATCCAAAATTTTTCATAGCTCTGGCTATGAAGCCAATGTTTTCAGGAATTTTAAGCTCGACAAGAACAACATCAATCATAGAAACATTCTTGCAAGCTTAAACGCAAGCTTCAGATGCTCACCCGCACCATCCACTGGCTCATCGTGTCCGGGATACATAACCTCAACGTCAAGCTCTGAGAGCCTTTTAAGAGAGTTTACCAGGTCGTAGGCACTCCCTCCGGGAAAATCCACCCTTCCAAAACCCCCATTAGGAAATGCAGTGTCTCCTGTGAAGATTATTCTCTCCAGCTCGTCATACAGACAGATACTCCCGGGTGTGTGTCCGGGGGTGTGCAGGACTTCCAGCTTCAATTTTCCGAGGTTTATCAGCTCCCCATCCTTCAAAAGCCTGTCAGCTTCAAAGGGTGGAAAATCCACTCCGAAAAACGAGGCGCTGAAATTGTTCGTCTTCACAAATTCGTATTCCTTTTCATGAATCAAAACCTCTGCCCCGCTTACTTTCTTTAAATCAGCGGTAGCAGAGGCGTGATCAAAATGAGTGTGGGTGAGAATGATGTAATCCAGACTTTTAATATCAATTTTGCTGGAGACAGCATCTATTATAAAAGCGGAGTCCCCTCCGGGATCGACTAAAGCAATCTTTTCATCCTCAATAAGATAGGCATTGGCCCCAAGAGGGGGAGTTAAAATTCTCTCAATCATACAAGCTCCTGCACTTCAATCTCAACACTCTCAACGTCGTCAATGCCCTGAATGCTCTCAATCAGCCTGTCTCCAATCCCCTCGGTGTCAGGCATCACAACAACAACTATCAGAGCCTTGAGACCGAATGCGATTGGCTGTATTCCAAAGTCGGTTATCTCAACTTCATCCGGCTTCGCCTGCGAGACCTTCTCCTTGAGCTGCTCCAGATCCACTTCAACACCCTTGGGCATTACCCTGAGTTTCATGAACACCCTACCCATGCGTTACCACCTCATGGTCCCTCAAAACCGCAGTTTTCACACACATACGAGTTCGCAAGCCTCCTGCATTTTTTACATCTGTAAACCATTTCACCGCATGATGGACATGGAAACGCGACATAGTTCGTTCCTACAAGATTTGCATTGCAGGTTACACACTTGTATATTTCCATTTCATCACCTCCCGATTATTCTGGTGCCTTTAGCTTCCCCTTTCATTATATAATCTTTTACCCTTCCCTCCACGAGGCCGTTGCATATAAACATGTCTCTCCCGTATTCCCTCAGAAGCTTTGGAGCGTAGCTATCAACACAGGTCTCACGACTCAGCTCGCTGGCCGCTATGCGTTCCACAAGCGTTCCGTCCACGTAAATTCCATCCACATCAGTAATCTTCAGGATGTCCTCGGCCCCGGTTTTTTCCGCCACCCACACGGCTATGCTGTCAGATGTTACGTCCCAGCTGTGTGGCAGAACATCATGTTTCCTCAGCAGGACATAGGGCAGAAGGATCCTGACGCCCCTGACATCGAAATCAAAGTTTTCAGGCTCGATAATTTCGGCATACCGTGAAAGATAGTACCCGTAAACGTTCATCCCGGCAATTGCCATCCAGTGGGCACTTTCATCATCGGTCTCAAGCTTTCTCACCATGTCCGCAAAAATCCACCCTCCAGGAACGATGAGGATGTCCTCCCCGGAGTTTTTCAGCTCCCAGATAATCCTTCCTGCATTCTCCGAAACACTGCCTCCAAGTTTAACCACTATCATTCAGCTCCACCAGCCTGGCCATCGCAAAGGCAGGGAAAATGTCAGACACTTCACCGTACTTCTCCCGAAGCGACACGTACTCCATTTCTGCCAGTTCTGCTGCCTCCTTAAGCAATACTTCACCGATTCCGCAGCCTACGACTGTTTCGATCCTGTAGAGGTTTCTCTTCTGCTCAAACACCTCTGCAACCCTTGAAACCATTTCATCTTTAATTTCTCCCGCAAGCTCCATAACGTAATCTTCCCCAACCTCATGCAGATCCGCACATACCTGTCTTGCAAGCCTCTGCATGCATTCTGCGGAGCTTTTGCCCCGCCCATCCGGTGTTTCGCACGAGTAAGCAGTCCCGTCAATAAGCCCGAGAACAAGCATCGCATCGGCGGTTATCGAGAAAAACTCCGATGAACAGTTTCTCTTTATCAGAAAAGATGAGGGCGTCCTCAGCATCCCAAAATAAAGAAGCTCTTCTCTGTTGAGCCTCTCAAAGTCTGTTTTACCGGCAAGAATTCTTCCATCCCTTACAGGAATCAGATCGGTTGTTGTGGACCCCATATCGGCAAAAATGAAATCGTCAAACTCTCCTGAGAGGTACCTCACACTTGCCACCCAGTTGTTGGCAGCAAAATTTTCAGGATTGTCGATTTTTCTTTTAAGGTTTCCATCGAGGTCAATAAACACGACATCCTCAAAGGCATTCTTAACAGCATTTGTGATGTAAACAACACCTTCAGCCTTGCTTGAAAACGAGTCTGCAAGCTCACCTGTCAAGACCACTCCCACTCTACCCCTAAGATTCAACCCTTTCAAAAAATCTCCGAGTTCCTGCCACTTCTGCCACATCGGGAAGTAGTAGATCCTGCTACTGCCGTCATAAACCTTAATGTTGGCTCCTCCTATATCCATTCCATTATATGAAGTCCTCAAGGCTCACACCTCTGAACTCAAATGTTTCAAAATCCCTTGCAAGAGGGTAGCTGTTGGTTACGGGATAAAAATGTCCCACATGCACAAACAGGGTTTTTCTGGCGTTGAGCTTTTTCGCCATGGCCTTAGCTTCCCCTGCATTCATGTGCTTCCTGAGTCTGTATCCTTCGGGGGCGATGGCATCGATGAGAAGAAGGTCTGGATTTCTCATCCTTTCCAGGCTTTCCTTGGGTATGTTTGAGTTGGTATCTCCGGTGATTACGATCTTGCTGCCTCCATATCTTATCACAATACCGTGAGCCCTTCTCAAAGGCGGATGGGTTACATCCACAAGCTCAATCTCCATGCCAAACAGATTAAAGCTCCTGTAAGGCTCAACCTGCTTTTCCCGGTATTTCATGAAAAACATGAACCTCCCAACATCTTCAAGAACCTCTCCACTGCTGTAAACGTTTACACCGCTCTGAACCCTGTAAAAATCTCCAAATCCGGCAAAGTGATCGTAATGGGCATGGGTCCATATAACCGCATCCACGGAATCCACACTGGCCTTCAAAAGCTGCCTCCTCATGTCCGGAGAGGTATCTATCAGAACATTTTTTCCTTCATTCTGAATTAAAACAGAAAACCTCAACCTCTCCCAGCCATTCTTTCTCGCATTCTCGCACGTTTTGCAGTGACAGCCCACGACAGGTGTTCCCGGCGAGTCTCCAGTTCCAAGTATCGTCAGCTTCATATCAGTAGGAGTTCTTGAGCTTCAGTCTCTCCTTCACATCATCAACCGCCTTCAGCAGGTCATCCATTGTTAGGCTCTTCCTCCCTTCCAGGAGTGCCGAAAGCACTGCTTCTCTAACAATGAGTTTGACCTCAGAGCCTGTAAAGCCATCGGTCTCCCTGACCAGCCTTTCAATATCGTAATCTCCAGAAATTTTACTGAGAGAGATTTCAAAGATCCTTTTTCTGACATTTTCAGATGGTTCCGGAAACTCGACGATCTTATCAAATCTCCTCCACACCGCAGCGTCCAGCAAACTTGGATGATTTGTTGCAGCTATGAGCAGGACTCCATCCTCTACCAGATTTATTTCGTCAATGGATTTCAGCAGAGTGTTTACTGCTCTTTTAACAGCCGCATGCTCATCGCTTGTCCTCGTCTTCGCCACATAATCAAACTCGTCAATGAAGAGTATGCAGGGAGAGAGTCGCTTTGCAATCTCAAAAACCTTTTCAATGTTCTTTGATGTCTCTCCGAGGAACTGACTTGTGATCATCGAAAGCTTGACCTCCACAAGGGGAAGAAAGAGCTTTTTGCTCAGCGCCCTTGCAGTTGTTGTCTTTCCGGTACCTGGCGGCCCGATGAAAAGAAGTTTTCCAATCTCTTTCAGCCCGACCTTTCTCAGCCACTCCCGCTCTTCCATGGCAATTTCTATTTTCCGGATTTCCTTTATCTGATAGTCTTCAAGGACCACGTCACTCACATCATCATCTATTTCTTCCGGAGAGAGAATCCTGACAAGACTGAGCATTTCTGCAGTCGCTTCATCTCTGCTAAGCTCTTCAATAACTCCTTTTAGCCATTCTGCATCGCTGTGCTTTGGCTGTATGTGCTTTCTCGCATCCGCATAAGAAATGTTGAGCGAATCATAATTTTCGAAATAATACGCAAGGACCGGATTTCTCTTTATGAATTCAATTCCGTTCTTGGCCATCCATCTTGCAGCAATTTCGAAAGACGTCAGCTTGATCTGCTTGTTGAAAGCGTTCACATCCACAAAGGGAAGCTTTTTCAGCTCCTTTTCATTGTAACCCGCATAATTCCTTACAGTGGATTCTTTTATAACAAGGGGCCTCTTTATACTCCCATTCGAGTAAAGAATCTTTCTTATTTCCTTGGGGATATCGTCCTCACTAAGAGCATCATACTTATTGAATATTTCTGCTGTGAGCAGAAGTTCGACTGCCTTAACTAACATCACTGCCACCTCCGCAATCCCGGACATTAATCCGGATGGATTTTTAATCCTTTTGTTTCGACCCATCTACAATGTCGAAAGATATGCCCTCTTCGATAAGGGTCCTGACGAGGTCTTCCATCACTGACTCGGTAACCACAGCGATAACACCACTCCCGTGATGCGATGCCTCGATGCAGACATTCTTCGCCCCAAAAAATATCGGTTCAACTCCCGCCTTTCTGCAGGTTACAAGTGCCTCCAGACCCATGGCAACGACGACATGTCTTCTCTTTCCCATTATCAGTTTTTCAAGCTGTTCGACATCAGCAGCTTTGCTACCGCCCCTCTCCACCATCGGAACCTTGAATATCACCACCTCTCCTTTCTGAGGGGGCGTGAACGCACCTGTTGGCTTCACCAGGACCTCTTCTCCCTCCTCCGCATCTCCCGTTGCAACACCGTTACCTGTTTCACTCTTTCTTACATACACAAACCCATCTTCAAACCAGTACTCGACAGTATCTCCTTCCTCTATATCCTCCCTTGCAAGAGCAAGCACAGAAGAGGAGTAAATCTTGCTTATCAGGTCTTCTGTAAACATGTGAAGATCAAACAGATTCCTGTTGAGCCACTCCTTCCCCTTTTCAGTTACGACATAATACCCCTTGTGAACTACATTGATCAGCTCTTCAGATACAAGTTCCTTGAAGTGCTCGGAAACAGCCTGGGGGGTGATGCTCAGTTTCCTCGCAATGTCCCTCTGATTGCACTCCGGATTTCTCATTAGTTCCGCAAGTATGAGAAGTTTAACCGTTTCTCTTCTGCTAAGCAGAACCTTCATCTCCAATATGGTGATGTAAAGAGCTATTAAAAACTTCCCAAAAGCTTACTGTCGTATGCCAATTGAGTTCAACACATAGCTTATTTTTCTCGTCATTTGTATAAATACGAACCCAGACTTATTAATGATAAATAAAGCTTTTATAGCCTATGATGATGATAAAATATGGTGGTGCTGAATGCACAAGGAAGAGCTTGTATTTCTGCATCTGACGCTGTTTCATGTTAAGAGATTTTTGGAAGAGGCCGGTTTGAGCAACGGTTATTTCAAAGAGTACGAAGACATGGGGGTTCAGCCCGTACACATCCACAAAAGCAAAAACGACCACAAAAAAGCGATATTTCTCCTGTGTAAGGGGCTTAATGAGATGCTGGGAGAGAGAAGTCATTCAGATCTGCTCGCCAACCCGAGACTGAGAGAAGTCATCAGCCTTGTCGAGGTCCAGGTTCATTAGATAAGCTGCCTCTCCATCGCTGTAATACGACTCAAGATAACCAGCGACCTCAAAACCAAATTTTTTATACAGGTTCTGGGCAGGAGTGTTCGACTCCCTGACCTCAAGCAGGATTTTCCTCATGCCTCTCTTTTTTGCCCTTTGAATTGCTTCTCTGAGAAGTATTTTTCCTATGCCTCTCCTCCTGAACTCCTTCTTTACTGCTATAGACATGATTTTGGCTTCCTCATTCCTGTAAGAGAGAACAACATACCCCACCACCATGCTGCCCATGTCCGCAACAATAATCTCGCTGCCATACGCAAGGTACACGAACAGATCATAGGTGGGGTTTCTGGTGTTGAATGACTCAGCATCAATTCGTATTATGTCCGACGAATCCCTCGCCTCAAACGGGCGAATCAGTACTGAATACACAGAAGCCATTATATGTATTTGATATATAAGCTGAACTGTGATAGATCTCGCCGAGTACATTGCGATGATGGGGGTGAAAAAAGTCGCAGAGGTTGGTATCGGAAACCACTTCGCAATTTCAAGAAGGCTGGAGGAGAGCGGGATACAGGTGGTAAAAACAGACCTGAAAAAAACCGCAGATGATGTGATTGCCGATGATGTGTGCAACCCGGATTTATCGAAGTATGAGGGTGTGGAGCTCATTTACTCCATCAGACCACCGTATGAAATCCAGGCGTGTATTCTCAGGCTTGGAAGTGCCCTGAAGTGCGATGTGATAATTCTGCCCCTCAAAAACGAAATTGTTGAAGGGGGAAGACTTGTAAATTACAGATCTGCGAGATTCTACATCTTCACTCCACGAGACTCTCAAGAGATGCCGGGGCATTGGCAAACTCCCTGAGGAATTCATATTCAGTTATGTGAATTGTCCTGGCAAGAACAACTATGGAGTGAAGCGGTTTTCCAAAGTCGTGATCCCTGAGCCTGTAGAATTTGTCGCATACGGCGAGACTGTCATCAGACCCGACCCTCGCAACTCCAACCGCGAAATGGTCGAGGGTGCCATCGTCTATCCTCTCAAGAAGCTCTACCGCATACTCAATCGTCATGGGCTCGGGGTTCAGATCGAGCAGAAGTAACGTGTGCGCATTTATTGAGAGGTTCTGCTTTATCACGTCAAGAGGTGTTCTCGAGACCGTATTTCTGTAAGGGTAGCTCACCGTCGCGATTTTTCCGAATCTGTAAATGTGCAATCCTGTAACCCCGGCAATCGCTGAAACTATGCTGGCGTTGTGAATTATCCTCACCTCCACGCCCTTTTTCTTGGCCTCGAAAACCACGCTCGAATGCGTCGTTGCAATCATCGGGTCTCCCGGAACGAGCACGACCACAACCCTTTCTCTTGCCTCGTCAATGAGCTTAGCGCTCTCCTCTTCGAGGTGCCTCCTTTCCAGAAGCTCAATTTCCCTGCCAAAAGTCCTCTCAAGTGTCTCCAGAGATGTCGACAGCCTTGAAGTGTAGAACTCCACGTAAACCCTGTCAGCATTCCTGACTGCTTCAAGCCCTTTCAGCGTGATGTCCCTTTCATCACACAGGCCGAGACCAACAAACGTGAGAGGCATCTGAGCTTAAAGACAGTGGTAGCTATTTTAAGTTACCGGGTGCATGTGATGCTTTTAGCCTCACCTCTTTCAACCCCTCCAACGTTTGAGAATGTTTAACTGTGCACTTAACTAACTTGCTAAAAACCTTCCTCGATAGTTACAAACAGGTATCTAAACTTACCATATTACATACCCAAGATTCGAATAATCTTCTTGGATTAACCTGTGGTCGATAAAACTCCCTGTTGCTCGAGGCTCTGAAAAATCTCAATTTGGAGTTTGAGCATCAAACCTTTCGGGAAGTGGATTAGGGTTGAATCTGTGTTTTCTTCTTTCAAACAGAGAATTGGGATTTTTCTCTGTTTGATTACAGCTAAATCCTGTAGTGAACTGGAACTTGTTCTGCAGAGTGTTTGTTCTGTATTGCAGTAAACCGAGGTGGAGTTTGTGTTAAGCGGACAGGCCTATTCAAGGGCAGAGAATCCTTAAATAGATTGCGCGCAAATAATCTGTGAAGGTGCCATACATGAGCGAGATAACTGTCAAGCTCAAAATCCCAGATGAGGTCCTGAAGCAGGTGGATTTGAACAGGGTAGTCGAGAGGCTTGAAAGAGAAATTATGCTTGAGTACAACCTGAAAAAGCTTCATGGAAAGTTCAGGGGCAGAAATCTTGAGAAGCTGCTCGAAGAGGTAGACGAGGAATGGGGGATTTGAAGGCTTTTGTTGACAGCAACGTCATTATCAACCATCTTGAAGGAAAGCTGGATTTGTCCGAGCTGAGGAGTAAATACAGACTGCATTCAAATGCTATCGTTTTCAGCGAGGTTTCCATGGTTTACCTGAAAGCGATTGCCTTTCAATCCCTTCAAGGTCTGATTTCAACGATATACTTATGCTACTGGTTGGGTCAAGAGTGTAATGCTTTCAATCCCTTAAAGGTCTGATTTCAACTTCGAAGGAGTCTCCAAACCCAAATCTAATGATGTGTTCTTTCAATCCCTTAAAGGTCTGATTTCAACATGTTTACCGCATAAGCCCCGAATATGCTTTTCTGGCTTTCAATCCCTTAAAGGTCTGATTTCAACGCTGGGGATTGGCTTAAACAGCAAATACAAACCTACATCTTTCAATCCCTTAAAGGTCTGATTTCAACAAAAAATCTATCAGCTAAAAACGACGCTTATAGAATTCTTTCAATCCCTTAAAGGTCTGATTTCAACTCAGCAAGTGGAGGAGCATGAATTAAGGTGCCGAGATCATCCTTTCAATCCCTTAAAGGTCTGATTTCAACCCATCCGGTTCTATAGCATACTTGCAGTCATCTTTACTTTCAATCCCTTAAAGGTCTGATTTCAACCTTTCCTCGTTAGTTATATAGTTGTAAACTGAGATACTTTCAATCCCTTAAAGGTCTGATTTCAACCCTTAGAGGGGTTCAAGAAGTCCATGTTGATCTCATCTTTCAATCCCTTAAAGGTCTGATTTCAACACTCGGATTCCCGTATGCGATGTTCAGCTCGCTCGAATCTTTCAATCCCTTAAAGGTCTGATTTCAACGCAGCAGCAAGCTGCAACAGTTACCCAGAACACTGCACCTTTCAATCCCTTAAAGGTCTGATTTCAACTATGAGATAGACAAAAAGTATTGGGACATGCTCAAAGCTTTCAATCCCTTAAAGGTCTGATTTCAACACCAATCTTAATTGGAGGTAACTCTAACATAGTTATTGCTTTCAATCCCTTAAAGGTCTGATTTCAACAAGGCAATAATAACAGCATGCATGAACTATAAAGAGGCTTTCAATCCCTTAAAGGTCTGATTTCAACCTCCGTTAATATTCCCTCAGATTCATTTAAAAAGCTTTCTTCCCGCTTCTTTCGTTTAAATACTGCAGCGAAACTCCGGTGATGCGGGTTATTTATAACGTTGTGCGACTTTTATCCTGGGGTTTGTTTTTGGATTCTGGATTTTTTATGAGCTTTTTACTGAATTTTAGGAAATCTGTCAGGGAGGAGTGGGAGAATAAAAATAAACTGGCTTTATTTCTTAAAAGAAGGAAGTGAAAATTAAAAGTTTTTGCTATAAAAATAGCTGATAATATGATGTGCGACGTCTCCAGACGTCCCCGTTCCTGAACTGAAGAAATTTAAACGGGTTAAACTGAAAAAGGGGAAGAAGCCACGGGGAAGAGGTGCATACCGAACTGAAAAAATAAATTATACACCATCAACAAATCAGCAGATTACACTTAATACTTCCACTTTGAAAAGTCTTTTATTTTTCAAAAACCATTCTGATTAAATGATTGATGAAATGTACATCAGAGGCGTGCAGGTGAACTACTACTTCGTCTGCAAAACAAAGCTCTGGCTCTTCAGCCACAACGTGAGCATGGAAAGGGAGAGCGATGCGGTGAGACTGGGAAAGCTCATACACAGGAGTGTTTTCGACAGAGACGAGAAGGAGGTCAGGATTGGTCCGATAGCGATTGATGCCGTAAGGAGGGGTGACGTGATTGAGATACGGGAGGTGAAGAAGAGCAGGGCATTCGAGAAGGCCAGCTACTACCAGCTCCTCTACTACCTCTACTACCTGTCGAGGTTTGGAATAAAAGCTGTTGGAAGGCTGAGCTTTCCAAAGCAAAGGAGGAGTGAGGAGGTCATCCTGAATGAAGATGCGGTGAAGGAGATTGAAAACGTGCTTAAGGAAATTCCCGGCATTGTCGAGGGCGAAATGCCCGAACCGGATTACAAACCTCACTGCAGGAAATGCGCCTATTTTGAGTTCTGCTTCACGTGAGGGGTGGAGATGAAAAGGAGGAACTTCTACATCGTTTCGGATGGCAGGCTCAAGCGGAAAGAAAACACGCTCTACTTCGAGAGTGGCGAGGACAGGAGGCCAATACCGGTAAATGCAATATACGCCATCTACGCCCTGGGATCCCTGACCGTCACGTCAAAAGCGCTCTCGTATCTGGCAAGGGAGGGAATATGCGTCCACTTCTTCAACAGGTACGGCCTCTACGAGGGGTCGTTCTACCCACGGGAAGGCCTCGTTTCAGGAGAGGTCGTGATAAGGCAGGCGGAGCACTACCTCGACCACGACAAAAGGCTCTACTTAGCCAAGGCTTTCGTTGAGGGGAGCATCATGAACATGGCGAGGGTGCTGAGGAAGAGCGGAGAAGATGATAGCGAGGTTATCTCAGCACTGCAGGCCCTTGCCGACGCTGGGAGAATCGACGAGGTTATGGGTGCAGAGGCCGTAGCAAGGAACGCCTACTACTCGAAGTTCGACTCCATCCTGCAGGAAATGAAATTCGAGAGAAGGAGCAGGCAGCCTCCGGAGAACGAGGTGAACGCGATGATCAGCTTTGGAAACTCGCTGCTCTATTCTGCCGTTATTTCCGAGATCTACCACACACAGCTTCACCCGGCGATAAGCTTCCTGCACGAACCCATGGAAAGGAGGTTCAGTCTCGCTTTAGATATAGCGGAGCTGTTCAAACCCGTGATAGTGGACAGGCTGATATTCAACCTCGTCAACAGAAAAGTTGTGACGGAAGGAGACTTCGACGACCGCTTCAACGGAGTCCTGCTGAACGAGAACGGCAGAAGGAAGTTCGTCAAAGCGTTCAACGAGAGGCTCGAAAAGACAGTGAAGCACAGGAAGCTGAAGAGGAGCGTTTCCTACCAGAGACTGATAAGGCTGGAGTGCTACAAGCTCGTGAAGCACGTGCTTAATGCTGAGAAATACAGGCCGTTCGTGATGTGGTGGTGAAATGTACGTGATCATAGCCTACGACGTGAACGTGGAGCGGGTGAACAGGGTGAAGAAGTTTCTGAGACAGCATTTGAACTGGGTTCAGAACTCGCTCTTCGAGGGAGAGGTTACCCCGGCAGACCTCGAGGAGATAAGGATGGGGCTGAGGAGAATAATAGATGAAGAGGAGGACATGGTGGTGATATACAGGCTGAGGAGTGCTGATGCCATGAAGAGGGAGGTCATCGGGGTGGAGAAGAGCAGCGTTGATGAGGTAATCTGAGTTAATGTTTTTGCCACGAATCACTTCAAACGCAGTAAAGCATAAAACTATCTTAGACAAAATAAAATCCGTATGAGAAAAGAGAGATACAGGGAAAAAATCGAATACATCATCGAGGCAATCAATGAGATTCCGCCAAACCCGGAACGACCAATAGAGGTCAGCGGGACGTTTTACAATCTTCTGACAGCAATAGAATCTGCCATGGACATCTCCGCAATGCTCGTAAAAGATTTTGGAAAAAGAGTGGAGGACGATTACGGAAACATAGAGATTCTTCAGGAAATTGGTGTGCTTGATGGAGAGCTTGCTGAGAACCTGAAAATGTGCAACGGTTTGAGAAACTGGCTCGTACACAGATACAACAGGGTGGACAAAGAACTCGTCCTCAGCTCAGTCGAAGAGGTCAAGGAAATTCTGACGAAGTTTATAAAGAGGGTGGAGGATGTCCTGGAAAAAGCCGAGCTTTGAAGAGATCAGGAAAGACCTGAAAGCCATTTCAGAATACAAGGCAGTTATCTTCGGATCCTACGTTACGGGGGAGTTCAGGAAAGGTTCAGACATTGATATTGCAGTGATTACCGAAATCAGAGACCGGAAAGAGAACATTTCCATTCAAAAGAGGCTTTTCAGCATTGCCAGGCCAATTTATGATTTAAGAGTTTTTGAGCTACTCCCGATCAAGGTAAAAGCGTCGGTTATGAGCGATTACATCGTTCTGTTTGGAGACGAGCTTGAGATTTCTGAATACTTCTACCACTGGAGAAAGATGTGGAATGATGTAAAGCACAGAATCAGCTACCACGAGAGCTACGAAGACAAGCTAAAAGCGATTGAGAAGGGTAATAAGTTAACGGAGATTTTGAAGGAGAAGCAATAACGATCCAGCAGCTTCCGGAAATATACTTCAGCCCCCCAGTCTCTCCAGAGCGATTCTCAAGGGATTGTTTTGGATTTGAGGATCTTCTTCCCCGCTTTCTCAGTACCAACAACAAAATAGATATACTTGTAATACAGTAATACAGACATGGCAGTAATAAGTGTAAGAATAGATGACAGATTGAAGAAACAGATGGATAAGCACAGGCACATTAACTGGAGCGAGGTGATAAGGGCCGAACTAACCAGAGTTATCGAGAGGCTTGAGAGCAGGAATGTTGCCGAAGCTCTTTTGATAAACGAGAAGGTCAGGAAAGAATCTGTCAAAGATACCACATCAATAATCAGAGAGTGGAGGGAAAGCAGGTATGGATAAGGTGGTGGCTGACGCGAGCGTAATCGTCAAGTGGTTCGTTGACGAGATTTATTCAGATAATGCAAGAAAACTGAGAGACGAATTCATTAACGGGAGTGTCGAGATTCTTTCTCCGGAGCTGATGCCCTACGAAGTCCTGAATGCCCTGAAGTATACCGGCCTTTTCAGCAATGAAGAGATTGTTCTCATAGCCAGAGCCCTGGCTCTTTACGGTTTCAGGCTGTTTCCGCTAACGAAAAATCTAGCCGAAAAAACTGCAGAAATTGCGATGGAGAAAAACATAACAGTATACGATGCTGCGTACGTTGCTCTTGCCGAGGAGCAAAAAGCAAGGCTTTTCACTGCAGATGAGAAGCTGATAAAGAAAGTAAATCTGGATTTCGTGAGACACATAGGCGAGTTATGACCGAGTTTTCGTATCTAAAATCAAAAACCAGAGGTTGATTCATGTTCAGAGACCCCTCAATTGTATTATTCCGTATCGGCCCACATAATTTACTCCCAAATCAATCTCAACAAACCGCTCTTGGGCTGGAATTTCAATTCAGCCATATTATATTCCCCTAACTCCAATATGAATTCTGAAATATCGCCCCCCAGAATAACCAAATCTCCGAATTTAACTTTCAGCTTTTTTATTTCTTTTGGGATTTCACCTGCCTTTTTTGCTTAATCTGATTGCAAACATACCATAAGGCGAGGATGTCCTGCCTGCAGGTTTTTATCGAGATCGTGCAAGAGAATGGAATAGAAAAAGCTCCCAGAAATTTTCGTCTATTTCACGCCGTATGCTTTTCTCACTACGTCTACCACGAATTTTGCGTAATTTATAGCCCGTAATGCCTCTTCAGCGGTGTACTCTTCAAGCGGTATGAAGTCCTCAGCACCGTAAAAGCTCAGTTCTCGCTCTTTTCTCAGTTCTTTGGATATTCTTGTCATATCTTCCAGATCCACCTCAAACAATATCAATTTCATTATCAACCTCATCTACAAGCCCAGTCTCAGGAGTGTACCTCAGATTAGCAATGAGTATTCTGTGGTTTCGGTCATAACTAAACACTTCTCCAAATTTATTTTGCAAAGTGAAGAATTTCCAGTGAGGAATAGGAACCAGATAGCGATAAACTTCAATTCCTTTCCCATTCTCAATTAGTTTAATAACTTTATCTGCAAACCTGATTGGAACAATCTCTAACCCCTGAAACATTTTGTAAAACTGTTCTTCATTTCCACTCTTTTTCAGTGGTTGCAGTTCCTCAAAAAGTTCCAGAGCAGTCCGTTTATACTTTTCTATCTCCCTTACAAGCTCATTTCTAACTTTAGAGTATCCTTTGCTTACCAAGTCAGGGATAAGCGACTCCTTAAACTCCTGCCCATCCAGATCCCTTAGAAGCTTGACGCTTTCTTTTACAACTTCGTATTGTTTGTAAACTCTAGCATCGTTTTCAGAGCCTTCAGTCAAAATATAGACGTCAGATATCTCCCCTTCTTTCCATCCTTGCCTGTTTACTCTTCCAAACCGTTGAATAAGTGCATCAATGGGTGCAGGTTCTGTCAAAATTGTCTGGAAACTTATGTCCAGCGATACTTCCACAACTTGTGTTGCAACGACGAAATCATAACTGTTTAGATTCCCTCTCAATTTTCTTTCAAGTTCTTCCCTGTCCCCATAAGTAAACCTGCTGTGAAGAAGCATTACACGATAACCAAGGCTTTTAAGTTGCTTATATACATCAATTGCTCTATCTACAGTGTTGCATGCAATTAATGCAGGTGTAAGACCTCTCTTTTTGAATTTCTCTGCAAAATCTTGAATATTCTCTTTTATATTTCCTCTAACAATCTTAACACGATGTCTCGTGAACCTATCTACCTCTTCGCCGGAAATCTCCGGCTTTTCTGGATTTAGCAGTTCAATAAAAAACTCCTCAATGAAGTCTGGCATGGTTGCCGTCATAACCAGAACTTTCGTATTATATTCTTTGAGAACCTCGAGCATTGCAAGGATTATTCCCAGAATGTTCGGTTCGTAGGCGTGAATCTCATCAAATATTAGTAAAGCATTTTTTAGCTCGCATAACGCCATTTCGAAGAACCCAACACCAAAAAATGCTTTCATTATTTGGAATGGTGTTGTTACCTTTAAAGGCGTGAATATTTTTTGATAAAGGCTTGAAAGACGCTTATATTCAAAATTTGAAGCGTAAAGGTAATAGGATGACGAACTGTGCAAAACACCAACTAATTCCGGGCTCTTAAAATATTCCAGCATCCTTTCATGCATTGCATTAACGCTTGCTTTATACGGTAACACATAAAATACTCTGTTAGAAATTCCGTTTTTGGTTGAATAGCCATTAATGTCTGCCCACAAAAGAGCAGTCTCAGTCTTTCCGTAACCAGTAGGTGCTCGGATTAAGAGATTTCCTTTAATTTTATTTGCCTGTTTCTGCAAAGGCCTCCACTCTTTTCTTGGGATTTTGAACGCAATAACCTCGGCTATAGGTGGAAGAAATTTTACCGAATTCTCACCTGCAGATGAAAGATGGTCGCACGCATTCAGTAGACCTTTGAGAAAAATTAGCGCTCCTCTGTATTTTTCCCAATTTCGGTCATACCAATTTAGCAACCCATCAAAATCATATTCTTTAATCAGCTCTTTCCAGCCATTAGAAAGTTTAAATTTCCCGATATTCTTTCCAAAAACATACATCTCCCAGTATGGTATTTTTGGCATGAAAACTTCTTCAACATAGTCAGAATTTTCAAGAAGTTCATCAATTCTCTCAAGATAAGCCATCCACGTAAATTCTTCGATTTCAGTCGGTATTGGGAGGTTTGGATCGCTTAAGTATTTGTGGTGGGTCAAAATTGCAAGAGCAATTAAATTTTTTTCTTCCTCTGCACAATCCAAAAACTGAGTAAATGATGTTGAGAGAATTTCATGCCTGTATCCCCAGATCTCTCCTTTTGCTCCAGCCCTCTGGAAACCCATCGAACACTTTCCAAGATCATGCAAAAGGATGGAATAAAAAAGAAGCTCCCAGAAATTTTTGTGTGTCTCGGAAATCCATGGAAATGCATTTTTTATACTCTTCATCACATTAAGAGCATTGTTGATGTGGCACTCAAGGAAATCATTGGGCTTAAACTTCGCCATGCAGACCTTCATAGAACCATACTCCGATGTCTATTTCAAGGTCATAAAGTAGTTTACCACTATACGTTTGTCGCCTTCTTTGTGCAGCATTTCTGGGAAAAGGCAAAATTGTAAATGGTTTTACTGTTTTTGCTCTTCTCGGAATTGTTGGGTAATCAAATTCCACTGGAAGTGCGTGAACCAAGCCTGGTAAACCCGAAACCACTGGAACAATTGTTCCTCCAACAGGAATGTTTACCCTTTCTTCAAGTTCAACATTTTCTATTTTCTCTACTGTGGCTATATCACTAGAACGCCCGAGCAATAATTGGAATCTCGGCTTTTTGAAGTATTTTTTCCACTCGTCAGGTAGATAAAGATATAGTGTGTTATCGAACAACACTTCTCGCCTCATCACATCTGTTTCAGTTTTTCCTAAAGCATAAATTCTTTCTAGATCAATTCCTTTACCTTCACTCATGAAAACATATCCAACGAATGGAATTTCTTTGAAAGACACTATTTCGCCTCTTGCCGCTGATAATATGCCCTGAATTGTTGAAAGCGGAGGAACAGGTAATGTAGGTTGATAACCTGATTGGAACGTGGGATACCTAAAGCTTGCAGTCCAGCTTTTTATTTTTACTCGCATCATAGTTCAATCATAGTAAGCTTCAATTTCTTCAGCAAACTTTACTATTGCATCTCCAACAGTTGTGACTGCGACTTCGACACCATTTTCAGTAAGAGAATCTTTGACTTTCTCTAATTCATCTTTCCATCCTCTCATGAATCCCTTGTCTTTACCAATGAAAAGTTTTCTTGGATTGATGATTTCTTTGAACTCGAGAATTCTTGAGATCAAGGCTTCAGAGTCAAACCTTATCTCTCCTCTATCCTCGTACACTATGTCGCTTACAAAGGGGTTTATTCCCCCATCAAACATTGCCAAGATGATGAACTTCGGTGTTATATCGGTGAGATACTGGGTCTGCTTTGCACCACCGAAAATATAACGAAGGGCTTTGATCACCTCGCTTGCTCGTTTCTTTCTGATTTCTTTTGGCATAAAAATCTCTCTATCGTCAATCTGTGCATTCATTTCCCTTGCTTTCTGTAGAATTGACTCGTATTCACTTTTGACATCACTTAAACTCTTCGGCAATTTTGAGATTTCATCTTTGCTTAACAAGTTTTTAAATCCTGCTTTGTCAATAATTGTAAATCTGCCAACGAAATCCAGATCTAACGAGAAAACTCCTTTCAGCACGGTTGAATAGAATTCCTGCGTATAAGGGACTGGATCTCCCTCATGCCTTGATGCGTAACCTTCATCAGGTGTGACCGAGCTTCTGTCTGGGAGTAAAGAAATTAAAGGACTGTTTTTGAGAGGCGACATTCTCGTAACCGTGATGTTCACGTTACCTTTCTTGATTGCCCTCATGTATCCAAAAACATCATCATCGGGGTATTCGATCGGATTAGCAGCTGTGAAAACCTGTTTTTCCTCTCTGAACATTGGAGACAAATTCCACTCAAAATGCTCTGCAAGCGTTTTTCTCCACCAATAACGCCAAGCCTGCGGCGAAACATACGGGTATGACAGGCTACCTTTTCTTAATTTCTTAACCCTTGTAACAGTTCTTTCAGGCGTAGTTTCGTCTATTCCAAGCATGTTCAAAGCCGAATGCGATGCATCCACCAATATCATTCCAGCAGCAAATCTCATTCACCCTCACCTCCAAATATTGCATACTCATTTTCTTCTAAAACTTCGCTAATTTCCGACGACTTATCAGATTTTATAAGCCTGTCATGAAGCTTCTCATAAATGCGGAACAACAAGAGATTCCTTACAGTTTTCCAAGAAACATTTACATCCTCTCCGTAAGCAGTGAGTATTTTTGTGAATTCATCAAAAGTCATCAAAGGCTTCTCTATTCCTAGATTTTGCCTGACCTTTTCGATACGAATGAAAAATGCCTCGAATTGATGTAGCTTTTCGGCTCGCTCCAAGCTTCTTACCTCATCGTCAAGCTTATGATTTGGTAGCCTTTCTATTGATTCCACAATTCTATCTCCAACACTTTTAATAAACTCCAGAGCCTCCTTATCCAAACCCGCCACCTCCTTACAGTAAAAAGCCAAAAGATTCCAGCTTGCATTTACTTTTCTTTCCTTTAAATTATAGAAGTACGGTAATATACTTTCATAGTTCAAAAGTCTTGAGTAAACAGCATTCCGCCTCTCTCGTTCAAAGTTTTCGATTTCAGCCTCGCTTGGTTTGCCTTTCCATCCCATTGCAACTATACGCCTCCAGCCAACATAGTCCACTTTATTTGCGTAAGCCACAAATCTTAGTATAGGATTGGGCACATTGATGATGTCTAAGACTTGGTTTTGGAGATTGCATATGAAATAGTACAAAGTAACCGATGCGTTTTCCCAGAACTCATCCCTCTCAACTTTTCTGGTAATTTCACCTATCAGATGGAAAAGAAAGTTCTCTGGTATTCTGAACCCTTTTGCTTGCGATGCAAGTTTGCTTTTTTTAATCTCATCAAGTGCACCTTTTGAAAGTTCAAGCATAAGTTCGTAAGGATACGCATGAATTACCAACACTCTTGAAAGTCTGTAAGACACTAGAGGTAGAAATTGGGTTAAAAATATACAATGTGCACAGATGTCTGCTCCTTTAGGATTTGCTGAATGGAAATAGTTCGTAACCCCACCAGTCCCCAGCAAAGGAAAAACTGAAAGGTAGATTTCTTTACCTGTGTATGCAGGTTTTCTACCACATATAATGCATGTCGGGGAGTCCGGATTTGTGGCATTGGTTTTCTCCAAGATGCTCCATAAATTCTGAGCTATGTTCTCTGGAGATCGTTTCTTAGACATGCTTGGATTGGACATTACTATCCCACTATTTGGAAATATCATGCCATGAAGATAGCTTGAACTCCAATCTTTCGTTGCATAAAGTTCTGCAGCAAAGTCTACAGCCTTTGAAACATCTTCTTTTTGAAGCTCTTCAGGTTTGCTTTTTCCAGCAATTAGTAGAATCGCAGCTAATCCTGCATCCACAAAAGGGTGCCCTGTCCAGTAAAATTCCATACCATTTTCTCTCCTTTTTTCTTCGAAATGATTTTCAGATAAATCAATGTCACTCATACCACCTTCACCATCCCGAGCCCCATCGAATTTTTCGCGCCAAAACCGGCCTTGTATCCAACCTCCAGCAGCTCTTTACTCCCCCTGGCCTCGAAAACCATCTCGACGCATCTGTGGTAGGTGTTCTTTATTCTGATCCTCTTGGCCTTGACGCTCAGGGGCTTTATCTCCAGATCAACGTTCTCCGGTGTTTTCCGGTAATGAGCCATGTACTTCTTCACCAGATTCTGCCTGATTATTTCGTAAAACTCGACATCTTTGGGATAGAGGTCGATCACCCTCCCGTTTCCGTTTTCTCCTGCGTATCTGGAAACGTTTATCGGGCTAAGTGTTACGAAGCGCTCCCTGCTTCCAATTTTCTTCTCCCGCATAACTCTGACCTCAGAGACGAGAAACCTGGCACCCGATATCTCGATCTCAGGTTTTGAAAGCAGGCCCTCGACTAGCCTCTCGGCGATTTCATTCCTCATCGTGGAGAAGAAGAAATGAGCACTGTCACCGTAAACGACCATCTTTTCGCCCTCGATCCTGAATCTTCTCCCCGGAATCATGAGCTTGCTGAAGGTGAACAGCTTGGGAATTCCTGGCCGGTGGAGTTCAAGGGATAGCGATGGGTCCGCTCTCTCAATCGCCCTGTAAATTGCAGAGGCGAGGTGGTAATGGTGGTTCAAATCTATGACAGACCTTCGCTCCAAGGGAGCAAGGTTCACCTTCAAACGCATTGATGAGTCATTATTTCACAAAAATAAAACTTTTTTGCCTGCTTGAAAAGTAAAAAACACTTTGATGAAAAATTTTTACCAGAATGTTTCACAATTTGGAACGAAAACTTTTCAGAGCACACAGCCATTAAATACCCTGCCGGCATTCAGCTGAGAGGTTCAGAATCCGGCACGGTGTTTGAAATGAGCAGGGCAATATCACACAAAGCGGGTGATGAGAGATGAGCGCCACAAACAGGGCAGTCCTCATACTCAGCGGAGGAGTGGACAGCTCGACGCTCCTCTACTGGCTCCTCGATAGGGGCTATGAGGTTCACGCTCTCACATTCAACTACGGGCAGAAGCATTCAAGAGAGATAGAGCACGCGAGGCTGATAGCAGAGAAAGCTACGGAGAGAGGCAGGGTAACGCACAGGGTCGTGGACATCTCAGCAATTCACGAGCTCATCTCTTCTGGAGCTTTGACCGGAGATGGCGAGGTTCCAAAGGCATTCTACAGCGAGGATGTGCAGAAGAGGACGATAGTCCCCAACAGGAACATGATAATGCTTTCCATCGCTGCAGGCTACGCGGTTAAAATTGGGGCAGGGGAGGTTTACTATGCCGCCCACAAGAGCGACTACAGCATCTACCCCGACTGCAGGAAGGAGTTCGTTAAAGCTTTGGACACGGCCGTCTATCTTGCCAACCTCTGGACGCCCGTTGAGATTAAAGCCCCCTTCGTGGACATGACGAAAGACGAGATAGTCGGGCTCGGGCTGAAGCTTGGAGTTCCATACGAGCTAACCTGGAGCTGCTACGAGGGCGGGGAAAGACCATGCCTCGAGTGCGGGACGTGTCTGGAAAGGACTGAGGCGTTCCTGCTGAACGGTGCAAGGGATCCGCTGCTGAGTGATGAGGAGTGGAAGAGGGCTGTAAAGGCCTACGAGGAAAAGAAGAGAGAGCATGAGGGCAAACATTAGCGAGATCTTCTACTCCGTTCAGGGAGAGGGCATATTCTGCGGAGTGAGGCAGCTTTTCATCAGGTTCTCGGGCTGCAACCTCAACTGCTACTACTGCGACACCCGGTACTCAGAGAGGTGCATGGACTATGCGAACAGCAGGGAGCTCGAAAACCCCGTGAGCTTGGATTACATTCAGAACGTTGTGGACTCCTCGAAAAACATACACTCCGTCTCGTTTACGGGTGGGGAGCCTTTGCTCTACGCGAACTTCATAGCAGGACTGGAAAAGACGAGAGCGTTCTACCTCGAGTCCAACATGTCTCTGCCAGAGGAGGCCAGAAAGCTGAAGCATTTCGACATAATTGCGGGAGACCTGAAGGTCAGGGAGGCGTTGAAGGCCGGTTATGAGGAGATCTACGAAAACACCGTGAAGTCATTCAGGATACTGAGGGATTCTGAGAGCAGGGTCACCTTCGCCAAGATCGTTCTGCCGGAGCGGTTCGACGTCGAGGATGTGCTGGCAAGAGCCGAGGGCATCGCGGACTGTGTCAGATGCTTCGTCCTCCAGCCCGTGTTTGGCTCTGACGTGAGAAACATTTTAAAACTCCAGGAAAAGATGCTGGAGCTTGCCGACACGAGGGTGATTCCGCAGGTTCACAAATACCTGGGGGTGAGGTAAATGAGAATTGGTGTTAGCGAGAGGTTCAGCGCAGCCCACTCGATTCCGGGGCATGAGAGGTGCGGAAGGCTGCACGGACACAACTTCAGGGTCGAAGTGGAGATTGAAGGCGATGTCCGGGAAAACGGGATGGTGATGGACTTTTACGACCTGAAAAAACACCTCAGGGAAGTGCTGAGCGAGTTCGACCACAGGATACTCAACGAGATAATCGATATTCCGACGTCCGAGAACATCTGCACCGAAATTTTCAGAAAATTAAAAAATAAGGGCCTGAACGTTGTCAGGGTCAGGGTTTACGAGAGCGAGGACAAGTGGGCAGAGCTTACTGAATGACCTCCCCGGTCCTTATCCTCACCGATTTCTCCACCGGCAGGATGAAAACCCTTCCATCCCCGATTTTTCCCGTTCTCGCTCCGGCAATTATTGCATCAACAGCCCTCTGAACCTCTTCATCTTCTACAACCACTTCAAGCTTCACCTTCTCAAGCATGTCCACCTCAACAGTCCTTCCGCGAAACTGGAGCTGTATTCCCTTCTGCTCCCCTCTTCCCTTCACCTCGGTAACTGTGAGGGCAACAAAGCCTGCATCCTCGAGTGAGTCCATCACCTGTTCGACCCTCTCAGGCCTGATTATAGCCACAACCATCTTCATGCTACCACCTCACGCGTATGCCCTCTCCCCGTGCTGGGATACGTCAAGCCCGACGTACTCCTCCTCTTCCGTAACCCTGAGTCCCATCACCGCATCTACAGCCTTTGCAAGTACGAGCGTCACTCCGAAGGCGTAGGCTATCGCTGCAAGGGATGCCACCACCTGTGCAGCAAACTGCTCAACGTTGCCGTAAAGCAGTCCGCTGTACCCTCCAACGCTTTCCATGGCAAAGATCCCCGTTGCCAGAGCGCCCCACAGCCCGCCGATTCCGTGTACCGCCCACGCATCAAGGCTCTCATCCCACCTTCTACTCACCCTGAAGAGCATCGCTCCATAGCAGAGAACTCCTGCCGCTGCACCAATGGCAATTGCTGATAGGGAATCCACATACCCCGCAGCGGGAGTTATAGCGACAAGACCGGCTATAGCACCGCTCACCATTCCGAGGCCACTTGGCTTGTCGTGAAGCCAGCTCGCAACGAGCCATGCGATCGCTCCTGCTGCTGCAGCGGTGTTCGTTACAAGCAATGCGTTCGCTGCACTTTCTCCAGCAGATAAAGCACTTCCGGCATTGAATCCGAACCAGCCGAACCAGAGCAGTGCAGTTCCGAGCATTGTCATCGGTATGCTGTGGGGGGTCATGCTGTGCTCCTCATAGCCGAGCCTCCTGCCAATCACGAAGGCGAGAGCTAACGCCGAGAATCCGGAGCTTATGTGCACCACGGTTCCTCCGGCGAAGTCTAAAGCTCCAAGCTCTGCGAGCCACCCTCCACCCCACACCCAGTGGGCGAGTGGATCGTAGACGAGGGTCGTCCACAGCACTCCAAAAACCATGAACGAGCTGAGCTTTATCCTTTCAGCCACACCACTCGACAGTATGGCGAGAGTTACCGCAGCAAAGGTCAGCTGAAATGCAACGAAGAGCAGCGAAGGTATGCTGCCCGCATCCCCGGAAACGCCTCTGAGGCCGGCTGCACTCAGGTCACCGATGAATCCTGCGACGTCGTTGCCGAAGGACAGGGTGTATCCAAGCAGCACCCACTGAACGCTCACCGCTGCAAGAGCTATGAACGAAAGGGAGAGCATAGAAACCGCGTTCTTCCTCCTCACCATTCCTGCATAGAAAAGCCCGACTCCCGGTACCATCAGCATAACCATCGCCGTTGAGACCAGCAACCAGGCAGTATCTCCACTGTCCATCCACATCACCGGGCAGGAATCTGACGCCGAAGTATTTAAATATATTTAATCAAATCTGACAGAATTTAATATTTCTTCAGAAAATTTCAGAAATTTCTAAAGAAAATTTAGCAAAAAGCAGCCATCGGTAAAAATACCCCCATCATGCCACTTCCAAAAAGGTATTAATCCTGAACCGCGTAGAAACAGAAGGCCAATGATGAATGATGGGCGATCTGAGACGTGATGAGAGGGGAGAGGCTGAGGCTGCCCATCCTTTAAACACCATTTAACCCGGCAAACGATCCTGCCATGTGTCTGTTTTCTACTCTGTAACGCGAGATTCGAGAAAAGGCACAGCTTGAGTACCAAAAAGGCAAGAGATCGGCAGGTGAACAGTAAACGGAGCAAAAAAGAACAGGTTTATATGTCTCTGAACAAAAACATCGGGCATGGATGAAAGGGAGAAAAAAGCACTGACATCGAGTCTCCAGCGCTCGTCAATTGCGGGAACAGCGATAATGAGCTTTGCCCTTGCGCTTCTCGTGCTGTACTATGCGAAGGTCAGCATGTTCTACTCGATCGTCATCTCTGCAGCTTTCGCAGCCATCACAACCCTCGCAAGAAGTCGCTCAAGGTTATGATTCTCGCATTGAAAACGTTTTCCATGTGCTTTAAAGCGTACTCATAATCGTAGTCATTCAGTGCTGCGGTGCAGTCCCTTATTACGGCAACCTTGTAGCCTCTAAGCACGGCATCTCCCGCGGTGTGCAGGACGCAGATGTTCGTCAGGACCCCGGTGATGTAAAGCTTTTCAATGCCAAGCTCCCTGAGGGTCAGATCAAGGTCGGTGCCGAAGAAAGCGGAATACCTGCGCTTCCTGACGATGTAGTCCTCTTCCCTCACCTCAAGCTCATCTATTATCTCTGCCCCATCACTTGCAGCAAGACAGTGCTCGGGCCATATATCGAATTCCGGATCGTCCTTTCTGTGCCAGTCCTGGGTGAAAATCACCGGCATCTTCTTTCTCGCCTCTCTGACGGCTTTAGCAGTTGGCTCGAAGATGCCTGAGAGGTGCTCTCCACCGAATAGCTTTCCGTCAGGATAGCAGAAGTCCTTCTGCATGTCCACAACGACAAGGGCGGGCCTCATGATATGTGCTTGAAAAAAGAGATTAAAAACCTGTCGAACACATGTTCGGTTTACTGCAGCTCAAGCACACCCTCCTTAACAGCAATTCTCTCAACCTCATCCCTCATCTCGTCGAGGGTATCCATCATCACCCTCCACTCCTCGAAGTCGAGGTTGAAAGACCCCATCTGTGCTCTGAGCTCCTTCAACCTGAGCTTTAGCCTCCTGAGAACATCCCTGTAGACATCCTCCTTCTCAGTTCCGTAGAAGATGTTCTCCAGCTTCCCAACCGCTGCTCTGAGCAGTCTTATTCTTTCCTCTACATCTGAGGAGAATTCAAAGCTTTCCAGAAGTACAATAAATCCTGATTTCAGGGATTCCATGAATTTATCTCAAGCGCAAAAATATAAAAATTTCCGCCTTTGGGCTAACAGAGCAATGTCTCGATAAAACAGTTTACAAAACATGGAGCCATAATTTTCAGCGTGAACAAAGAAAAGGCTCTTGATTCTTTCATGAGAAGGATTGAAAAGTTCAGAGACATAATCGTCAAGGTAGTCGTATTTGGCTCCTATGCCCGGGGAGAGGCTAAGGAAGACAGCGACATAGACGTCCTCATAGTGGTGAAAGACAGAGAAACTGAACAGGAAATTATCGGTATGGCCGTCGAAGTCCTACTCGAACATGGCGAGTACATATCCGTGAGGGTTTTAACCGAGAAAGAATTTGAACTGCTTAAGAACACGGGTTTTGTCAGGAACGTTATGAAGGATGGCATGGTAATTGCTGGATGAAGTCAATGAATTGATAAAAAAGCCGAGGAGAAACTCAGAGCAGCAGAATATCTCCTGAACGGGGGTTACTACTCAGATGCGATAAGCAGGGCGTATTATGCAATGTACTTCGCTGCGAAGGCTCTGCTCGCATTAAAAAAGATCTACCCAAAAACTCACAGAGGTCTGATCGCCAAATTTGGCCTCGAATACGTTAATATGAGTATTATTGATTCATACTACGCAAAGGCACTGGCATACGGTGAAGAAAAAGCGGGGGAGTGGCGGTAGTAAGCCCCCTTCTGTTTCAGGCAGCATCCGTCTCAGCGGCACACGCCTTGCACCGGCGGGGACGGCCGTTTCAACTCCCGCAGGTGACCTCGGCCTCCCGGCTTCCTCGCATAACCCTGCAGGAGTGTCGTTTCTGTTCCGTTGCCGTGCCTCTCGGCACGACGCCTTGCGGCGTCCCGCCTTCAAACGGTGGGGGGACTTTCCTCCCGCACAGCGGGAAGCTGCCCTCCGCCTCTCCCCCGGAGAAGTACCTGAACAAAAGAATATAAAAGAATTTTTCAACCGATCGTCGCCTTTCTCAAGAACCAGATTTCGATCTTGAGGCACTCTCTTGGATCGCAGTCAAAGACCCTGCAGCCAAAGCACGGTGGCAGCCCGGTGATGTCCTCGTATTTCTGCATTATTTCCATGAGGTTCAGCTCATCCTCCTCTTCCTCCTCTGCATCAGCAGGAACAATCTTGAAGGTCTTAACGCCGTCCACAACGATTTCCACTCTTCTGATCAGCCCTTCCTTCTCAAGCTTTCTGAGAATTCTTGAGCATTTGCTGCTGTCTATGTTGAGCTCTTTCCACAAATCTTTCTGCAAAACAGCCCCTTTTTCCTCAACGAGCTTCAAAATCTGGTCCCTGATTTCCATTTTCACTCCTCAAAAGGCTGTATGAGGATAACATTGTTGCCCCTGAGTACAATATCTCCAAGCATTCTAACTTTCTCATTTCCCCTATACTCCATCGCATTTGAGAGGTGGAGGTTCATGTAGTCATCCACACTCTCAAGCTTTCCAACGAGATTGTTCTCCTCGCCCTTCATTTCAACCCTAATCATTCTGCCAACCATAGACTTGACCATCTGGTTCGGAAGCACCCGTATCACCTCATCTGTCATTATTTTTCGTTTTTTTTGGATTTTCTAATTCCCAGCAGACCGTAAATTTATCAAAAATAGTATATATACCTTTCCTGAAGTTTGAACATGATTCTCGTAACCGGTGGGGCGGGCTTCATTGGCAGCCATGTTGTTGACAGGCTCATTTCTGAAGGTCATGACGTGAGGGTTATTGACAATCTCTCATCCGGAGATGAAAGTTTTCTTAACAGAGATGCCGAATTCATCAAAGGCGATCTCAGGAATTACCATGTGGCCGAAATGGCGTTAAAGGATGTTGAAGAGGTGTGGCATATTGCCGCCAATCCTGACGTCAGGGTTTCAAGTCAGAGGCCAGAAGAGATTTACGAAAACAACATCCTTGCAACCTACAACCTGCTTGAGGCCATGAGAAAGAGAGGCGTGGACAGAATCATATTCACCTCCACCTCAACCGTTTACGGAGAGGCGGAGAAAATACCAACTCCAGAAGACTACCCAACAGTTCCCATTTCCGTTTACGGTGCATCGAAGCTGGCCGGAGAGGCAATGATAGCATCCTACTGCCATACATTCGACATGAAGTCCTGGGTCTTCAGATTTGCAAACGTGATCGGCAGGAGGAGCAGGCACGGCGTGATCTACGATTTCATAATGAAGCTGAAGAGAAATCCCAAAGAACTCGAGATCCTGGGAAACGGCGAACAGAATAAATCATACATCTACATTGACGACTGCATTTCAGCAATGTTCCACGCCGTTAGAAATGCGGACGAGACTGTCAACATATTCAACATAGGCAGTGAGGACCAGATAAAGGTCAGGAGGATAGCGGAAATCGTGTGTGAGGAGATGGGACTGAATCCTGTTTTCAGATTCACCGGGGGAGAAAGGGGCTGGAAAGGAGATGTGCCGGTAATGCTTCTTGCCATAGAGAGACTGAAGAGTCTTGGATGGACACCAGAATACGGCAGCGAAGAGGCCGTAAGAAAGACCGTGCAGGATTTACTCAACGAGGGCGTAATCAACGGTTAAATACCCCACACCGATCATCGCCATCGTGAATGCAATAATTACTGAGAGAGGGGCAGAAATTCCCTCAACGTTACCGTTTACTGCCATGGTAAATGCCTGCACGGTAGACAGTACAACTGGAAAGAGAACGGGAAACAGCAAAACTGGCAGAAGAAGTTCTCTCGCCCTGGATTTTATTACGAGAAGGGATAGTGAGCTGCTGATGACCACAAATGCAAGATTTCCGAGCGTTATAGACACGACAGCAAGAAAGAGATTTTCAGGATAAATGCCGAAAACGGCAATGAATATGGGTATCAGAAGTGCCTGAATCATGAGCATCAACACACCATTGAAAACAATTTTGCCGAAGAGTATCGAGGTTGGTGGCAGGGGTGAGATCTTCAGCGCCTCAAGTGTTCCTGTTTCAACCTCCTTCAGAAAAGCTCTTGAGTAGCCGAGCATTCCGGCAAATATGAAGACGAGCCAGAGAATTGCAGGATCGGGATTTTCCATCGTAGCGCTGAAAAGCATGATCGAAAGCAGCGCAAAGAGAAACATGAAATTGATCGTGTTTTTCGTTCTGAACTCGATTTTCAGATCCTTAAATGCCACTTTCAGAAATTTCATAGCATCACTCTCCGGTAAGTCTCCTCAACGTCCTCGATTTCCCCATCATAGACGATTTCGCCATCTCTCAGCATTACAACCCTCTCGCAGAGTTCTTCAGCCTCGCCGAGATTATGGGTGGTGAAGAGTAAAGTGCTTTTGTAGTCTCTCACTGCCTCAAAAAGCCTTTCCCTGCCCTCAACATCAAGTCCGGTTGTTGGTTCATCCAGTATTAAAATATCCGGCTCGTTGAGCAGTGCCCTTGCAATCGAGAGCCTCTGCTTCATACCCCGCGAGTAGTTCCGGACGAGGTCGTGTCTCCTCCTCCACAAACCGAACTGTTCGAGAAGCTCTCTAATCCTGCCATCATCAACACCATAGATTCCGGCAAAAAACCGAAGATTCTCATAAGCGGTCAGATCATCGTAAAGGAATGTGTTGTGGCTGACAACACCCATTCTCGACTTGACAGACTCATCAATCCTCTCACTTCCGCAAACAACCACGCTACCCCTTGTAGGCCTGATCTGGCCAGTTATTATTCTGACGGTTGTGGTCTTCCCGCTTCCGTTGGGACCGAGCAAAGCAACCCTTTCGTTCTCCGATACCGAGAAACTCACCCCTTTAAGAACCTTTACCCTGCCAAAGCTTTTTTCAACATTTTTAAGCTCAATCATACAGTTCCTCCAGCAAGTTTTCAACGCCGAGAGCTATTCCATCCACCTCGATGTCCTTGCCCTTCGCACCGTCACCGACGACATACACGTTCTCAAATGGCGTTCTGCATCCCGTGTCCTTCCCCGCCATAACCCTGTTCACGGGCCAGTCTCCACGATAGCTCTGGACGGCAATGATCTCATACTCGTATCCTTTAAGAATTTCCCTGAGGTCCCTCAATCCTTCAGCAATCTCCTCAATTCTGCCATCCCTCAGGGGCTGATGTGCCTGAAGCATGTGCTTTTCTCCAAGATTATCGTCAGCATTGGTTACCTCATTCATGCCAGAGATCTTCCTTCCCGGAGTGAGCAAAACACCACTGTGCCCTATGAAGGGTTCCTTCAGGGCGATGGTGTATTTAACACCTCTGCTTTCAGGCGGGGTGCTGATTTCCTTTCCGGCAAGCTTCATGGTGAGCCTGTGGCCGATGTTGGAGATCAGAACGTCAAACTCCCTCTCATCCTTCCCGTAAATCTTAACCGACCCTTCCGGCCTGATAGCACTGATTTCACATCTAAGGTTGATTTTTCCACCGTTGGATTCGATGATTTCCACAAGCTCATCAATCACAGCCCTGCATCCGCCCACCGGTACCCCCGGACCCCTGTATTTCATCGTCTGCTCCACTATCGGCATGAGCTCGCTGAATCGCATCTGGTCAGGAAAAACACTCAGACTCCAGCCGAGGAACGCTTCAAGAGTTTTTGATGCTTTTTCTGATAACGATTTTGAGAATTCGTCCAGCTTTCTGTCTCTTCCGAGCTTCAGAAGCAATGTTTCAAGATTCAGCTTTAACCCGTCTGAAAAAGGGAAGCTTTTCCTTGTAACCTTCTCAAACTCCCCATCCCACAGAATTTCAGCTTCAGGATTTGAATTCACAATTTCAACATCTGCACCTGCCTTCCTGAGAAGTCTGGCCAGTGGCCCCCTGCTCCCGTGAGGTATCATGTGCAGCGCTCCCGTGCTTACCTCATAACCCCTGTATAGGATGGAGGTGAACCTTCCACCGGGAAACGGAAGTTTTTCGAAAATTTCGACTTCTTCTCCCTTCGAAGCCAGAATTGCTCCAGTTAGCAACCCCCCAAGCCCTGCACCGATTATCCCGACTCTCATTCAACCACCAGTGCCGAAAGCGGACAGTAATGTATGCATCTTCTGCAGAGGGTGCATTTCTCGTGATCTATCTCCGCCTTCCCCAGAACATCTATCGCATCAAACCTGCACGAAAGCATGCAGAAGGCACATCCGACACATCTTTCCGTAACAATTACTCTCTCCACAACAGTAAATGAAAGGCCGGAATTAAAAAATTTCTTTCCAAGATTATGCCTTCAGAACCCCAAGCTCTGTGAGTCTTTCCGGCAGATACACATCCGTCACGTAATCGAGACCGTATTTTGCGAGAGCCTGCTGTTCTGATTTCTTTTTAAGATCGAGCTGAAGCTTGACCTCAGTTTTCCAGAAGTCAGTATCAAACCTCGGATCAGTCAGTATGGCGTTCAGTGCCTTTATGTCCTGCTCGGTTAGCTTGTCAGATGGAAGCTTGTACTTCACGATATCGGTTGGCCTTATCCCCACGAACATTGCCGAAGGGGTGGCGAGATACTCACTCAGATGTGCAGATTTTATGCTCCCGTAGGCAACACTGGCGTAAATCCTGTAACTCCAGGGATCACCATCTGTAAAAACCACGACCGGAAGATTTAGTTCGGTGTTAAGCCTTTTAAGCAGTCTTCTGGTGCTTCTTGCTGGCTGTCCCTTGAGGTGGACTATTATTGCATCAAATTTCTCGTCAAAGCCATTCTCAACAAGCCTGTCTCTCATACCACCTGTTTCTATGGCTATGACGAATTTTGCATCGTGATCAACGAATTCAAGCTTATCCACATTAACAGGAATCTGGTATCCTCCCTCACCAACGTCCTCCTGACAGTGAATTTCTCTCACACCCCTCCTCGTCTCTTCCCTGATTCTCACCGGGCCTATGACTGTTGCACCATCCTCTTCAGGCCTTATGTGGAAATGCTCTCTCTGAAAAGCCGTTAGAATTTCGAGGTCTTCAATCAGTCTGTCGCTGTCAGACTGGTCGTCAAACTTCGCCAGGCCCCAGTTCTCTGAAATGTAGTAAAGCTCTCTGAGTGTGGAGGACTTGTTGATTCTCAGCTGATCCTTGATGAAACCCATAACATAAGCCATCCTCAGCATCATGTATGCTCCTTTGAGTGTTTTAGCAGTCCTTGTAGAGGTTCGGTCTCCGTAAACCCACACCTCACTCTCTTCATTGAATTCTATGTTGTACTTCGTCCTCGTGGAGATCTTTATCTCAGGAATTTCTCCATTCTTGAGCTGGTTGTATATAGACTCAGCTATGGAGAGCAGAGACTCAAGTGCTTTCTTCTCCATATTCATAGTTCACAACCTCTGCACCGGCTACAAGTTCCTTCTCAATCCCCTCAACCAGGGGCCTGCTGTTCACGTGTCTCCCACTGAATTCATACTCTATTCTTTCAGTCTCCCCGGGATTTATTTCAACGTCCCACTTTGCAGTTCTGTTACCATTTATCCCTCCGTCACACATCTCATAAATCCTCAACCTTTTTCTGGAATTTGAAAAATTGGATATCTCAACCACAGCTTTATTTCCGTTCACAGCCCTTGAAACGTACACCTTGCCCATAATCCTGGCAATGACCTTTTCGGGATCCACCATCTCTTTTTCCACAACCTCGCTTATCTTTTCTGCAAGCAAAGGCAGAATTCTCATCAGCTCCTCTTCTTTCTTCTTCTTTTTCTGTATCGAAACTTTTCTGTCCAGGTATTCCTTCAGCTTCCTTCCGCACTCCTGAAGGGCAAGCTTTGCCTCGTCTATAATCTCAGGCACAGTGGCAACAGCTTCCTTCGATTCAGACACATAAGGAACGTTTGTCGAAGCGACGTGAACAAGAATCACCATGGGAGCTACCGGAAGCTCGCTTTTAGACTGCTGAAGGCCGTAATTCTTCCAGTTCACACTCACAATCGCCTGGGTTAAGGCACATCCGCTTTGCTGGTAAAGCAGGGGGATCTTGTTTGCAAATCTCAGCACAGACACTTTGTCCTCCTTCAGACTGCCTCCATAAGCTATTCCTGCCTCAACGAGGAAAGGATGGCCGGAATGAACCTTCGGCTTTCTCGTTACGGCATACACAAATTCGGGAGAGTACTCCTGCATGAGACTTTTCATTATGAGCTGGCTTCCGATCGGAGAGAGGCAGTCTATGGGGGGCGGAAGGAGATCAGTCTCCCTGAAAGCATTCACCAGCCTTTCGGCATCTTCTCTCGTGAGCTGAGATGGCGTAAGATCTGGACTCAGGCCCGCTTTCTGGAGAATTTCTTCGCTTATCTTGTCGCCAACCCTGACAAACTCGCTTTTCAGGAAGTTTTTGAGGTCCCTTGCCTTTGTGGTTTTCAGCATTGCCATCAGCGTACCAATCTCAATGCCGTGAGGGTGGGGTTTGATTTCCTTTGGTGGCTCAGGTGGCACATCGCTGACCCTATCAAATTCGAAAACCTCACCATCTGGAGAGATGAAGGTTATCTTGGCATGGGGGTTCACGACGGACGTTTCCTTGAGGTATTCCAGAACGCTCTGCTTCCTCTCCCTCACGTAACTGCCCCTGACTTCGAGCTCAATTCTCGTTCCGTGCGGGCTGTACCACTCAACGTCCTCTTCTCTCAGAATTTCGGGTTCGTTCTTTTTCGTGTCAATCATAATTTCAAATCTGTACGCCTTTCCACCCTCTACCTTGGACGTTACAACAGCAGGTTTTCCAGTAGTAATCTGGGCGTACAGCACAGCCGAAGAGATTCCAATTCCCTGCTGTCCTCTGCTCTGCTTGATTGCATGAAATCTCGAACCGTAGAGAAGTTTCCCAAAAACCCTCGGAACGTGTTCTCTGTCGATTCCAGGACCATTGTCCTCAACAACTATCCTGAACGTGTTTTCCGAGACTTTCGTAATCTTAACAAGAATGTCGGGGAGAATTCCTGCCTCTTCACAGGCATCGAGACTGTTGTCCACCGCTTCCCTCACACACGTTATCAGGGCTTTGGATGGATTGGAGTAACCGAGAATGTGTTTATTCTTCTCAAAGAATTCTGCAATGCTTATTTCCTTATGTTCCGAGCTCATATCATATTTCTGCGCCTATTACCGTGCTCGTTTTTATAACACCCTCTATCTCCCTTATGGTATCGACGGTTTTGTTCAGCTCTGAAAGGCTTGATGCCTCGATAATCACAACGAAATCGAACTCTCCAAACACGTGATAAACATCCCTGACATTTTTCATTGCTTTGAGTTCAGAATAGACCGGTTTTTCCTTGCCGGGCGAGACGCTGACCATTGTAACTCCGATTACCATGTTTTCTTCTTTAACTGGAAAATATATAACGTTTTTCCTCAAAAAAGAGCCTTGAGCCAGGATTCATGCCTGCAGACCTGCCGGGGACATGAGCAGAAAGAAAAGATATACCAGAGCCCAAATCAATCATCAAGTCCAAATTCCCCCAGATATGCATGCACGTTGATCAAAAAATCGTTGAGCTTCTCAAATGGAACGATTACAGAATGGTGAAAATAGACCAGATCGTCAATGAGAGGAACAACCACGGGAACCACCCTCCTTCCAAGAATTCTTTCAAGCCTTTTGCATCTAATCGCATGTTTTTCGGCTTCCCTTTTAATTGCAGAAAGCCTGTACCACTTTTCAGTATATCTCTTCGCATCTATCCCGAGAACAAGATCAAATCGCTCTGCAACAACATCAATCTCCGCTCTGCCAGATTCATCTCTAAAAACATACCTGAACCTCGTCTCGAACCCGTGTTCCTCGAGTATGTTCCTGACGATTTCCTCAAATTCCTGCCAGGAATTCATGGTTCTTCAGCAGATTGACCATGCCGAGGTTTCCAACGACCATGACATCTCCTGCAGGATTTGCCTCTCTGAAATCTGCGATGTGGGCATTGGGGCCTGTTTTTACGAAATCCTTCACATCCACTACTGCATCAATCCACGCCCCATGCCCTCCCTGTTCATACACGGTCTCGTTATCCAGCTCTCCACGAATAAATTTCCCGGCAAGCTCTTCAACATCCATATTCCTCACAATGGACGTGTGATGCTCCATGAGGGAGTAGATTCTGCCATCTCTGTCAACCACCGCAAAAACCGTGTGTCCATTGCCAAAATTCATCACCAGTGCCGGGAATTCCACAGCATCAAGCATTGCCCCCCCTATCGCCGCAAACACAGTATCGATGACATACACCTCAGATTCTCCACCAAGAAAGTCCAATATTGCGGTAACGGCTGACTTCATCCTGTTGTAATGCTCAGGGACTTCATCGGCAGGATAAAGGAAACTCTCCAAGTATGGGGAATTGTTCAATACCTTCTCGAACACCCTGAACCTGAATTTTCTGTTGCTCTCAGTAGGAGAAAAGCCGTGATCCTGCACAGCAACAACAAATTTATCGGGCATGCCAATGCCAAATGACTCCAGCATTGACGAATATGCAGCCATGTCAACATCAGTCATAAACACTTCACGGGCGTTCTCAACCTTCTCATCCACAATACGAATTCCAAGCTCCTCAACCCTCTGAAGGTTATCGTTTATCGTGAGAGCAGGCTTCTCAAAAGCATAAACGCTAACTCTCTCCAGCGCATCCCTGACTGCCCTTGAACTCGGACCTCCTCCCATCGTGTAGCCCGTGAGCAATATATCCTCTCCTTCAGCAGCCAGTTTGCGTACCCTTTCCGCCACAATTATCGTTGGGGAAGGCATTACAGCCTTGGGACAGTTTCGAACATTCTCTCCCTCAATATACAGCAAGAAGTCCTGAGTCCCCGTACCAACATCCAGCGTGAAAACCTTCACATCATCTCAGAAATTCGCATGAGATATAAAGCTTAACCAGTTTTGATTCCAAAGTCCTGAAGCTTCCTCTGAGATGGGTCGAATGCTACCGCGCGCCTGATGCTGAAGCCCAGCTTCTTCAGTTCAAGCAAACTGCGCCCCTCTTCTACAAGCCTGGAGGTTTTTAATCCTAAACCCGGAACCTCCAAGGGTCTCAGCTTTTCCCCTTTCTCAAGCTTTCTGAGTGCAAGAAGTATTTTTGGATCCTCATTCGTGAGATTACCGTCAACCATGACTTCTTCCAGCTCTTTAACATCAAAGCCATACAGTCTGATGAGCGCATCAGCCCTGTAAAGCTTCACGACCCTGACCCTTCTCTCACCCCTCATGTCCTCAAGGGGCGTCCCTTTGAGTGGTGTAAAGCGGGAATAGTACACCCTCTTAACTCCCTTCCCGTAAAGCTTCTCCGCCACCTTAAGAATCTGCACGTCTTTTTCTCCGAGTCCCGCAATCATCTGCGTGGTAAAACTCCTACCAGCTCTCCTCGCCATTTTTAGAGCAATTCTGAGAGTTCTTGAAAAATCGGACCTTGACTTTGTGGAACACAGCTCGGTTAGAAGCGAGTATGATGGGCTTTCCAGATTAACACTGATCCTGTCGGCAAGCATTACCGCCTGTTTTATCTGATCTCTGCTGCAACCCGGTATGATTTTGAGGTGAAGATAGCCGTCAAAATTTCTTCTTATTATCTCCGCGCTTTCGATGATTTCATCCATCGACCTTTCAGGGTCTTTTATAGAGTTTGAGATAAAAGCGCCATTCACAAGCCTCTTTTCCATTAGAAGTTCAAAAGCCCTGGTTATTTCTCCAGGTGTGGCTCTGTAACCCCTATTCCAGGCATTATTGCAGTAACGACAATCGTACGAACATGAAGAGCTTATCAGCGTCTTGAAAAGGTTCAGTCCTGCCGAACGATAGATCGCTCTAAAAGGATCAAACACACACCTTTCATGACATACGTCGAAACGGGAAAGCTGAATCAGCCTTCTAAGCTTAGATAGTTCCACAAAAAAGAACATGCGATGAAGTCAATAAAAGAATTTCTCAGACCGTGTACAGGTCTGTTCCCAGCATATACCTGAGACCGGCAAGGCAACCCGGCACGGGCTTTAGTGACCGCGGGCTGAACGGCTCGCCCGAAGGCTCGCCGCTTACACCCCGGCCCTATCAAACGGGTCTTTTACCCGCGCCCTTAAGGGCGGCTCTTTTCGGGGGCGGTTTCAGGCTTAGATGCTTTCAGCCTTTAACCGCATGGCGCGTAGCTGCCCGGCAGTGCCCTGCCGGACAACCGGTCGACCAGAGGCGCCGGAGGCTCGTTCCTCTCGTACTAGAGCCTCCTTCCCCTCAGCCGCCCAGACACCCCCGTTAGATAGCAACCGACCTGTCTCACGACGGTCTAAACCCAGCTCACGATCCCCTTTAATAGGCGAACAACCTCACCCTTGGCCGCTGCTGCACGGCCAGGATGGGGAGAGCCGACATCGAGGTAGCAAGCCCCCGGGTCGATATGTACTCTCGCCGGGGACAACTCTGTTATCCCTGGGGTAGCTTTTCTGTCGTCACCCGGCCTCATCAAAAGGCCAGGGTGGTTCGCTAGGCCCGCCTTTCGGCTCGTGACTCCTTATTGTGCGGAGTCACGTCAGGCCGGCTTTTGCCCTTGCACTCTACGGCGGAGTTCTGACCCGCCTGAGCCGACCTTTGGGCTCCCCCGATACCTTTTCGGGGGAGTGGCGCCCCACCCAAACTGCCCACCTACCGATGTCCCCGCATTGCGGGTTAGCCCCACAGCTAAGGATGGGCGGTGTCTCATCGACGGCTCCATCCCCCCCGGAGAGGGGACTTCGAAGCCTCCCGCCTACCCTGCGCATCCCCAGCTGTGAGGCAACGGCAGGCTGCAGTAAAGCTCCACAGGGTCTTCGCTTCCCAACGGGGGTCCCCAGACTCTGCACTGGGATGTCGGGTTCGCCGGCTTCCGGCCGGGGACAGTGGGGGGGTCGTTAATCCGTTCATGCAAGCCGCCAATTAAGCGGCAAGGTATTACGCTACCTTAAGAGGGTCATAGTTACCCCCGCCGTTTACGGGCCCTTCGCCCGGTTGAACCCGGGTTTCAGGTACCCGCACTGGGCAGGACTCAGGGGCTGTACTAACCCTTTCGGGGTTGCAGCCCCCTGTGTTTTTAGTAAACAGTCGCCCCCCCCTAGGCACTGCGACCTGCGGTCTCCTAAACCGCAGGCACCCCTTCTAGCGAACATACAGGGCTAATTTGCCGAATTCCCTCGGCCGGAATGTTCCGTCACGCCTTGGCTTGCTCAGCCAGGGCACCTGTGTCGGTTCTCGGTACGGTCCTCCCGTCCCCCTTTTCACGGGCCCCAGGAGTCAGCCGACTTACGCCATCACGCCTTCACCCCCTTCTCTCCATTACGGAACTCCGGGGGCTTCGACGCTTGGACGGGCTGGCAACTCCCGCTCGGCCTATCCCGAGGCGTCGGGGCCTTACGGCAACCGCAGAGCGGTCGGACGGGGGGTGCGGGAATGTTAACCCGCTTCCCTTTTCGGCGGCTCCGAGTTACGGACCACCTTAGGACCGACTAACCCACGGCTGACGAACATTGCCGTGGAACCCTTGCCCTTCCGGCGGCCGGGATTCTCACCCGGCTACGCTGCTACTACCGCCAGGATTCTCGTTACCGACGGCTCCACCCGAGCTTACGCCTCAGGCTTCTACGCCATCGGTACGCCCCCCTACCGGATCACCTTTCGGTGCCCCGGGGTATCGGCGGCCGGCTTGAGCCCCGTCCATTTTCGGTGCCCCGAGTCTCGGCGGGTGAGCTGTTACGCACTCCTTAGAGGGTGGCTGCTTCTAAGCCTACCTCCCCGCTGTCTTCGACCCGGGACCTCCTTTATCGTTTACACTTAGCCGGCACTTGGGGGCCTTAACCCCGGTCTGGGTTGTCTCCCTCGCGGACATGGAGCTTAACCCCATGCCCGGACTCCGCCCATCTACGGCGGTAGTGGATTCGGAGTTTGACAGGGGGGCGAGGGTGTCACCCCCCGACTCCCCCAATCAGTGCTCTACCCCACTACCAGCCTCCGGACGGGTCATACTGCGGTATGTTTCGGGGGGAACCAGCTATCCCCGGGCTCGATTGGACTTTCACCCCTAGACGGGGGTCAGAGGAGCGATTTGAACATCAACACCCCTGCGGGCCTCCACGGCTCTTTCGAGCCGCTTCACCCTGCCCCCGCCTAGATCGCCCGGCTTCGGGTCGTACGGCAGAGACTACAGGCGAGCACACCCCGCCCCTCGCAGAAGCTGCGGGCTGTCGGTTTCCCTTCGGCTCCGGGCTTCAAGCCCTTAGCCTCGCCTCTGCCGTACACTCCCTGGCCCGTTCTTCAACACGTACGCGGCAACTCCGGTGTCCCGGTTCGTACTTACGCCTCGCGGCGCTTTCCTTCACCGGGCTTACCCTTTCGAGCCACCGCTCACTATCCCCGGCCAGTTTCAGGCTCTTTTCACTCCCCTTTTCGGGGTTCTTTTCAGCTTTCGGTCACCCTACTATTGCGCTATCGGACTCGGGACGTATTTAGCCTTGGGGGTTGATGACCCCCTGCTTCCCGCGAGAATTCCAACCCGCGGTACTCAGGGAACCCCACCTTGTAACCTGAGAGCTTACGCCTACGGGGCTATCACCCTCTACGGCGCCGCGTTCCAGCGGACTTCGGCTTCACCCCCAGGCATTAGGCAGGGCCCTACTACACCACATTCACCCTCCCTTACGGAAGGGTGTTCGGTTTGGGCTGTGCCGCTTTCGGTCGCCCCTACTAACGGCATCGCGTTTGCTTTCTTTTCCTGCGGGTACTCAGATGCTTCCTTTCCCCGCGTTCCCGCTCCCTGACGGGAGCGTCCCCGAAGGGACAGGATATCCCATTCGGGGATCCCGGGTTCTACGGCTCCCTGCGCCTCCCCCGGGCTTTTCGCAGCTTGGCACGCCCTTCGTCGGCGCCCGAGCCCAGCCATCCACTGACCGGGATATTTGCCGGAAGAGCCTCACCGGTCCCAGTAAGTACCTGGGAACAGACCTGTACACGGCCTCACCGCCCCCATGGGGCTAAGCCCTTCCCCGGCGACTTTTCCATCGCCGGGTGCACCTGAAATACAAGAATTAATGGACTCGTCGGGATTTGAACCCGAGGCCTCCGCCTCGCAAAGGCGGCGCTCTCCCAGCTGAGCTACGAGCCCATGGACCTGTCAGCATTTAGGCTCCGGTGGGAGAAAGGCCCGCTACGTTAGGAGGTGATCCAGCCGCAGATTCCCCTACGGCTACCTTGTTACGACTTAGCCCCCCTCGCGGACCCTGGGTTCGAGAGTGCCCAAAGAGCACCCCCTCACCCCTGACCCACTCGGGTGGCTTGACGGGCGGTGTGTGCAAGGAGCAGGGACGTATTCACCGCGCCATTTTGAGGCGCGATTACTACGGATTCCAGGTTCACGAGGGCGAGTTGCAGCCCTCGATCCCAGGTTAGACCGGGTTTAGGGGATTACCTACCCCTTTCGGGGTCGGTACCCATTGTCCCGGCCATTGTAGCCCGCGTGTAGCCCGGGGGATTCGGGGCATACGGACCTGCCGTTGCCCGCACCTTCCTCCGGCTTAGCGCCGGCAGTCCCCCCAGTGTGCCCGGCATCCCCGAAGGGATCCGCTGGCAACTGAGGGCGCGGGTCTCGCTCGTTGCCTGACTTAACAGGATGCTTCACAGTACGAACTGACGGCGGCCATGCACCACCTCTCAGCTAGTCTGGTAGGGTCTTCAGCCCGACCTTCATCCAGCTGTCTCCCCCGGTAAGCTTCCCGGCGTTGAATCCAATTAAACCGCAGGCTCCACCCGTTGTAGTGCTCCCCCGCCAATTCCTTTAAGTTTCAGCCTTGCGGCCGTACTTCCCAGGCGGCGGGCTTAACGGCTTCCCTCCGGCACCGGATAAGCTCGTGGCTTACCCGACACCTAGCCCGCATCGTTTACAGCCTGGACTACCCGGGTATCTAATCCGGTTCGCTCCCCAGGCCTTCGTCCCTCACCGTCGGAGCCGTTCCAGCCGGGCGCCTTCGCCACAGGTGGTCCTCCCGGGATTACAGGATTTCACCCCTACCCCGGGAATACCCCCGGCCTCTCCCGGTCCCTAGACTGGCAGTATCCCCCGGCATTCTGACGGTTAAGCCGCCAGATTTCCCGGAGGACTTACCAGTCCGGCTACGGACGCTTTAGGCCCAATAATAGTGGCCGCCACTCGGGCCGCCGGTATTACCGCGGCGGCTGCCACCGGCCTTGCCCGGCCCTTGCTGTGGGGAGCTTTTTAGGCTCCCCGACAGCCGATGCGAGGCATCGGCACTCCGGCTAACCCCGTCGCGGTTTCCCGCATTGCGGAGGTTTCGCGACTGCTGCGCCCCGTAGGGCCTGGACCCGTGTCTCAGGGTCCATCTCCGGGCTCCCACTCTCATGGCCCGTACGGATCTTCGGCTTGGCGGGCCGTTACCCCGCCAACTACCTAATCCGCCGCAGACCCATCCTCGGGCTGCCCGAAGGCACTTTCGGTGATAGGGCATTCCAGCACCTATCACCTATGGGGGTTTAGCCCCAGTTTCCCGGGGTTATCCCCCTCCCGAGGGCAGGTTGTCCACGTGTTACTGAGCCGTCCGCCGGTGCCTGCATCCCCGAAGGGATACAAGCCCCCTGACTCGCATGTCTTAGCCTCAGCCGGATAGCAGCGGCCTCTGGCAGGATCAACCAGAATTGGCGGGGAAAAGGGTGAATACGTCCCTTCTCCCACCGGATCTGCCTTGCTGACAGGCCCATCTCAGACGTGTCTCACCGGACACGTCCTCCTTAGCTATACCGCGGGTGGGAACACCGCCCCTCATTACAGGCATTACGCCCTTTCGGGGCCCTTGCCGGTCCCGCGGTTTTGGTAATATGTTATTGAGACTTTATGATTTATAAGCTTTATCGTGCATCTCAACCCCCCTTGCGGGGATTTTTCTGCTGATGCTTGGTTATATAAACCTTGCCCTTGATCTCAGGGGCCTTCAACCTCGGAAAGCCCCCGCACGTGTAATTCCGCTAAGTACAGGGTGGAAATATAAAGCTTTTGGCTGAAACCCAAGTGAAAAATAATTAAGGATGTTAAGAAAAGAGATTTCTGCAGGGATACTGCCAGATGCTGAATAGTTCAAGTTCTGGAGAAATAATCAAAACTGAATTTAGGGATGTCAGTAAGCTAAAGCCTCTTCCTGATAAATCCGTCAATTTCCCCTCCGATTTCGGATATCCAGTCCACGTTACCGGGGGGAGATGCAGCCTGCCTTAGATATATGCTTTCTACAATTCCGGCAACTTCGTGAGGAGTCTTTCCTGTTGTATCAATTTCGTGCACTTCCGCACACATTTCGAGAGATTCAACAAGGATGTAGTCCACTATTTCCGCTTCAAGGTTCTCCAGAATCTTGTCCTCATCCCAGTTCTTGCTCTTCATCCTTTCTAAAAGCTCGGCCGGGTGACACCTCAGGACAGCACATCTGTCAGCAACATGGTGGCTGAGATGTCCCTCCACAAAATCGCATTCCCATTCGTCCGGATCGAATCTCTCGGCAAGACAGTCGAGGTCGACCACGAGTTCATCTCCTTCTCTGGATATGCAGCCATAATATTCAGCCACCTCATTCAGATGAATGACTCTGTAACCTTTTTTCCTGAGTATCTCCGAAACCGTGGTTTTTCCAACTCCAGGAGTGCCGGTTATTGCGAACATAGTACTTCCCTCAGCGCATCAACGAAGATTCTGTTCTGCTCCTCGGTCCCAACACTCACCCTGACCGCATTTTCGCCAGCGCCATCGAAATTCCTTAGAGATCTTACAATCACGCCCCTCCTTTCAAGCCTCTCTGCAAGATCACGGGAGGAAATATCAGTCTCGAAAAAGATGAAGTTGGCATCAGATTTCACAGGCCTTGCGATTTTTTTAAGCTCGGAATAAAGCCATCCTCTGCCATAAATGATTTTTCTCACCGTTTCCTTCATCCACTCGGTGTCCTCCAGTGCCGCAAGTGCGGCAGATATTGCAATGGATGAAAGAGAGAAAGGTGGATTGACCTTCATGAATGCCTTTCTCAACGACGGGTGCATAATCCCGTAGCCAACTCTGAGGTTCGCCAGCCCAAACGCCTTTGAAAACGTTCTACCTATGATCACGTTCTCATATTCTGCAAGTTTCAGCATATCCCTTTCCGCAAACTCAGCATAGGCCTCATCAATAAACACGTATCCTCTTACAGACTCTATCACCTCCCGGACAAAGTCAAAATCTTCAGAGTTGCCTGTGGGATTGTTTGGCGTACAGATGATTGTAAGTTTCGCTCCTTTCACATATTCTGCCATTCTGTAATTCGCATCCCTTTTCAGCCTGATCTCATCCGCTCTGTAAATTCTGGCGAGAATGGAGTAATACGGAAAGGTTGGAGGAGCATAGCAAACACCATCTCCAGGATCAATGAGCATCTTGAAAACCGATTCAAGGACTCCGTCCATTCCGGCTGAGAGTGCAATCATTTCTGGCTCATATCCGATGTATTCAGAAATTCTCTCCCTGAGTTCCTCAGGATCGGAAGGGGGATAGACGTTGAGGCGATATGGATTCTTCAGAATCTCCGCCACCAGTGGGGAAAAGCCGTAAGGATTCTCGTTGGATGCAAGCTTGATGATTCTCTTCAACCCGTATTTTTTCTTTATCTCTTCGATGCTCTTTCCGGGAACATATTCCGGTATCCTGTCTATGTCACTCCTCATCTTCTCTGCTTATTTTTATTTCAATCTCAGACCATTTCTCCGGCACACCCTTCAGGGTTGACACGAGGGCAACGATGACCTTCAGAAAGACATCCTTCACGTAGCGGTTTACAGGAATCTCCTTTCCATCTATTTTTATCTCGACCAAATCAATCACCCCTGTAATAAGGCTCTCTCAACAGTATCGCATCTCTTATAACGTTTAATAATCTTTCTCCGCTTAAGCCACGAACGTCAACAAGATTGTCGTTTCTCATAAGACATGGTTTTATTTTTCCATCAGCTGTAACCCTTATTCTGTTGCAGGAATGGCAGAACTCCGAATTATCAACAGGCTTTACAAGTTCAACGGCAAAGTCATCGAATATGTACTGCCTTCTTTTCTGCATGCCCCTGACCCTGATTTCCCTCGCACTTCTTTCAAATCGCTCTTTAAGCCGGAACACGTCAAAATACCCCTCCCCATTATAGTTAAGATTGACAAGTTCTATAAATTGCAGAATAAGTTTTCCTCTGAACCTTCTGGCGAATTCGATCATTCCATCAATTTCATCAAGATTCAGTCCAGCAATTAGGACCATGTTGAGCTTTACGGGAGTCAAACCGGCTTTAATTGCTTCTTCTATCCCCTCAATGACCCTTTCAATCTTCCCGCCTCTCGTCATTGCCCGGTATTTTTTCGCATCAAGGGTGTCAAGACTCACGTTAACTCTGTCCAGTCCAGCACGTTTCAAATCATCGACATACCTGCTCAAAAGCTGTCCGTTGGTTGTCATCGAGATTTCATCAAATTTTGGAAGCTTTTCTACGACCTCTACGATATCCTTCCTCACAAGGGGTTCTCCCCCTGTGATCTTGACCTTCCTGATACCCAGTTCTTTGAAAGCTTCGGCAATTTCGGCTATCTCGTCTGGAGAAAGCTCATCTCCACTATGATAACCTTCCCTGTGACAGTAAAAACAGTTCAGGTTGCACCTCGAAGTTACAGAAATCCTCAGATTCGTGATCTTTCTTCCAAATCTGTCGACAAGCATAGTTTTTCAGCTCGCTCCACGTCTTCACGGGTATTTACATTAAAGAAAGATATCAGATTTTTATCAATTTTTCGTAAACATTCAATATCATAAAGAGCAACGTTATTGCTCCGGAATACGGGAGCAAGTATCTTTCTCTCGTTTTTTTCGAAGCTTCTCTCGATTTCGTGAATAATATTCGGAGAGTATACAGCCAGCAAAGGCTCAAGTCTTCCATCATTCCAGACCGGCAGCAGCACATCTGCATCACATTTTTCAGCCTCAGCATACAGCTTTTCCAAAACTTTTGCCTTAACAAAGGGCATATCGCAGGCAACAACTACTGTCCTGCGCCTGAAGTGTTTTAAAGCTGAATGTATCCCTGCAAGGGGGCCAAAATTCCTCACGGAATCCACAACACAGCAGTGGCCTTCAAAAAGCCGCTTTTGGCCTTCATCTCTGCAGACAATAACTGTTTCAAATTCGGCAAATTCCTCTGTGAGCCTTTCAATAATCTTTTTTCCACAAATTCTTATCTGAGACTTTTCAGCACCGCCAAGCCTCCTCCCCTTCCCCCCGACGAGAATTGCGACGTTCACATCAGAAATGGATTAGTTATTTAAATAGTTGTTCCCAAACGCCAGACATGGATGTGATTGAAGAACTCAAAGCTGTCAGAGGCAGAGATATCCCCTACTCGAGAGTTCTCAGCTCAATGTGCACTGTCCCGCATCCTGTTGCGGCTGAAGCTCACAGTTTATTTATTGAAACAAACCTTGGAGACCCGGGCATTTTCGTCGGAACCATGGAGCTTGAAAAAAAGGTCATCTCAATGCTGGGCAGACTGCTGGGCAACGAAAATGCTGCCGGGTACATATCATCCGGAGGGACTGAAGCAAATATTCAGGGAATCAGGGCTGCAAGAAACCTGAAAAAAGTGGAGAAACCAAACATAGTCATTCCAAAATCTGCCCACTTTTCATTCGAAAAAATAGGCGACATCCTCGGAGTAGAGATAAGAAGAGCAAAGCTGGACGAAAACTATTGCGTGGATGTATCGGAAGTTGAAAAACTTGTGAACGATAACACCGTGGCGCTCGTGGGCATAGCCGGAACAACAGAGCTTGGACAGGTGGACGATATCAAAGAGCTGGGAAGAATTGCAGAAGAACAGGACGTTTTTCTGCACATCGATGCAGCTTTTGGTGGACTTGTTCTACCATTTCTTGACGAGAGAATCCCGTTTGATTTCGAAGTAAGGGCTGTGAGCTCGATAACCGTCGATCCCCACAAAATGGGCATGGCCACGATCCCCGCGGGAGGGATACTTTTCAGAGACGAGAACTTCCTCAAAGCCCTCGAAGTTGAAACACCCTACCTGACAACGAGGTTTCAGTACACCCTAACCGGAACGCGACCCGGAACAGGTGTCGCCTCAACCTATGCGGTGCTAAAGCATCTTGGATACGATGGGATGAAAAGGATCGTGAGGGAGTGTCTCAGAAACACCAGAGCGCTCGTGGAGGAGATGAAAACCCTTGGGTTTGAGCCTGTGGTGGAGCCTGTGATGAACGTGGTTTCATTCCACGCACGTGATGCCGGCAGGCTGAAGGATGAACTATACAGGAGAAGATGGGTGATATCAACCATCCGGGAACCTGAAGCCATCAGGATGGTCATAATGCCACACGTAAATGAGGAAATGATAAAGGAATTCATTTCAGATTTCAGGCAGATGCTCATCCAGCTCGGATATCAAAGTTAATCCAAAGATTTAACTAAGAAGCAGGGAAAGGTAAGGTAATGATACTGGGAATATGTGGAAGTCCCAGGAAGAAAGCAACGCATTTCGTTCTTGAAAGAGCCTTGGAAATGCTCGAAGAAATGGGATACGAAACGGAATTTTTCACCGTGAGAGGCAAGAAAATAAATTTCTGCACTCACTGCGATTACTGTCTCAAGCACAAAAAGTGCGTGTTCAGCGACGATGTTTCCGAACTTTACGAGCTGATTGAAAAAGCAGACGGCCTCATTCTCGCCACCCCCACATATAACAGCGGCGTCTCAGCACAGCTCAAGGCGATCATGGACAGGACGAGGGCTATTCTGGCAAAGGACCCAAACATCCTCAGAGGAAAGGTGGGCATGGGCATTGCGGTCGGTGGCGACAGAATGGGGGGGCAGGAGATTGCCCTTCTTCAGATCCACGCATTCTTTATTCTGAACGGAGTTATTCCCGCTGGGGGAGGTGCTTACGGGGCAAATCTGGGGGCAACGTTCTGGAGCAAAGATACGCTTGAGGGAGTCATGGAGGATGAAGAGGGTTTCCGAAGCCTGAAAAAAACAATTAAAAAATTCGCAAAATTTATTGCCGAATACAGAACCGGAAAGGTTAAAAGTGCCTGAAATGTAATTATTTTTATGGATAAAAAGCTCAGAATTGCCTGGGGAATCACGGGAGCAGGGGATAGAATCAAAGAGACATTTGACGTTATGAAGAATATAAAAAGGAACCACCCCGTCGAAATAAAGGTATTTGCCTCCAAGGCAGGTGAGCAGGTTTTAAAATGGTATAAAATGGTGGACGATGTTAAAAACTCTTTTGACGGTTACAGGGTGGAAGTAAACGCCAATTCTCCATTTCTCGCAGGTTCGATTCAAACGGGGAAGTATTCCTGTCTGGTGATAGCTCCCGCAACCGCAAACACAATTGCAAAGATATCGATGGGTATTGCCGACACTCTGCTGTGCAATTCTGCCCTCATGGCTCTAAAGGCGTATGTACCCGTCATAGTAATGCCCTCCGATTACGAGGAAGGAGAGGTCATCACAGACCTTCCAGATGGCAAAAAACTCAGACTGAGAATCAGAAAAGAGGACGTGGACCACGTTGAAAAGCTTAAAATGATAGATGGCATACTGGTCGTAACCGAACCTGAGGAAATCGAGAGAAAAATAGCAGAAATACTGAAATCGAGATTGAATGAAGAATGAACTCTGGCAGCAGAATGCTCTAAACCAGCAGTATGGATTCCGAGGAATATAAATACCACCTGCGCTAACCTGTTATTATGAGTTTGAGAATTCTCGTTTGTCCGGTGTGCAACTCCACGGACGTGGAGCTTGACACAGGCGGGGTTTCTGGAAAGTACTACTGCAAGAACTGCGGGTACATTGGCAGCTATGTAATGGAAATGACTGAAGGGGAATATGAAGAGATGCACAAAATGGAGGAAATGAAAAAGGAACATGATGAAAGTAAATGAGAAACTTCTCAAAAATTATATACCCAGAGTGTCCCCGCTGAGCATGGACTGCAACGGCACAGTAATTCATGATGGAAAAAAGGCAATTGTGAGTTTTCCTGCCGAATTGGTGGATACACAATCCATAAATCTCCTGATGAAGAACTGTGACAGGATTATTCTCGCAATGCCCTGGAAGAATATCGTTTATCTCGGGCTTAACAGGTACAGATTCTATGACGGGAGGTACATACCTGTGGATTACAGAGACAACGGAGAGGCGGGGAAAAAAGCCGAATTCATCAGAAAACTTGCAGAAGGTAAAATAAAGCAGGATGAAATAATATATCCCGGAAATATTTTCGTTGAAGAGGTTAAGGAAAACGGAGTTCTCGAAAGACCCTTTTTTGGCGAAGCCAGTATTGACGTTTCAAGGCTGAATAATCTGAAGCTAACAGCGGTCTACGGGTACCTCATGAACGAGGATGGAAGCTATGCAGACCCGGACTTTGCAAGAGACTTTGCCGACGAGAAAGGTTTCGAGTTTACATCAATACAGGAGATAATCGATAAAAGATTGAAGGGGGAAAAGCTCGTCAGACGGGTTGTTGAGGCAACACTTCCAACCAAATTTTACGGCACGTTCAGAGCGGTGGGGTACGAGACGCCCCTCGGAGAAATCGTGGCCCTCGTGAGAGGAAGCAACCTAAGAGAGGTTCCTGTCAGAATTCATTCTGAATGTCTCACCGGCGACATTTTCCACTCCCTGAGATGCGATTGCGGAGAACAGCTTGAAAAGGCACTGAAAAAAATTGATGTCGAAAACAGAGGTGTTCTTATATACATGAGGGGTCATGAGGGCAGAGGAATTGGCCTGCTCAACAAGCTCATGGCATACAGGCTTCAGGAAGATGGCAAGGATACGGTCGAGGCAAACCTGGAGCTTGGATTCCCATCAGACATGAGAAGTTACGGCATAGCGGCGCAGATCTTGCTTGACCTCGGAGTGAAAAAAGTGAGACTCATGACAAACAATCCGGAAAAAATTGAGGAACTCAAGGCCTACGGATTTGAGGTCGTGAGAGAGCCGATAGAGATTGAGCCGCACGAAGAAAACTACGTTTACCTGAAAACCAAGAAGGAAAAGATGGGGCACATGATCTGCATAAATGATTGATTGTATTTGCAATACCCGTACCCACCACCATTATTTCAGCCATCCGGGTGCCTTGGGAAAGATAAACAAGCTTCAGAACTCCTCCTCCCACGTGAGAATCGTATGAGTGTAGGTGCCTTCTTCCTCCCTGATACCCCTCCTGACCTCGGAAACGTGGGCATGCTTTGCCCCTATCCTTTCGAGAATGAAGTCCACAGCCTCCTCAGGATTGGAGTCGCCACATGTGTAGACGTCTATGGCTGCATACCCAAGCTCAGGCCAGGTATGAATCGAGATGTGAGATTCGGCAATTATAACTGCCCCTGACACCCCGGCAGGCATGAACTTGAAAAAATGAGATGCCTTCACAGTCATTTTTGCGTGCTTTGCAGCATCCTTGAAAATCCTCTCTATCTTCTTTGGATCCGAGAGAACGTCCGGATTGCACCCTGAAGCCTCCACTATAATGTGTGTCCCCTCTGTTCCCACGACGGGAGTCATCGCCTTGAGTTTCTCGTCTGGATTTTAAAATCTATTCCTCTCCTGAGGGCCGATGAACTGCAATCACTACCCCCGACTCTGATTATCTCTGCTCTTCCACTCGAGATAGCTGCAGTAAGGGCAGAACGTCCATGATTTGCCCTTTGAAGGCCTGATTCTGAGAATAGACATGTCATGCTTATCGCATTTTCTGGCTGTGATCTCAAGCCTCCCCTTCTGCGGTAAGGGCAGTGTAAATCTGCATTCAGGATAGGATGTGCATCCGATAAATCTCCCTCTCGCTTTCCTTATCTCAAGGTCTTTGCCGCATTCTGGGCATTTTCCGACAACCCTGTCCTTTCTGACACCCTCACGTATTGCCTTTCCAAGCTCCTCTTCATTGACGTTATCCAGGACGTCCTCGAGGAATTTTGCGCTTTCCTCAACAACTACCCTCTGATCCTGCCTTCCTTCTTCAATCTTATCCATATCCTCCTCCAGCTTTGCAGTCATGTCGGGGAGGGTTATAACCTCGGCTTCCTTTTTGAGTGCATCTATAACAGCAAAGGCCACTTCAGTCGGTTTCAGAGGGTTGCCCCTTATGTATCCTCTCGAATAGAGCTTTCTCAGGATTTCGTGCCTTGTAGACTTTGTTCCGAGGTTGTACTTTTCCATGAGCTTTATTATTGAACTCATCGTGTATCTGCCGGGCGGTTTTGTCTTCTTTTCCTCGATTCTCTTTGAGAGCACTTTCAGGGTCTGACCCTCATGCAATACGGGCAAAAAGCTCTCCTCAGCCTTGTAATAAATGTATATTGCCCTCCATCCCGGATTTACCAGCTGTTTTCCTGTTGCCTTGAAAATCTCACCACTGGCGTCAATTTCCACCTGTCTCACCGCCCACAGTGCGTCAGGAGCGAGAGTGGCAAGGAATCTCCTCACAACAAGCTCGTAAATTCTCCACTCATCTTTGGAAAGGTCTTTTCTGCTCGCCACATCGACGGGATGGATTGGTGGGTGATCCTTCGTCTCCTTCTTACCCCTTGACGGTTTCATGTGCGCTAAAGCAATTTCCGCCTCAGCCTTGAACTCCGAATTCAGAAATTTGCTCACGATCGCTTTCAGATTTATTGATGGCGGATAAACGGTATTGTCCGTCCTGGGATAGGATATGTAACCATTCATGTAAAGGTTTTCAGCAATGCTCATCGCCTTATCTGGAGCCATGAACTTGCCAGCCTCCCTCAGAAACTCGGTTGTGTTGAACGGTATCGGCTTCCTTTCAGAAACATCCTTTTCGACGTACTTCTTTACGACAGCATTATCACCGATCCTTGAAAACGCCTCTTCCGCTTCTTCTTTCTTCAGAAATCTTTTAATGTGTTTGGCAGAAAACTTCTCTCCGTTTTTGAACTCTGCAAAAATTTCCCAGTATGGAATGGGCTTGAATTGCTGAATCTCCCTCTCTCTTTCGACTATAAATCTGAGAGTCGGAGACTGCACCCTTCCAACGCTCAGAAAATCCTTTCCAAGCCTTCCTGATGAAAGGGAAAGAAGTCTCGTGAGCAGCGCACCCCACATGAGATCCACAATCTGTCTCGTCTCTGCCGCCTTGGCGAGATTGAAGTTTATCTCTGTCGTGCTGGAAAATGCCTTTTTTATCTCCTGAGGGGTGATGGCAGAGTATTTTGCTCTATCGGCTTTAACTGATGGATTTGCCTTTTTTATGATTTCCAGAGCCTCTACTCCAATCAGCTCTCCTTCCCTGTCATAATCCGTCGCGATGGTTACTCTCTCTGCTTTCTGTGCAAGCTGAGACAGGGCTTTCGCAATATTTCTCGCCTTCACCTTCTTTACCAGATCTGCCTTAAGCAACGACTTTAACGGAACCTTGCTCCAGTTGTTGTATTCCTTTGGATAATCAAGCTCAACTATGTGTCCTCTCAATCCAACAACCGCATTTTTTTCATCCTGCGAGAAATAAACGTTAACTCCGTCTATCTTCCTTACCTTAACCTTGCCGAAGAGAATTCCGGCTATCCTCCTGGCGGTGTTGTCCTTCTCAGTTACTATCAGCCACATCCAGAACCATCTCAAGGTATGACTTTCTTATGCTTTTCTCTCCACCAAGCCCAAGCATTTCAGCATACTTGAAAATCCTCCTTTTTGCATCCTCGACATCATCGCTCTCAATCTCAAGCTCAACAAAGCTCCCAACACCCTCAAGATGGTCGAGACAGATTACAACATCTCCATCTCTGTAGATCTTCCTTTTTTTCACAACTTCCCCTGCCTTTCTGAATCCCAGTTTTTCAAGTATTTTCCTTGCTGTTTCAGAGTCGTCCAGCCTCACCTTAAACTCTTCCCTCGTTTTCGTCTCCAAGTCAATTTTCCTGCCCTTATATGTCAGCGTTATGCCCTCAACATCTCTTCTGATTCTGAGAGCCTCATCGGTTTCACGAAAATCCCTGCATGGATGATTGAAATAATAATCGTGCTCAATCTTTTCTATTACAAATTCAGCCCTATCCCTCAAAATCCTCTCGATTTTTTCGGGGTCCGAGATTCTGAATTTAATCTCAACTTCCATAACGCCCCTTTAATGGTAAACTTATAACCTTAACCATACTTTTTTAAATCCAGTATTTGAGTGGGTCTCAGGTGGTAACAATGATCAAAAAGGGAGACTTTGTCAGGGTAAGCTATACCGCAAAGCTTGAGGATGGAACCGTGATAGACTCCACAGACGAAAGCGTGGCGAAGGAGCACGGAGTCTATGAGGAGGGAGCAAGATACGGCAGCATTGTTGTCGTGGTTGGAGAGGGGCATGTGCTTAAGGGTCTCGATGAGGACCTTGAAGGAAAGGAGGCAGGCTACAAGGGAAGCGTGGAGGTCCCTCCGGAAAAAGCGTTCGGAGAATATAACCCGGATAACAAGGAAGTAATTTCAATAACAAAATTCAAGGAAAGGCCTGTTCCGGGCCAGAGAGTCCAGGTTGGAGAAAAGGTTGGTACCGTTGAGAAGGTTATTGGGAGGAGAGCCATTGTTGATTTCAATCATCCGCTCGCAGGGAAGAAAATCATATTCGAATACGAGATTGAGGAGATTATAGAAAAGCCTGAAGAGAAGATAAAATACCTCTTCCTGATCTACACCGGGAGAGAGCTTGAGCCAAAAATCGAGGATGGAAAGGTTATTGTCGAAGTTCCTAAGGATGCCTCATTCAACCAGTACTTCCTGCTGGGCAAATACACAGTTGTGGATCAGATCTTCAAGCACATAGAGGGTGTTGGAGAAGTCGTGTTCATGGAGGTCTTTGAAAAACCGGAAGAGAAGAAAGAAGAGCAAAACGACACAGAGGCAGAAAAAGAACAGAAATCTGAAGACACAGAAGAAGAGAAAGAATAAAAACCCTACAATTCTTTTCTTAAATCAAGAACCCTTTTTGCTTTTCCTTCAAATCTTTCAAGGGTCCCCTTCTCAACAAGATCCACATTCACCCTTATGCTGAGTTCCTTCTGCAACGCCCGCATGACATTATTCCTGATCCTGCTGAAGTCCCTCAGTTCACCCGTAAAGATTTCATCTCTCATCTCCACTCTGACAGTAATTTCATCGAGGCTGCCATTTCTCGTTATCACAACCTGAAAATGATCTCCAACCTCAGGCAGATTCATTAAAACATGCTCAATCTGGCTCGGATAGACGTTTATTCCCCTGACCACAATCATGTCGTCTGCCCTGCCAATTATCCTGTGAATCCTGGGATGAGTTCTGCCACAGGAACACCTGTCATACTCCATCAGGTATGTGATATCTCCCGTCCTGTATCTCAGCAGGGGCATTGCTTCCTTTGTCAGCGGAGTTAAAACAAGCTCACCCTTTTCACCTTCTCCAAGCTGTTCGCCCGTTTCAGGATCAACAATTTCAACCAGGTAGTGATCATGCCAGATGTGCAGCCCATTCTGTTCCCCGCACTCGAAGGCAACTCCCGGACCATTCATCTCACTCAAACCATAGCTATCGAAGGCTTTCAAATCAAACGCTTCCTCAAGCCTTTTCCTGGTGCTGTCGCTCCAAGGCTCTGCCCCGAAACATCCGATACGGAGGGGGAGGCTTTGAGTGTCTATGCCCTTTTCCTCCGCAACCTCCTTTATTCTGAGAGCATAGCTCGGGGTTGCATGGATGACCGTGGTGCCGAAATCCACCATGTACTGAAGCTGTTTCTCGGTGTTACCGGTACCTGTGGGAACCACCATCGCCCCTATTCTCTCAGCGGCATAGTGAAAGCCCAGTCCTCCAGTAAAGAGTGTGTAGCTGACAAGATTTTGAAAAACATCTCCCCTCCTCACTCCAACCATGTAAAGACATCTCGCAACCATGTTTATCCAGTTCTCAAGGTCCCTCTCAGTGTAGGCAACGACTTTGGGCTTTCCCGAAGTTCCTGAAGACATGTGAATTCGAACAAGCTCGGATTTATCGACAGCCATCAGGCCAAATGGATAATTCGCTCTCAGATCATCTTTCGTCGTGAAGGGAAGCTTGACAACGTCTTCTATCCTCCTGATGTCATGGGGAGTGATATCCATTTCCCTCATCTTTTTCCTGTAAAAGGGGACATTATCATAAGCCCGCCTGACAACCCATCTCAGCCTCTTGACCTGAAGCTCCTCAAGCTGATTCAGGGGCATGATTTCCTCACGTTGCCAATAGCTACCAAATGGCATACTTTGGACATCGGTGCATGAGGTTTTAAAAAATTTATCTAAAAGAGACGAAGTTGATTCCAGAGACGTTTCACTATCAGGTTGGGTAAAAGGTACCGGTATTGCTGCCAAATTACCGAATCTGCATTTTCGGGATTGAAGCACAGCCAATGGAATTGAGTTTCATAAAGAAGAATAATATCGCCCGTAAGATTGCGAAATTGGGACATGTATTGCGGATTCATATTCCAAAAATAATTTATATTGAATTTATCAAAAATACTGTTGGATGACCCAGTTAGTCGTAAATCTGAACAGCAAGATTCTCGCAAGGTTGCTCGCAAGGGCGTATGTGGCAGAACACACAGAATGCGAGGCCATTTCCGAGACCATGCTTCAGCTGGGAGACGAGAACATATCCAAGTCGTTTTTCAACCTGATAAAAGACAATGAGATCCACAAGATGATGATTGAAAATGTAATCGAAAGATTGAGCTTCAGTATTGAAGATTTCAAAGAGTATTCCATCAGAACAATAGGAGTAAAAAAGTTCGATTTTACGGAAGACTTTACAACCCAGCAGTTAAACGAGATACTCAAATGGGAGAGATGGGCAAGAGACTACTACCGGAACCTGCTTGAGCAGGACTTCTCCCAGATATCACAGGAACTCGGGGAGGAGACTGCAGAATTCGTGAAAGATACACTCAGAAAACTCATCCAGTGGGAAGAGATGCACATAAAACTGATAGAAGACCTGATGTCCAAAGCGTGAGGTAAAAAATAGGAAAGAATCAGAGCTGGCTTGTTGCGAGCTTGATGTCCTCAATCTTGACTGTCTTCCTGCCAGAATGCTTGGCAAGCTCTACAGCCTTCTTAGCAACCTGAAGAGCATAGTCCTCTATTGCCTCCGCCAGTGCTTTCTTTGCATCCTCACTAACCCTCTGCGCACCAGCCTGCCTAATAATCCTCTCAACTGGAGCAAGTGGCAGTTCCATCAAAACACCTCCTTAGCTTTTTTCGAGTATAAATTAAGTAATTCCATTATATAAATTTTTGGGTTGTTTCGGGATGAGACTGAACTCAGTTCAACCAATAAAAGATGTTACCAATCACATCACCAATTCGATATTCCTTCAACGCTCCATTGAGGAAAATCAGCAAACTTTATACTCAGGACAGTATTACTGCCAGTATGGAAAGGCTGTTTGCCCCATGGAGAATAAGATACATCCAGGCTCCAAAATACGAAGGCTGTATTTTCTGCGATTTTCCAGGAGAAAACAGAGACGAAGATAGGTTGATATTATTCAGGGGGAAGAGAAATTTTGTCATAATGAACAACTACCCCTACAACCCGGGACATGTGATGGTGGCTCCTTTCAGACATGTTGGCAATCTTGAAGACCTGAGTCAGGAGGAGCTTACAGAGATGATGAGGCTCGCCCAGACCTGCACAAAGGTCATAAAAGAGGTCATGTCTCCTGATGGTTTCAATATCGGAATAAACATGGGCAAAGTTGCGGGAGCCGGAATAGAAGAGCATATCCACCTGCACATCGTGCCGAGATGGAATGGCGACACCAATTTCATGCCTGTGCTTGCAGATGTGCGGGTGATACCGGAGGCTGTTAAGGAGACCTACAAAAAATTAAAAGATGGCTTTGAGAAATTCAGCGACCTTTGAACCCGAACAGATTCCTTGCAATTATGAGCTTCTCAACTTCTTTCGCTCCCTCATAGATTTCAGTAATCTTGGCATCCCTGTAGAACTGATTCACAGGATACTCATCAATGTAGCCGTAGCCACCATGGAACTGCAACGCCCAGTTGGCGGTTTCAACAGCAATTTCTCCGGCATACCATTTCGCCATTGCCGATAGAGTGTTGTCCGGCTTACCCTGCTCGACCTGAAGCGCTGCAGCTCTGTATGTAAGGGTTCTTGCCGCTTCGATCTTGGTCGCAAGCTCGGCAATCTTGAACTGAATGTACTGGAAAGCTGCCAGAGGCACTCCAAATGCCTTCCTCTGCTTCACATAATCGATGACAAGCTTCAAAGCGCCCCTCGCAATTCCAACTGCCTGGGCGGCCACCCAGACTCTGCTGATGTCAAAGAATTCCATCATGTAGTAGAAGCCCTTACCCTCCTCACCGACAAGGTTGCTTGCCGGAACTCTGACGTTGCTCAGGCTCACTTCTGCGGTGTCCGTCGCTCTTATGCCCATCTTGCCCTTTATCTTGTCCGCTTTATAGCCCTCTCTATCTGTTTCAACGATAAAGTAGCTTATGCCCCTGTGTCTTGTTTCAAAGCTTTCCAGCTCACTCGTTCTTGCAGTTACAAGAATGAAGTCCGCTATCGAACCATTGGATATGAACTGCTTTGTGCCATTCAGCACCCATTCATTGCCGTCCTTAACCGCCCTCGTCTTGATGCTCGCCGAATCACTGCCTGCATCCGGCTCCGTGTTTGCCATGCCCATTATCGCATCTCCGCTGGCAACCTTTGTAACGTACTGCTCTTTCTGCTCCTCACTGCCGTGCAGAAGGAGAATTTCAACTCCAAACGTTGGAAGGAGGCACGCAAGGCCGAGGCCCGGATTGACAGCCGAGAACTCCTCCATCACAATCATCTGTTCGATTGGCCCATAGCCTCCACCGCCATACTCTTCAGGAATCGAGACCGCATGGAACCCGAGCTTTGCGCACTTTTTGAAAAGCTCCCTTGGAAACTTCTCCTCTCTGTCACACTCTATCGCAAGCTCCGGTGTGAATTCCTTTTCAGCAAATTCCCTCGCAGCCCTTCTTATATCCTCCTGTTCCTCCGTAAACTGAAAGCTTATCGCCATAACACCACCTCACAATCAAACGTGAAGATTTAGTGTATTTCGGAGTATATAATTTTTTTCGGTTGGATAATTTGTTTAACGGCTCCGTCAAAACATAGTAAAATATTTAAAAGAAAATTTGAAAAAATCTTAAAATTCATGACAGATTTGGCCAAAATAAAACGTTTTCCATTTTTTTCGAGGTGAAAAAGCCCGGACAGCGTCAAAAGGCTTATATAATGAACTAATGTTACAAATAACTATGGCAGTTGCAATTATTGGCGCCGGACAGACAAAGTTCGGCACAAGAAAAGACGTTAACATGCCAGAACTTGCATGGGAAGCCATTAAACAGGCAATGCAGACAGCAAACGTGGAACAGAAGGACATCGATTTTATGGTTGTGGGCAATGCCGGCATGTGGAGCAGTGAAGCAGCAGTACCCGCCCTGATGTATGAATACGGCAAATTTGAGAATGTTGGGAGCATGAGAGTAGAGGCTGCATGCGCCACAGGAAATGCCGCAATCAGGGTTGGTTACACGGCAATCGAGAGCGGTGAGGCAGATGCTGTGCTTATTCTCGGAGTCGAGAAGATGCAGGAATCACCAAACCCAACAGTCATAGAGCTGATCGGAAGGTTTGGAAGCTATTTCTGGGAGTTTGAGAACCTCGGCCTCACGTTCCCCGGATACTACGCAATTCACGCAACAGCATACATGGCGAAGTATGGGGCAACTGAAGAAGACTTTGCAAAGGTAGCTGTGAAGAACCACCACTACGGGGCCAAGAACCCCTACGCCCAGTTCCAGAGAGAAATAAAGCTTGAACAGGCACTTAACGCCCCGTATGTGGCCTGGCCATTCAAGCTATTCGACTGTTCTCCGATAACAGATGGTTCAGCAGCCGTAATTCTTGCAAGTGAGGAGAAGGTAAAGGAATGGGGCATCGAAGAGAAAATCTGGATACACAGCCAGGGTGTTGGCACTGGCACAGCCAACCTCAGCAGAAGAGAGAGCTTCACTTCTCTGAAGTCGGCATCATACGCTGCAGAGGTTGCCTACAAGAAGGCAGGAATTGATATAGACGCTCCATACAAGTACTTGGATGGAGCTGACGTCCATGACTGCTTCACAGCAGCCGAAGTTATCGCTTACGAGGATTTGAGATTTGCGAAGAGAGGAGAGGGTGTGCAGCTTGTGAGAGAGGAGCAGACATACATAGGCGGAAGAATACCTGTCAATGTTGATGGCGGTCTGAAGGCCAAAGGACACCCGATTGGTGCTACTGGTGTCAGTCAGGCAGTGGAGGCATGGAAACAGCTCCTCAGCAAGGCCGAGAACGGCAGGCAGGTTGATGTGAAGAACGGAAGATATCTCGCTCACAATGTTGGCGGAACAGGTCATTACAGCTATGTTACAATATACGGGCTTGAAAAGCCGAGGTGATGAAGTATGGAAGATTTGAGAAAAGCTGCTGAAACGAATATTAAGGAATACGGATTTCCGGTAGCGATAGATGAGAAAAGCGGGGCCCTTCAGTGGGTCGATATGAGGGAACTCCACCTGAAGTACATAATATCAATCGAGAACATTCAGGAATTCTTCGAGGGGTTGAGAGATGGCAAGCTTCTCGCCACCAAGTGCAAGAAGTGCGGAGAACTGTTCTTCCCCCCACAAAAGGACTGTCCAACGTGCATGGACAGCGACATGGAGTGGTTCGAGCTGAAGAAGGAGGGTGTGCTCGAAACCCTGACAGTTATATTCGTCAGGCCTCCAAGCTTCTCCGCCTATGAGCCATACACGGTTGCGATTGCAAAACTTGACGATGGTGTTAGAGTTACTGCATGGCTCAGAGGAGATCCGCAGAAGGTCAGACCTGGTCAGAGAGTAAAAATCGAAATCGCTAAAAGAAAGGAAGGATACCTGATGTACGAAATCGTTCCTGTTGAGGGGTGATAGAATGGAAATAAAGAAGGTTGCCGTCCTCGGCGCTGGAGCAATGGGTTCGGGAATCGCACAGGTTGTGGCCCAGGCAGGTTATGAAGTCTGGGTTAGAGACATTAAAGAAGAGTTCATTCAGAAGGGGAAGCAAACAATCGAGAAAAACCTGAGAAAGGCGGTAAACAAGGGGAAAATCAGCCTTCCGAAATACAAGGAAATCTCGTCAAGATTGCACTTCACAACAGACATGAAAGAGGCTGTTGAAGATGCAGACCTCGTTATCGAGGCTGTCCCCGAGGTAATGGACATCAAAAAGCAGGTATTCCAGGAAGTGTGCCAGCTCAACAAAAAGGCGATCCTTGCCTCAAACACATCCGGTCTGAGCATAACAGAACTTGCAAAGGCAACGGACAGGCCTGAGAGATTTGTGGGAATGCACTTCTTCAACCCCGTGCCAGTAATGGCACTCGTTGAGGTTATCAGAGGAGAGCAGACAAACGACGAGACTGTTAATGCTGCCGTGGAATTCGTTAAGAGTATCGGAAAGATACCTGTTGTCGTCAAAAAGGACGTTGAGGGGTTCATAGTTAACAGATGCCTCGTACCATACCTCGTTCTCGCAATTGATGATGTCGAGAAAGGCGTTGCTGAACCTGAAGAGATAGACGCCACACTGCTTTACGAGTACAAGATGCCAATGGGACCACTTGAACTTGCAGACTTTGTGGGACTTGACATCCTCTACTTTGCAGGCCAGCAGTGGTCGATTGTTCCAAAATCAAAACTGCTTGAAGAGAAGTTCAACAACAAGGAGCTGGGAATGAAAACCGCCAGAGGATTCTATGACTGGAGAGCCGGCAGGCCGAAGATACCCAAAGAGAAGGCAGGGAAGTACGATGGCCTGAGAATTATCGCACCAATGGTGAACATCGCCGCTGGACTCATAGAGATGGGCGTTGCTGATGCGAAGGAAATCGACACGGCCATGAAGCTGGGCACAAACATGCCGAAAGGGCCTCTTGAACTGGCCGATGAGATCGGGCTCGATGCCGTGCTTGCCAAAGCAGAGGAGATATACAAGGAGAAGGGCTACGAAATCCTCAAACCATCAGAATACCTGAAGAAGCTCGTTTCTGAAGGCAAACTCGGAAAGAAGAGCGGAGAAGGATTTTACAAGTATGAGGCAGGAACATACCAGAACATCAGAATAGAGAAGCTCGAGGGTGGCATAGCAAAGGTCGTGCTTAACAGACCTCACAGACTGAACGCAATAACACTCGAACTTCTTGATGAGCTTAAGAGAGCCTTTGCAGAGCTGGAGTTCGACGATGAGGTCAGGGTGGTCATAATAACAGGAGAGGGCAAGGCATTCTCAGCGGGACTCGACCTGCAGGCCGCTGGCACGGATGACGTGCTCAACCCACCCGTTGCCATGCTTCTCGCCGCAAAAGGACAGGATACCTTCACCACAATAGAGAAGTTCCCCAAGCCTGTGATAGCAGCAATAAACGGATACGCATTTGGAGGCGGATGCGAGCTTTCACTTGCGTGTGATTTCAGAATAATGGCAAAGAACGCACAGATCGGCCTTACAGAGACGGCACTTGGCCTCATTCCGGGATGGGGTGGTACGCAGAGAATGGCGAAGATTCTTGGAATAGCCAAAGCCAAGGAGCTGATAATGTTCGCCGAAAGAATCAGCGGAGAAGAGGCAGAGAGAATAGGGCTCGTGAACAAGGCAGTGGAGCCAGAGAAGCTCTGGGATGAAGTCATGGCATTCGCAAAGAGGCTTGCCGAGGGGGCACCGGTTGCTCTCAGACTTGCAAAGTACGCAATCAACTTCGGTTACGAGCTGCCCGTTGAGACAGGACAGGCTCTCGAATCGGCATACTTCGGCCTTGTGGCAGCCACACAGGACGTCAGAGAGGGATTTGCAGCGTTCTTTGAGAGAAGAAAACCCAATTTCAGGGGCAAATAAACAATTAATCATTTAATTTTTAATTTTTGGAAAGAGTTATTAAATTTCCCGGAAGGAAGTCCAGTTAACCGGAGGTGGTAAATTGAACATTATCGTGCTGGCAAAACATGCAGCTGACCCTGAAAGTGAAATTAGGGTTTCTCAGGATGGAAAAAGTGTTGACGAGAGAGGGCTGGTTTTCGATATAAACGACTGGGACAGGTATGCTGTTGAAGAGGCAATCAGGCTGAAGGAAGAGCATGGTGGAGAGGTCGTGGTTGTAGGTGTCGGGCAAACAGAAGATACACTGAGAAAGTGCCTTGCGATGGGTGCGGACAGGGCGATCAAGGTTCCTGTAGAGCCAGGAATGGATTCATATCAGACAGCGATGGCAGTAAAAGAGGCAATCTCGGGAGAGAAATTTGATCTGATACTTGCAGGCCTGATGAGCCAGGACTACAACAATGCACTTGTGGGTGTCCTTCTTGCTGGAATGCTCGACATTCCGTTCGCCACTGCAGTTACGAGCATAAAGGTGGAGGATGGCAGAGTAAGGATCATAAGAGAGCTTGAAGGAGGCTTTGGAGAGGAAAACGTCCTCTCACTTCCGGCGCTCCTCACAGTGCAGAGCGGTATAAACGAGCCGAGATACGTATCAATCATGGGTATCAAGAGGGCAAAGTCAAAGGAACTTAAGGAGGTAAGCGTTTCTGTTGAGGGTGGCTACACGGAAATCGACAGAATATATACTCCACCTGTAAAGAAGGCTGAACTGATTGAGGGTTCACCGGAAGAGGTTGCGGAAAAGCTTATTCAGATTCTCAAGGACAGGGGGCTGATCTGAAATGAGGGTTTTTGCAGTAGCAGAAATCAAGTTTGGGGAGCTTGATCCGGTCAGCATCGAGCTGCTCAATCTTGCAAACTCCATTAAAGGAGACGGGACTGCTGAAGCAGTAGTTATTGGAAACAACATTTCAAACTACGCTGAAGAGCTTGCAAAGTATGCAGACAAGGTATGGAAAATAGAGGACGCCAGCCTGGAGAACTACAACCCGGAGCTTTACGTGGACGTGCTGTTCCAGCTTTTCAGCAAGGAAAAGCCAGATATTGTACTGGTTGCCAACTCATCCAGAGGTTCCGAGTTCGCTCCGGCACTTGCGACAAAGCTGAACGCCCCAGTAATTACGGACATCGTTGGACTCGACACCAGCAATGGAATAAAGGCAACAAGATACATATTCCAGGGCAAGCTGCTTGTGGATATTCTTGTGAAGGATGGCGAAACCAGCGTGTTCACAGTAAGGCAGGGTGTATTCAAAGAAGGCAGCGAAGTCGGAGGAGAAGTTGTTGATGCGGGTATAAAGCCTTCAATAACTCCAAAAAGAGAGTTCTCACAGATCATAGAGCCAGAAGTTGGAGAGGTGGATATAAGCCAGGCAGACATAATTGTCTCTGTGGGCAGAGGTATAGAGGATGCGTCAAACATAGAGCTTGCAGAAGAGCTTGCCGATGCACTTGGAGGTGTTGTTGCAGGAAGCAGGCCTGTTATCGACAGCGGCTGGCTTCCAAAGGACAGACAGGTTGGTATTTCAGGTAAGACCGTAAAGCCCAAACTCTACCTCGCACTCGGTATAAGCGGTGCCTTCCAGCACATCATGGGTATGAAGGACAGTGAACTCATAATAGCCGTGAACAAAGATCCTGAGGCTCCAATATTCGGAGTGGCACAGTACGGAATCGTCGGAGACATATTCGAAATCGTGCCAGCCCTCGTAGACAAGCTCAGAGAGATAAAGGGCTGAAATCAGCCTTTAATTTTTTATTTCAGGGTGATAGTATGGGTGATGAGGCAATAGTCAACGCCACAGTTCTGCTTGCTGAAAAACTCTCAAAAGATGAGGAAAAGCTCTCCGAGGTTGTTTCAAAAATTGTCGAGCTGGTAGAAAGCGGAAACGCATCGAGATTGCTTGAGCTTGCAGGTACTCTTGCTCCACTCATCGAGACTGCTGGCGTGTTTTTTGACAAGGAAACAGAAGAAGTTGTTCAGAATCTGATTGAAACGCTTGGCGCAGTTGCGCTCAGCATTGACAGCAATACCATCAGGGTTGTTGAGGCCATGGTTGATGCCCTGAACGCAAGCACCGAATTCACCCCGGTCACGCTTACAGGATTGATCAGAGCAATGAGAGATGAGAATGTGCAGAAAACGCTTGGATTCTGTATAAAATTCGCCCAGGAGTTCGGAAAAAGACTTTAACCATTTTTTAGATTTTGCCCAGCAGAAGTAAGGCAATAAGGGCGATTACTACCAGAATAGCCACATCGATAATTCTTAGAATGACCGTTCCATTCTCCTCCGAGCCTGCAAACAGCACGACTTTCTCGCCTGAGGGTACACCTTTTTCCGTGCTACCTCTGCTTTCAGAGGGAGCTTCCGAAATCTCAATCTCACCATCGTCCATTAAAACCCTGAACAGTTCATCTTTCATGCCAACCCCAGAAGATACTTCAGCTTACCATACTTTTTAATTTCGGTCCTGATGCCGGCAATGTTCATGGCCAGTCGGGTCACATCTCTGGATACTGCTGATGAAGGGTGGCTCACAACGAACGGTATGCCGTTCTCCCACGACCTCCTGACGATGCTGGATTCTCTGATGATTCCGGCAATCTCAGTATGGACTCTTTCCTGTATTTCATCAAGAGCCTTTTTATCTCCCCTGTACCTGTTCACCACAACCCCGCTCACATAAACTCCTGCCTCAGTCGCAACATTCACAACCCTGCTGGCATCAGAAACAGAGATTCTGTCCGGGTTCGTTACAACGTATGTTTTTTCAGCAGACAGCATTGGCATCAGAGCGTATTTGCTCAGCCCTGCTGCAACATCAATTATGAGAAAATCATAGTCCGGCTCGAGAATTTCAACTATATCACCAAATCTGGTGATGTCAGCTTTTTCAAGAGAATCAAGTGAGGTCGATGCAGGAAGAACATCGACGGACACCTTCGCCCTTCCGACAACGTACTCCACCCTCTTTATGGCATCCTCAACCATCCCGGGATTTCTGAGGGCATCCAGGAATGTCTGGTCAAACTCCTCAAGTCCTATGAGGACGTGAACATTCGGGAGAGCAATATCACCATCAATTATCAGAGTTCTTCCGACAGACGAAAGAGCGATGGCAGTATTTACGGAAATTGTGGTTTTTCCAACGCCACCTTTCCCAGAAGTGATCGCTATTACGGGCATCCAATCATTTATGCAGCGGATTAAAATATAATTTTTTTGAATTTCTAATTTAGCACGAATTTTAGGTTCCCGAAATTTATTTATTCATTAAGTCTCAAGCTCTGGGGAATGACAGTCATAAGATTTCTCGGAGGATGCAGGGAAGTTGGAAGATCAGCAATAATGGTAGATTCAATCATACTGGATTACGGTCTGAAGCCGTCGTCCCCTCCAGAATTCCCTGTAAATGGTGTCAGCCCAAAGAGCATCATAATATCTCATGGCCACCTTGACCATGTCGGTGTCGCTCCGAACCTGATGGATGTTGACCCCAAGGTATTCATGACCCCGCCAACAAGAGACCTTTCAGACATTCTGCTCAAAGACTCGATGAACATTATGGAGAATCCGCCGTTCGGAAAGAGAGAGTACATGCAGTTCCACAGCAACACGAGAGAGGTTGGTTATGATGAGCCGTTTCTGTTTGACGGATGGGAAGTTACGCTTTTCAACGCCGGACATATTCCCGGAAGTGCCTCAATATACATGTCGAGAGACGTGAACATACTCTACACCGGAGACATTAAGCTCGAAGACACCAGACTGCTCGAAGGTGCAGATACATCATTTCCGGAGACGGACATCCTCATCGTCGAGTCCACGTACTTCGGTGTCAAGCACCCCGAAAGGAAAGAACTGGAGAAGCAGTTCGTCGAGAGCGTGATAGACACGCTCGATAAAGGAGGGCATGCAATCATTCCTGCTTTTGCCGTTGGAAGAACTCAGGAGATTATGATGATCCTGACCAAACACGGGATAACCCCATACGTGGATGGAATGGGAAAGGAAGTTTCAAGAATGCTTGAGAACTACCCCGACTATCTGAAAAGCGTTAGAGAGCTGAAAAGGGCGATTAAAAGATCAATAATAGTGGAGAGGGGCAAAAGAGAGAAAGTCCTGGAAGAGCCGTCAGCAATAGTAACCACTGCGGGAATGCTCAACGGGGGACCTGCACTGTTCTACATCTCAAAACTGTACGGCGATGAGCGTTCCAAGATTATACTGACCGGGTATCAGGTCGAGGGCACCAACGGGGACAAAGCACTCAAAACCGGCGAGATAGATCTCGGAATGAAGACCGTGAAGCTCAAAATGAAGGTCGAACAGTACGATTTTTCTGCGCATGCAGATGATGCCCAGCTCAAGGAACTCGTAAAAAAGGTTGTGGACAGGGGGGCCGAGAAGGTCTTTGCAGTTCACGGAGAGGACACAGAGGCTTTCGCAAGCTGGATTTCTGAAGAAATAGGTGTTGAGAGCTATGCTCCAAGAAATGGAGACATGTATGTAATATGAGGATACTGGCAGTTTCAGACATCCATTCTGAGTTTGAAATGCTTGAAAGGCTGATAAAAAAAGAAAGGGCAGATGTTCTCGCAGTTGCCGGAGATGTAACTCACTTTCGCCCCTCAGACGTCAGAACATTTGAAGCGATAATCGAGGATTTCGACGGCGAAATTTTGGTTGTTCACGGGAACTGCGACTATAGGGACTCACTGGACAGAGAGGATGGAAGGTACAGGTTCATACACGGAAAGAGCTACAGAATAGAGCAGCTTACCTTCCACGGTCTCGGTGGTTCCCCAATCACACCATTCAGCACACCCTCAGAATACCCTGAAAAACATTACAGGGACATCCTCAAAAGTCTGAGCTACGGGGAGACCAATGTACTCCTGTCCCACTCTCCACCATACGGGATACTCGACAGGACATATTCAGGAATCAATGCTGGAAATACGGTGATAAGAGAGAATCTCGATAAGTTCAACCTGATAATATGCGGACACATCCATGAGTCAATAGGAGCAGTGAGGGTGGGGAGAAATACCCTTGTAGTCAATCCCGGTCCGCTGAACAGAGGATATTACTCGATCATCGAGATTGATGATGAGATGCGCCCCACGCTGCTGAAGCTTCCCTGACGGTTTCCACCGGCTGCGGGTCAGTTTCCTGTAAACAATCATCAGCAATACCTTTTTATCCGGCTTGTTAACACAATAAACAGAAAAGTATATCACCTCTACAGGTAACTTAAGAAAAATTGATATGGTATCAAATTAACTTGATGGTGGTAGAATGGAACTGAGCAATACTGCAAAGGTTGTTCTGGAAAAGAGATATCTCCTGAAAAACGAAAACGGGGAACCTGTTGAAACACCCGAAGAAATGTTCTGGAGAGTTGCAAGGGCGATAGCAAAAGCAGAGGAGAATTACGGGGGAGATCCGGAAAAATGGGCCAGGAAGTTTTTCGAGATAATGGACAGGCAGGAGTTCATGCCCAACTCCCCGACACTCATGAACGCCGGCACACCTCTGGGCCAGCTTTCAGCCTGCTTCGTCATCCCCGTTGATGACAGCATCGACGGAATATTCAAGGCCCTCTGGGACATGGCGAGAGTTCAGAAGAGCGGAGGAGGGACTGGATTCAGCTTCTCGAGAATCAGGCCCAAGGGGGACATAGTGAAGTCAACCATGGGTGTGGCAAGCGGGCCTGTGAGCTTCATGAAGATCTTCGATGCCGCGACAGAGCAGATAAAGCAGGGCGGGAAGAGGAGAGGCGCGAACATGGGAGTTCTGAACGTCCACCACCCGGACATAGAGGAGTTCATAACCGCAAAGTGGGAAGAGGGTGTGCTCAGGAATTTCAACATAAGCGTCGCCGTAACCGAGAAGTTCATGGAGGCGCTGAAGAGCGACGGGGATTACGAGCTCATAAACCCGAGAACGGGCGAGGTCATGAGGAGGATTCCCGCCAGGAAGATCTTCAACCTGATTGTTGAGGGGGCATGGAGAAACGGAGAGCCGGGAGTGATTTTCATAGATGAGATAAACAGGCACAACCCCACCCCACACGCTGGAGAGATAGAGGCCACGAATCCCTGCGGTGAACAGCCCCTCCTTCCGTATGAGTCCTGCAACCTCGGCTCAATAAACCTCTCAAAGTTTGTTGACGAGGGCAAAAAGGACTTCGACTGGAAGAGGCTGAGAGAGGTCGTACGACTCGCAACAAGATTCCTCGATAACGTCATAGACGTGAACAGCTACCCCATCCCGGAAATTGCGGAAATGACCAAGAAGAACAGAAAAATTGGTCTGGGAGTTATGGGCTGGGCCGATGCGCTGTTCAAGCTCGGCATACCCTACGACAGCCCCGAAGCCGTAAGCCTGGCAGAAAAGGTGATGAAGTTCATTCAGGAAGAGAGTCACAGAATGTCTCAGGAGCTTGCAGAGGAGAGGGGCGTGTTCCCCAACTGGGAGGGGAGCGTGTGGGAAAAGGAGGGCATCAGGATAAGGAACGCCACCACCACCACAATAGCACCAACGGGGACGATAAGCATCATCGCAGGATGCAGCAGCGGAATCGAACCCGTGTTTGCCTTGGCATACAAGAGGGCGAACATCCTCGACGGCGATGAGTTCTTCGAGGTGAATCCTGTCTTTGAGAGAACACTAAAGGCCCTCGACCTCTATAATGAGGACATCCTCACCAAGGTCGTTGAGGAGGGCAGCATTCAGGGGATCGACGAGATTCCCGAAGAGATTCGGAGAGTGTTCAAGTGCGCCCTCGACATCTCGCCAGAGTGGCACGTCAGAATGCAGGCTGCCTTCCAGAAGTACACGGACAATGCGGTGAGCAAGACAATAAACCTGCCCAACCACGCAACGAGGGCAGATGTGGAGAAAGCGTTCCTGCTTGCCTACGAGCTGAAGTGCAAGGGTATAACGGTGTACAGAGACGGGAGCAGAGAGGAGCAGGTGTTATCTGTAAAGAAGACCGAGAAGAAGAAAGAGGAGGAGAAGGTCAGACCGCCTGCCAGGTTCCAGAAGCCGAGACCCAGACCCAGAATAACGAAGGGGACGACGGTGGAGACGAGGACTGGATGCGGTTCTCTCTACGTCACGATAAACGAGGACGAACACGGAATAGCGGAAGTTTTCGTGCAGCTCGGAAAGAGCGGTGGGTGTGCTGCATCCCAGACAGAGGCAATAGGCAGGCTGTTGAGTGTTGCTCTGCGAAGCTGGGTTGATCCGGAAGATCTGATAAGGCAGCTCAAGGGAATAAGGTGCCCCTCAGTTGGCTTCGACAACGGAGAGATAATAACGAGCTGCGCAGACGGTGTTGCGAAGGTTCTGGAGAAGCACCTAAGGGGAGAGTTCAGGAAGATAAAAATGGACGTTAAGGGCGTGAAGCCACTGACCGAGTTCACCGGTGAGGCTCAGGAGGAAAGCCACGAAGCCCAGAGGACAAAGCTCATAGGCGGGATGTGTCCGGAGTGCGGAAACATTCTCGAGTACGGAGAGGGCTGCATGACCTGCAGGATGTGTGGATTCACCAAGTGCGGCTGACTTCCGATCTCTTTTTTATTTCAGACTTTTATTTCGCGAATTCGTTTTCCCGGCTGTGATGCAGCAACCAAATCCGGGGATGCTTTTTAACGCCTGCTGGAGAGAGTCAAGAGATAGGTATGGGTTTGATGGACAGGCTGTTCAGGAGGGGTGAGAACGCAGCAGGCAGGCCCATCAGTGTCGACCATTCCAGCTTTGACGAGATCCTGAAGTCCAGCAGATATGCAGTCGTGGACTTCTGGGGAAAAAACTGCCCACCATGCGAGGCCATGGAGCCGATCCTGAAAAAGCTCGCCAGAGAGTACGAGGGAGAGGTCATCTTCCTGAAGGTAAATGCAGCTTCCAGTCAGGAGATATCCCGGAGGTTCAGAGTGAAGAGCGTCCCCGCGTTCCTGTTCTTCGAAAATGGAAGGCTGAAGGGCAGAAGGGTCGGAGCAATGTCGTACGAAGCCTTCAAAAAGTGGGTTGAGAGCATGATGTCCTGAAATCACTCCAGATCGATGACCTTCCCCGGATTCAGAATGCCGTTGGGGTCAAAGACCTTTTTTATTGCCTTCATGAGCTCTATGCTTTTTTCGGGCAGGGTTTTCAGCATGTCCGCTTTTTTGACCGAACCTATACCGTGCTCTCCGGTGATGTACCCCCCAAGCCTGCTCGCCACGCCAAACGCAAACTCCTTGAATTTCAGATATTTTTCCAGCCATTCGTCCTCACCCATTCCCGACTTCAGTATCTGCTGGTGGACATTTCCATCTCCCGCATGCCCGAAGTGCAGAACCCGAATGCCGAGCCTTTCAGCCTCCTTCTGGCAGGTTTCAACAAACTCCGCTATGCTCGCAGGCGGAACCGAGACGTCAAGAACCTCAATCGTCTCGCCCTTGAGTCCCTCGTAAATCAGGCTTCGAATCTCAAGTATTTCCCTCTGCTCCCTCCTGCTCACCCCAACAAGAACGTCAAGTGCGCCGTGATTTTTCGATATTCTCTCAATTACCTCAGCCTTTCTGATCAGCTCGTCCTCATCCATTCCATCAACGATTACCATCAGGTGAGCCTTACCTCCGCTGCAAGGCCACCTCTTGCCGGTTACCCTCTCCCCAGCCCTTATGGCCTCGATATCCATGTATTCCATCGCGAGAGGAGTGATCCCGCTCCTGAGTATCTCCGGCACAGCCCTGATTGCGTTCTCTGCGCTTTCAAATGGGATGACGAGCGTGTATGTCGCCCCTGACTCCGGAATCAGGCGGAGAACTGCTTTCGTTACAGCGCACAGCGTCCCCTCGCTCCCAATTATGAGGTGAAGCAGATCGTAGCCTGTTGCGTTCTTTATCACCTTTCCGCCGAGATTCAGCACCTCGCCGGTTGGCAGCACAACCTCAAGGCCAACCACATAGTTTCTCATCACCCCGTACTTCACCGCTCTGGCCCCACCAGCGTTGTTCACGACAAGCCCTCCAATCTGAGCACCCTCGTCACCGGGGTGAGGCGGAAACGACAGGCCTGGAATTCTCTCAACAGCATCGAGCAGCTGTCTAAGCGTAACTCCTGCCTCGCAGACTGCCATCAGATTCTGCTCGTCAATCTCAATTATCCTGTTCATCCTTTCCATTGAGAGAACGATCCCCGGTCTCGTGGGTATTGCTCCACCGCTCAGCCCCGTACCACCGCCCCTGACAAACACCGGAATTTTACGCTCGTTTGCAAGCTTCATTATCCTGGAAACCTCTTCCGTGCTTCCCGGCTTTACCACAGCCACATCCCTTGATGCCTCCGGTCTTATCAGAGGGGGAGTTTCGTCGTAGAGGTAGCTCTCAGGATCGAGAACCACGTTCTCACTACCAACAATTTCCCGGAGCTTCAGAACCACGTCCCTGGAGAGAGAAGAGGACACCGCAACCACCGGGCACATTTGGAAATGATTAATCATAAATGTTACGATATCCCATGAGCCAGATAGAGCCGGAAATTCACCTGGACAGATACTCACAGAAAGGCTTTTCTATAGCTGACCAGATCCAGTACATGACCCTCAGAGACGCAGTATATTACACTGGAATCGCCATATCGGCAATATCCACGTTTCTCCTGTTCGTTTCATACATCATGCTGGTTTCAGGCAGCGCAATCGCCATCACCGGAATACTTCTCCTGGCATATTACATCCTTGCAGGCTCTGCAGGTAGTATTCTCACAGCACTCGGCCGAACCCCGGAAAATCCCACAAGATTTGCACCACCGGTTCTCGGGTTGATTCAAACAGTCATCGTGCTCTTCCTGATCATAAAGATAAACACATTCAGCATCGCAATTCTGCTGCTGTTCATCCCGCCACTTCTGCTGATGGGAAAGAGAGTGATTTTTCGCTGAACTGATACAGCCTTTCGGTCTCTTAAAGGTTTGATTTTAACGGAGATTTACAGCGTTGATGGAGTTCTGCAGGCTTCCTTTCAATCCCTTAAAGGTCTGATTTTAACGAAGAAGGCCATGAGTGGAATTGCTGAGACGAGAAGGACTTTCAATCCCTTAAAGGTCTGATTTTAACCCACTACAGAAGGCCGAACTCACAGAACATATATGAAACTTTCAATCCCTTAAAGGTCTGATTTTAACATATATGCTTGTTTTCGTGTCTGGCTTTATCCTTGCTCTTTCAATCCCTTAAAGGTCTGATTTTAACGAAACTGTCTGAAGTCCTTGAACCTGATTCCTCTGCTTTCTTTCAATCCCTTAAAGGTCTGATTTTAACCACCGAGCATGGCAACGAGATTAAGTCCGACTGCGAGAGTCTTTCAATCCCTTAAAGGTCTGATTTTAACCTTGTACTTCGTTACCTGTGTACATTCCTGCACCACACGCTTTCAATCCCTTAAAGGTCTGATTTTAACAACGAAAACGAGCATATAAGCCCAATTATAAAGATCCCCTTTCAATCCCTTAAAGGTCTGATTTTAACTAGAAACCCTTAAAAAGTTGAATTGCAGAAAAGTTAATCTTTCAATCCCTTAAAGGTCTGATTTTAACTCAATTATTTTTGGAGGTGTATATGTGTGGTGAGGGTCTTTCAATCCCTTAAAGGTCTGATTTTAACGGATTTCGAAAAAACGGCTTTGGTTGATTATGATTTCTTTCAATCCCTTAAAGGTCTGATTTTAACTGAGAGTATTGAGTGTATCACCACGCCAAGCACAAGTACTTTCAATCCCTTAAAGGTCTGATTTTAACCTCCGGTAATAATCTCTCAAATTCCTTTAAAAAGCTTTCTTCCCGCTTCTTTCATTTAAATACTGCAGCGAACCTCCGGTGATGCGTGTTGTTTATAACGTTGTGCGACTTTTATCCTGGGGTTTGTTTTTCGATTGTGGATTTTTTATGGGCTTTTTTCTGAATTTAATAAAATCTGTCAGGGATGAGTCAGATAATAAAAATAAACTGGCTCAATTTCAGGAAAGGAGGAAGCGAAAATTAAAAGTTTTTGCTATAAAAATCTAAGATAAAAAGATGTGCGACCCTGTTTGAGACATTGTTTGAAGAAAAGAAAGCAGAAAAAGTTCGAAAATTTGAAACATGCCTCAATCCTCTAAGATTGCGGATCAGACAATTATGTTGTACATATCCAGCCTGCTCTCAACCTCGTTCATCCTCTCCTGGAGCTCTTTAAGAAAGTTCTCCACCCTCTCGACAGCAAGCCTCTTGCATTTACCGCATAAAAGCCTGCCCTCCCTGCAGTCCCTTTCGATTTCCTCAAGCTCCCTATCGTCCAGCAGGTGTATGGTGTAGAGCTCGAAAATCACGCACTTCTCGGGCTGCCCGCCAAGCCTCCTCTGCTCCTCTGCAGTAGCTCTCCCTCCAGTAAGGGCTCTCATGACCTTTTTTCCAGCATCTTCGGGAGTGTCAAGCAGGGAGATAAAGCTCTCCGGTTTTGAAGAGCTCATCTTCCCGCCCTGAAGTCCGGTTATGAAGCGGTGGTATGTGGAGGATGGGGGAATGAACGCATATCCGCCAGCACTGACCTCCAGCTCCCTGATTCTCTCCTCAACTTCCTCAGGCTGAGCGAAAACATCAACATGCTCCTCGTAGAACTTCATCTCAAAGTCCAGATCTCTCAACCTCTCCAGATATTCACTTCCCTTCCTGCTTCTCACCCTCACACCATTTTCAATCCTCTCGAAAGCAAATATGGAGACTCTCGCAGCCAGATCTCTTGTCAGCCTTATGTGGGGGTCCTGATCAGCCCCGACGGGAACGACGGTGGGCTTGGGGCCGCCATAAAATGCAATCTGGGGCAGGAGAATGTCGCCTGCCTGGACAGATGTCACGAACATCTTTGCGAGAGTTGTTTCACCATCAAAACCGTATATCGCCTTCAGCTCGCTCCAGTTGACCTCCTCGGCAAGCTCGAAGGCAAGACTTTTCACCCTCTCGTTAGCGCTCTGGAAGTAAATGACTGAGTTTTCGCTGAGACCGAGGGCGATTATCGCCTTGATGTACTCCATACCTATTTCTCTTGTCCTCTCCCAGCTCAGTCGCCTTACAGCGTGGGCCTCCATGTCAGCAATGCCAACAAAGGCAATACCACCCATCCGGTTGTGCCAGACAATCTCGTCCATGGTCATCTTGTGGCCGAAATGCGGTAAGCCTGAGGGCATGAACCCAGACATCACCGCAAATTTTTCACCGCTTTTCATCGCCCTGACAATTCTGTAATAATCACGATGTCCGAAAATTATCCCCCTCTTCATCAGGTGCATGGGTTCATCAATCTGATCAAGGATCGGGCTGAATGGCTCGATACCGAATTCCTGAATCAGCCTGTCGTAGTCAACCTCACCGCTGACCTCCCAGGGAGTGATCATGGGCATAGCTCTTGATGAGTAAATAAAAACTCTTTGATTTGCCTGCAGAAAACTATTTATCTTTGACTGTATAAAATAAAAATCATGGCAAAAACATCTCTCGGTCTTGATGAAAACGTTGAGGCTGCTCTGAGCTACGTGCTGGGCTTTCTCACAGGAATTGTATTTTATCTGCTTGAAAAAGAGAGTAAATTCGTGAGGTTCCACGCAATGCAATCCATAGTTGTCTTTCTCTCAATCGCAGTCCTCCAGAAAGTTCTCATGTTCATACCGTTTTTCGGGTGGCTCGTCTCCTGGCTCCTCGGACTTCTCGGCTTTGCACTGTGGATCGTGCTGATAATCAAGGCATACCAGGGTGAGATGTTCAGGGTGCCGGTAGCCGGAGATTTCGCCGAGAAATACGTTTGAACCCACCGCACACCAAATTTTTTACGCCCGCAGTTTTACGGAAACTTTAAAATACGATAAGCAGTGGTGGATTCATGGGTTTCTTCGGCACAAGGGCTGGAACCTTCTCAGACGTGAGCCTCGTGCTTGAGTTCCTCGTCACATTCGCATTTCTGCTGGGATACTATTTCGCAAGGAAAAAGGACATAAGCTCGCACTACAGGACAATGGTATCCGCCTTCGCCCTGGATACGTCGTTCATGGTGAGCTACATGGTGAAGTCACTCGTCGAAGGGAGAACCGAGTTCGTGGGGCCAGCAGTCATCAAGACCTACATTTACCTGCCAACAGTCATTTTTCACTCGATAATCTCCATCGTCGTTCTGGTGATGGCCGGATACATGGTTTACCACGGTTTCAGGAACACGGAGAAGACCAACGGCAGAAGGATGCTGAGGGGCGTGCAGAAGCATCACAGGCTCGGAAGGCTAACCATAATAACCTGGCTGCTTTCGTTTGCGAGCGGGCTCGCGATATACTATCTGCTTTACGTTGCAGAGTTTTAAATCCCCATTTTTTGCGTGCGAAATTCTGAGTCAGCATTTTCATGCGCATAAAACCCAATATGGGACGCCCAAACCAGAACAAAACCCGTGTGAACCTGACAATAAACAGGGATAGATTGAAAGCTTCGAGGCAATACATACCCGATCTCTCCGATTTCGTGGAGAAGAAGCTCTTAGAATTCTTAGAATTCGTAAACCACCCAGTAGAAAAAAGTTTGATATGCGGCCGCCGGGATTCGAACCCGGGCAACGGGCTCGGGAGGCCCGTGTCCTACCGCTAGACTACGACCGCCTTCTCACAGACTTAAGTTGCTCGGGTAATATATCCCTTTCGCTGGGTTCTGGAACCTACCTTCAGAAAGATTTTTGGTAGCCAGCACAGAAAAGCCATGTGAGCATTCTGGATGAACTTGAGAGGATTGAGAAAAAGCTGAAAAGAGGGGAAGACGTCAGGAGAGAATTCTGGTTGCTCGCAGGCAGAATAAAGAGGTCAAACGTTCGGGATGACGACATCCTATCAAGAGTAGCAAGGATCAGAGACGAGATGTTCGACAGAAAAGTTCTCTTCGGATTCAGAGCAGGTTTTTCCGCATTCTCATTCCTGTTTATTCTATCCAACACCCTGCTTTACCTGATTGCCTTTAAACCCATGCCTGACAATCTTAAACTCGTCAGCATTGCCGCTGTGGAACTCGCAGCCCTGTACACCTCATTTCTTGTGGGCAGGTGTCTTTCGGCAACTCTGACGGGGATAGAGGTGGATGGCTTTTACAGATACACCCCTCTCGAGTTTGGAGTCAAGATCAACTACCTGAGCTACCTGAAAGCATCCCAGAGAGACAGAGTGCTGCTCTATTCAGGAGCGATCGTTCTTGAACACATCACAATGCTTGCCCACACGCTGTTTCTTCTCTCCATCAAATCGAGCTGCTGGATCATTCCGGCATTCTTTCTGATCGCAAATCTGCCATTCTCATACCTGATGCACAGAGCTATGAGAACGGGAGAGCTTCACAGACTGATCAGAGAGTACAGAATTTTAAGAGAGGTGAGAGCAAAAGCCAATAAATAATCATTTGGTTTTTACCGTTTTTGTCAAAACCACTCTCAGCTTAAATACATGTTCTGACAAAGTAGGTACTGAGGTGATGAAGGATGATCTCAATAAAGCTCCTCACGTCCCCAACCTGCCCGTACTGTCCGAGGGCGAGGGAAGTCGTAAAGAAACTGACTGAGGAAGACGGGAACGTTATCGCTCTGGAGCTGAGTGTTACCACGGACGAAGGTCTGAAAGAGGCTCTGAAATTCGGAATATCCGGTGTTCCCGCGATAATTATAAACGACGCTGACGTGATACTGGGTGTCCCTAAGCTCTCAGACCTGAAAAGGCTTGTTGAAAAATACAGGTACAATTGAGATGGAGGTGAAAAAAGAATGAAGGCACTCACAGAAAAGGATTTTGATGAGGAAATAAACAAAGATAAGCTCGTTGTAGTGGATTTCTGGGCAGAGTGGTGCATGCCGTGCAGAATGCTCACTCCGGTACTGGAAAAGCTGGAGAAGGAGTACGATGGAGTTGAGTTCGCGAAACTGAATACCGACGAATGCCCCAACGTCGCAATGAGATTTGGGATATTCAGCATCCCCACGGTGATGATGTTTTACAGAGGAGAAGTGGTAAACAGCTTTGTCGGAGCCATGCCAGAGAGCGTTGTCAGAAGAGAAGTGGAAAAGGCGCTTGAAAAGATACAGGCATGAGAGTCATAAATTACGGGGATTGCAGGGTCGATGTAGGCCTTTGCAATCTCCGGTGCCCCTACTGCGTTCATCTGGAACATGAGTTAAGAGACGTCAGCCCGGATGAGATAGCTTCATCGCTCAAAGGCTGTGAAAGTGTGTACATTGGCGGAGCAGAACCGACAGTCCATGCAGACCTTGCAAAACTGCTCGAAAAACTGAAAGAGAACGGTTCATACATTACACTGAAAACAAACGGATATCTGCCGTCAAAGATTGAAGAAGTCCTGCATTATGTTGACAGGTTCGTATTCGAGATAAAGGGAGATTTTAACGACATTGACACCGTGGCATTCATGTCTGGTTTGAGCAGAGAAAGAGCGAGAAAATACATCAGTAATCTGGAAAAGAGTCTGGAAATTGCAAGAAAGGGTGGAAAAACCATAAGACTCTGGTTCAGAATAATTCCCGGATATGTGGATGAAAAACGCTTCACCAGAATGCTTGAAAAAGTTGGCATCGTGGACGAAATCCTCCTCTACCAGTTCCTTTCGAGACCTGACTGGGATAAACCCGTAGAGGGTCTTGAAAAGCCCGATTACAAGTTTGTGAGAAAGCTGGGTGCAATCGCAAAACAGTATGCAGGCAGGGTCATAATCATCGGAGACAGGCGGGAATCGATATGAGAACCATAAAGGATTCAATTACAAGCTTGAACTGCGAAACAATTCTGGAGTGCTTTTACGGGATCAACGACAGTGATGCACAGATATACCGTCTGCTAATAAAAAGAAATCTCAAAATAGAAGAAATAAGCCAGATCCTCGGGAGAGGGGAAAATTCCGTCTACAAATCTCTGCAGAAACTTCTGATTGCCGGACTCGTTGTTAGAGAGAAAAAAGTGCTCCCGGGAGGGGGCTACTACTACACATACAGATCAGTATCTCCAGGCAAGTTAGCTGAAGAGATGCGCAGGATTATGAAAGAATGGTGCGAAAAAGTTGCATTTACGATAAATGAGTTTGAGGAAAAGTTCGGAGGTGATTGAATGCCACCTGCAGTTCTTGGATGTCAGGGTTGCGGAAGGTGTTCACAGGTGTGTCCAACGGACGCCCTGATAAGACAGGGCGGCAAGGTCGTGAGAATCGATGCGGACAGATGTATGGAGTGCTACAAGTGTGTTGAGGTATGTCCGTACGGTGCACTGATAAAGATGGACTGAATGACGAGACGGCACGGAAGGGTTTCACGCTTCTCGAAAAATATGCTGAAAGCGGAATCATACCTGAAAAAGAACTTGACCACGAACTGATTCTGTTCTTTTATTCCGAAAAACTTGCCTTTCCCGTTTCCGCTCGCAAAGACTCTCTGTCATGGGGTATGAGAGAAATATCTCTGCAGGACCTCGAAATCCCGTACATCATAAGAGAGCTTTTGAAAAACAACTGTGACTGGAAGAAGGCAGTGAGAGAATATTTCAGGAGGATCGGTGAAAGTCATCCTGAAGATTTTGTGGAGATTGTTGAAGAACTCATCAAAAGAAGGAGAAAGTTTTTGATTTCAGGGACAGAGATCGTGGATCTCTGCAAAAAATATAACAGAGATGGGGGAGTCGTGATAGCCGAACTAAAAGGCGCCGGTGTGATAAGCCCACATTCAGGCTGTGGCAGAGCAGTTTCCAGGCTGGAAAGGATCCATGGTTCTCCACTGTACGAAATAAACAGATTTCTGATAAAGCTCGTAGAAGGCTAAAGTATGTGCAGAGCCACCTTTCTTTTTCTCTTTCTGGTGTCAAAATTTATCAGGACTATCTGCTGCCAGGTTCCGAGCACGAGCCTCTCCTCACTGAAAGGAACAATCAGGCTCGTCCCGATTACGGCAGATTTCACGTGAGATGAACCATTGTCGTCGTTCCATGTTTCATGGTGTGCATAGTGTTCGCCATAGGGTGCAAGCCGGTCCATCATTCTCGGCAGGTCTTTTTTCAAACCCGGCTCATATTCAAGCGTTGTTACTGCACCTGTCGAACCAACGCTGAATACAAGAACTGCCCCCTCCTTTTTCCCGCTCTGCTTAACAAACTCCTGAACCTCAGGAGTTATATCCATAACCTGATCCCTGTCCATTTCAAACTCCAGAAACTTCATCTGAGTCCCTCCAGTGCAAGATTCACAGCTTCTTCAGGGCTTTCAGCAAGAACCAGCCCATCAAGCTTTACAGCAGGCCTGTAAGCCACCACTCTTTTTCCCTCCTTGAGGGCAATCGCCATCTCGGAGATTGTGCCATAACTGCCCCCAACGGCTATGAGAGCATCGCTCGAATGGACAATGACCATGTTCCTCGCATGACCCATATCGGTTGCAATGATGTAATCACAGTATCTGTTTGCAAGCTTTTTGTCTTTAAATGGGATTATGCCAATGACCGTGCCACCTCTGCTCTTTGCACCTCTGCTAACAGCCTCCATCACTCCCCCAAGACCGCCATTTATCACCACCGCACCGTTTTCGGCAAGAAGCTGTCCTATCCTGTAAGCAGTGTCACAGATATCCCCATAACACCTCCCGCTTCCTATTATTCCTATCTGCATGATACCACCTCTGAGAGAGGTTGAAAAACCCGGACAGATATTTAACGGCCCGAAACAATATAAAAATATGCTTGAAAGGGTCATCGATCCAGAGAAGATTAACGTTCAGGCCGATTGCATCGAGATGAGTGAACTGTACGCTGGAGAGAGAGTGAAGGAGGGCAGAATTGTAAAGGGATTTGAGCTTGTGGAGGTAGGCAGGGGTGACGGGATCGAGATCGTTGGAGATCGCAGAGACATAATGGGTATCCACGTTCTGGTTTCAGGTGTAACTGATGACTCTGCCCAGGCAATTGAGAGCATTTTTTCCGAAGTTATAAACAGGATGAGAGGGGTAGAATACAGATTCAGGAAGGAAAACGTCAGAATAATCGTATCTGAAGAAGTCGAAGAAAAATTTTCGGCTGAATGCGTTGGCAGAATCATATACGACGCAGTAAAATCGATTCCAGCCGTCAAATCGGTGAAAGTCAGAATGATATGCGATGAAAACGAGTTTATGAAAATCATTGAAAAAAGCCGGAGAGTCCATGAAAATCGAGAAAAGAAGTCAGAAAGTTTAAAGGACAGTGACGTGGGCAGGTTTTATGGCTGTGTGTCCTGTCAGGTTTACCTTCCCCATCACGTATGCACAATCACTCCTGACAGACCCTCGCCGTGCGGAACTATCTACAGCGAGGCAAAAGCAGCAGAGGAGCTCAAGCTCGTACACTACTATTTCCCGGTTGACAGAGGCAGAACCATCGACGAACACAAAGGAGAATACGAAGGTGTGAACAGAGCTGTTGAGGAAATGAGTGAGGGAGCAATAACAAAAGTAAAACTGCATTCAGCTCTCGATTCCCCTCCACCCACCGGAAATTATGCCGAAGCGATAGTATTTTACATTCCGGAGGAGGACGGTTTCGGAATTGTTGACAGAGGCTACCGAAAAAAGACACCCACAGGACTCACGTTCGACAGTATGGAAAAAATCATCGTCGGACAGCAGGTTGAGGGGTTCGTTGGAGTGAGCTTCGCATACATGCGATCCAGGAGCTTCCTCAAAGGCGATGGAGGGTGGAACAGGGTGAAATGGGTCTCGCCGAATGTCTATGACTTCATAATGGAGTTCCTGCCATACGAGCTGCTGAAAAGTATAAAAACCATGGGCTAAGCCCTGAAAACTCCAGTTCTTCTAACCATCTACGTATTCCGGGCAGGATGCAGAAAAACCCTCTTCTCCGGACTCGTTTACACAATGCAACATCTGACTCACATAAACCCAAGAATCCTCCCCAGGTAATAAACGTAAAATATCACAAGCATCCCGCCCTCCCACCTTGTCATCTGCCTGTCCTGCGTCATGAAAAAGTACAGCAGGGTCGCAACAACCATCAGGGGCAGTGCAAATGACCTTATAGTCTCAGGGAAGATTACTGTTCCGAACAGTGCTGAAATCCCGGTTACTCCGAAAGAGTTGAAAATATTGGAGCCGAGAATGTTACCTATTGCCATCTCGGATTTTCCTCTTCTCGCCGCCATCAGGCTAACTGATAGCTCTGGTAGAGACGTTCCGAGTGCAACGGCAGTTGCCGCTATTATTTCGGCACCCACACCAAGCTCGTGCGATATTTCAACAACCGACCTTACAGTGTATTCTGCACTCAGGTACAGGAGGATTGCACTTCCTGCAAGCACCACAGCATCTTTAATGCTGAATTGCTCTGATCTGCCCCCACCATCACCCGCAGTCGTAACCGCATATCCGAGATAGACTGCGAGCCCGGCAATCGAGATTACACCATCTGCAATGGAAAAGCTGCCATCGTAAGCAAGGATTGCCAGCATAAAAGCCGATGCAATGAGAAGTGGCAGATCAACCCTGAGCAAATCATACTGAATTGTGATCTTTTTTCCCACAATCCCGGAAAGACCTATGATGAGGAAAATGTTGGTTATGTTCGATCCCACCACGTTACCTGCCACAATCTCGGGAGACCCCATTGCCACTGCGGCAACAGATGAGGCAAGTTCTGGGAGAGAGGTGCCTATCGCAACAACTGTAACGCCAACTATAAAGTGAGGCAGGCCAAGACGGATGCCCAGTTTTTCCGCAGATCCCGTAAAGTAGTCTGAAGATTTTATCAGAGTGCCCAGACTCAAAATGAACACGGCTACCCAGAAAATCACGATGTTTCTGCTACAGCACTACTTTTTATAATTTTCCGAACAGAAGAGAATTCTAAAATACATTTTCCAGCATTGTGACCAAACGGGGGATGAAAGATGATCAGGATTGACGGAAGTTATGGTGAGGGAGGAGGGCAGATTTTAAGGAGCTCCATCGCTCTTTCCTGTATAACCGGTGAAGACGTTGAGATTTACAATATCAGAGCCAGCAGGCCAAAACCGGGGCTTGCGGCCCAGCACCTGAAAGGAATCGAAACGGCAAAGGTGCTGTGTAACGGAAGGGTTGAGGGTCTGAGGGTTGGGTCTACAAGAGTCATATTCAGGCCTGGAAGGATACGCGTAAGGGACCTGAAGGTAGATATAGGCACTGCTGGGAGCATAACTCTCCTTTTGCAGACACTCATGCCCCCACTGCTTCATGCTGGTAGAGAGTGCCGAATCGAAATAACAGGCGGAACGGACGTCAAGTGGAGTCCAAGTGTGGATTATTTCGCATTCGTGCTTGGAGATGTGCTGAAAGAAATGGGTGCAGAATTCGAAATCGAACTGATAAGAAGGGGGTATTACCCCAGAGGTGGGGGCAAAATTGTCGTAAAAATACTAAGCGGAGAACTGAAAGGAAAGAAATTCAAAAGAGTGGAATGCTGCACAGTCAGGGGAATAAGCCACTGCTCGAATCTTCCCGCACATGTTGCCGAAAGACAGGCAAAAAGTGCCGAAGAGGTTTTGAGAGAACATGGGTTACAAAGCGAAATAAGGACAGAGGTCAGGAGAGATGTGTCCACTGGCTCAGGTATTACGCTGTTCTGCAAGTACAAAGGCTCAATATCGTACGGAGAAAAAGGCAAGCCCGCAGAAAAGGTTGGTGGTGGGGCTGCACTCGAAATTATAGGAGAGATTGGCTCGCCCGGTACATTCGACAGACACCTTGCCGATCAGGTGATGATCCCAGGCGTTATCGCAAGAGGAGTTACGGTGTACAGCTCAACAGAGATCACACGGCACATACTCAGCAACGCCTATGTCATCAACAGCTTTATCGATGGTTCCGTAGAAATAAAAGACGACACAATCAGAATATCGGGGATCTGAACCTCATATACCCATACTGGGAGATCTGCTCTTTATGAATAAAAATTAACGGCGAAAACCTTAAATATGAGTTTATATTAATTAATCATGCGAAAAAAAGTAAATGATTAATAGTTATATTTGGAGGTGTCTCAATGCAACTGAGCAGGAGAGATTTTAGCAAAGCTCTTGCAACCCTGGGCGCAACCGGATTTCTGCTGAGATACAAAACAGAGATTGTAAATGCTTTTGAAACGGCAAAAAGCAATGGGGTGAATCTGTTCTGGTTGCAGGGTCAGAGTGATACTGCCTGTACGGTTTCACTTCTTCAGGCCTCCGATCCAGACCTTTACGACGCTGTTGAAGAACTGAAGGTTGGAATCAACTTCCACCCAACAATCATGCCATCATTTGGAGATGAGGCAATAAGTGTTCTGGAGAATACTGAACCAGATATACTCGTTCTCGAAGGTTCCATTCCCACAGGAGACATGGAATACGCATGCACCTTTGGAGAGAGAAACGGAAAGGAGGTAACTCTTGTCGAGTGGCTGGACGAGCTGATTCCAAGGACGAAAGTGGCGATAGTCGGTTTTGGAAGCTGTGCCACGTACGGAGGGATACCCTCTGGAAGGGATTTCGACGGAAAAAGCCCGACAAATGCTGTGGGGCTTTACCAGTTCCTGAAGGACAGGAAACCATCAGTGCCGGTGGTGCTGATACCCGGCTGTCCGGGACACCCAGACTGGCTGATGGTCACGCTCGCAAGTGTGCTGCTCGGGATTGTTCCCGAGCTTGACGACCACTGGAGGCCCAAAGCATTCTTCTCAAACCTGATACACGACAACTGCGCGAGGAGGGGATTCTACGACGAAGGGTGGTTTGCTGAGAGCTTCATGGAGAGCGACATGAGGTACAACAAGTGCCTGTTCAAGCTGGGGTGCAGGGGGCCGATGACGCTCTCCGCATGCAGCGAGACCAAGTGGAACGGAGGAATAAACGTCTGCATGAATGCCGGAGCGCCCTGCATAGGGTGCATGCACCCCGGATTTCCGGACGAGACTTCGCCGTTCTTCAAGGCCCAGAGCAGGCTGGAGATAGACCTGACGAAGACCGTATTCACGACACTGACCGGAGCGGTTCTGGTTGGTGCGGGAGCCTACATTGTAACCCATGCAGTAAGGGAGAGCAAGATTGAGAAGGAAAGGAGGAAAGAGAAATGAGGTACGTTCTGAGGTTTGATGTCCACCAGAGGCTCCAGCATCTGCTCCTTCTCACCAGCTTCATAATTCTCGCAGTCACAGGCCTTCCACTTCTCTACAGATATACGGACTGGGGCATGGGGCTGATCAATGCTATGGGAGGGGTTGAAAACGTACGAGGGTGGCACAGACTTGCCAGTTTCGTGATGATTTTCGCAGGAATTTACCACATCCTGTGGGCCCTGGCAAAAAGACCGACAACAATGATACCCAGGATGAAGGATGTCCGGGACTTCATAGCGGACGTGAAGTTCGCATTTGGCATGTCCAATGAGGTGCCGGAATACCACAAGTTCAGCTACGTGCAGAAGTTCGAGTACTGGGGTGCCTTCTGGGGAATGGTCATAATGATCTCAACCGGGCTCGTGCTGAGCTATCCGGATATTTTCTCTCCATCAGGAGAGTGGTTTGCCGCTTTCAGAGTTGCGCACTGGGAGGAGGCAATTCTGGCTGTTGTTTTCATAGCGAGCTGGCACATGTACTTCAGCCATCTCAGGAAGAAGTTCTTCCCCTTCAACAAGGTCATCTTCACCGGCAGGATGGAACTGGACAAGGCGGAGGATGAGCATCCCCTCTGGGTTGAGGAGGTGATTAAGCGTGGAAGTGGTAATTGATCCGGTTACGAGACTTGAGGGTCATCACGGAGTGAAGCTGAACGTGGAGGGTGGAGTGGTCAGGGAGGCGAAGGCTCTCGCAACGATGTTCAGGGGGTTTGAGAGAATCGTGGTTGGCAGGGATGTGAGGGACGCACCGATAATCCTGCAGAGGATATGCGGGGTCTGCCACAACGACCACAGACTTGCGAGTCTGTTTGCAATTGAAAACGCCGCAGGACTCGGAAACGAATGGGGTCACGGGCTACCCGAACCGGCGCTGCTGCTCAGAAACGTCATCGCAAGCCTTCAATACGTCTTCGACCACCCGGTATGGGCTTACGCTCTCACTGGCCCCGATTACTGCGACCAGATACACAAAACCGGACTTACAAGGTTCAACCCGCTTGTTGGCCAGGGCGTGAAGGAGGCCGTCTTCGCCCAGAGAAGACTTCACCAGGCCATGGCATATATCGGTGGAAAGGTGCCGCACATCATGACACCCATTCATGGCGGGGTAACCCTCGAAATAGACGAGAAGGTGATTAGCAGGCTGATCAGCATCGTTCTCGATGTCAAGAAGTGGGCAATAGGGGTTGGACTCGGAAAGACCACGCTCGAACACACGGCCGATGTGGCCGGATACATCATAGACGACGTCTCCAGAAAGATTCAGGACGGTAAGGAGATCACGCCGCCTTCAGATCCGGAGATCGGCAGGGGCCTCTACGACCTCGTGTCGCTCATCGTGGTGATGGCAAACATGGGCCTGGCTGAAATGGGAGATAGAACACCAGCGATGCTGGCATACGGATTTCTGACAGATGCTGAAGGAAAGCTGTTCTTTCCATCAGGCTTTTTCAACGGAAGCGAGCTTGAGAAGTTCGACTACAGAAAGATAAGTGAAGACGTGAAGCACTCATACTACAGCGACGATGCAGGTGGGGAGTACGTGGGTAATGAGGACACGAGAAAACTCGTTCCGAAATACGGAAAGAGCGGCGCATACACCTGGGCCAAGGCACCCAGATACGCTGGCAAGCCGGCAGAGGTGGGGCCTCTCGCAAGGATGGTGGCCAAGGGTTTCAGAGACGGGTGGGAATACGGAGACCCGCTTGACTTGAGAAAGAGCCTTGCAGGGGGAAGAACCGCAAGCAACGCTCTGGCGAGGAACATTGCGAGGATTCAGGAGGAACTCCTCATGATAGACTACCTCGAAAACCTGCTCCTCCAGCTGAAAGACCATGCAGGCAAGAAAACACACATCGAGTTTCCGGAAAACCTGACGGGAGAGGGTGTCGGACTGAGAGAGGCCCCGAGAGGGGCGCTGGGACACTGGATGAGGGCGAAGGACGGGAAGGTCGAGAACTATCAGGTCATAGCTCCAACGACCTGGAACGTCTCACCGAGAGATTCAGCCGGAAATCCCGGACCGCTTGAGGAAGCGCTTGTCGGAACTCCGATGGAGAATGAAGATCAGTGGGACGTCGTGAGAGTGATACACAGCTTCGACCTCTGTCTGGCATGCACGGTCCACGTTTTCACCAACGATGGCAGAAAGTGGAACTTCATTGTCTAATTTTTTTATCATGCCCTTCCCCTGTTTTCTCCATGGATTATGGCTGAAGCAATCATGTGTGCCATTCTCAAACACTCCGGAATGTTTCCCTTCAGGGATGCAAGCCTCAAGTACTCTCTCGCCTCTTCCAGCCCGCATCCTTTAAACTGGATAAATACCTCTCCTGCATCATAAACAGGTCCGGCTTTTTCAATCATGTTTTTTCTCGTTTCGAAGCCATCCACGTTTTTCAATGCGCTGTAAATGTCATCAAAATTGGGCCGCTTCCTCATCACAACGACAACAGGCATATTAAGCCGCTCATGTATGGCTTCAATATCTGCTATGTTGAACCCCCCGAATGTTATTCCACTCAGAAATATGCAGTGAACAAGTTCTCTGAATTTTGACCTTCCGAGCATGGAGATTATCCGGTCAGTAACGTCAAAACCATCAACAGCAATGCTGTCGACAAGAACCCCTTCGAGATACGAATTGCCCTCGGTTACTGCACCAACAATGCTGGCCCTATCGTTCCTGAAGCTGTCATCAAAACCAACAAATCGATATCTTTTCATCAGCAGTTATAATGGCTTTTCACGTATTTAACCCCATCCACCTTGCTCAATTCCTCTCCGCTATCTGCGTTCACGATGAAGTGATAATCATAAAAAGCCTCATAAACCTCAGGGAATATATCCCTGAGCTTTCTAAAAACCTCTTCTTTCCTCGCCAGGTCCACCCAGACCTCAAAATAGGGCATGCTAACCCCTCAGACCGGCAATATCATATACTCCAAAAACGATTATAAAAAATAAGATTATGCCGACTGCAACCCTGATTGTGCTGATTACCCACCAGTACTTGAGAATCCTCACGAGGTTTTCTTCGTCCATCAACCATCTGAAAATCCGCTCTGAAATCATGCCTCAGCCTGCTCTTTCTTCCCCTTGATCTTCTTCAGCCTGATGATATTCTCTCTGTCCATTTCTTCAAGCTTGAACGTGATATATCCTGCAGCTTCCTCCATCCTCGGGATGACATTGAACTCGAGAGCATTGACCCTCCTCTTGGTCCTCTCAATCTCGTCAATGAGCCTTTTCAGTGTGGTTTCAATCTCAGCAACCTCAAGAATCGCATCTACAAGCTCTTCGTATGCTTCGACAGCCTCATCAATTCTTGCAGTTGTACCAATTATACCGTAATTTCTCTCCCCAACACTCTTTCGGACTTTTTCCCTTTTTATAACCGGAACAACAACACCCATGATGTTCTTTCGCTTGAGGGTGAATGACGGGGGCTTGTCCACAGACAGTGCAATTGATTTCACGGCGATAACACCATCTGCCGCCATTGCAAGAGCGAGCTTCTCCTGAGCCTCCTGATAGCTCCGAACCATCTCGTCAATAACCTTCTTCGCATCTTCGAGTATCGTCCTGAATTCCATTATGAGGCCATCTCTTTTCATTTTCAGGAGCGAGTGCCCCTTCTTTGCCATTGTTATTCTCCTTCTGAGCTTGATGAGCTCCATTCTCGTTGGCTGGACGTCCATTGTCTACCACCTCAAAAAATTAAAAAGTTATTCAGCCGTTTTTTCCTTCTTCTTGTATGCAGGGTGATACTTCACTATGTACTTCCTCTCGATCTTTGTCAGCTCGCTTTCTGGAAGCATCGAGAGGAGGTCCCAGCCAATATCAAGGGTCGTCTCGATGTCTCTGTCCTCGTATCTTCCCTGCTGTACGAATCTCCTTTCAAACTCATCCGCAAATCTGAGGTATCTTCTATCTCTCTCCGAAAGCGCCTCCTCACCAACAATTGCAACGAGACCTCTGAGATCGACACCCTCAGCATAGGCTGCATACATCTGGTCGTTCCACTGCACATGATCATCTCTCGTCTTACCCTCGCCAATACCTTCTTTCATCAGCCTGCTGAGTGATGGCAGAACGTTGATGGGCGGGTAGATACCCTTGGCGTGCAGCTCTCTGCTGAGCACGATCTGTCCCTCTGTGATGTAGCCGGTGAGGTCCGGAATCGGGTGAGTGATGTCGTCTCCCGGCATCGTAAGGATGGGCATCTGGGTGATCGTACCCTTCCTTCCCCTGATTCTTCCTGCCCTCTCGTAAATCGTAGCAAGGTCGGTGTACATGTAACCCGGATAGCCTCTTCTTCCAGGCACTTCTTCTCTCGCAGCGGAGATCTCTCTCAGAGCCTCACAGTAGTTGGTCATGTCAGTGAGGATGACGAGGACATGCAAGTCATACTCGTAGGCGAGGAATTCAGCAGCGGTGAGAGCCATTCTCGGTGTAAGCAGTCTCTCAATGGCAGGATCGTTTGCCAGGTTCAGGAAGACCACTGCTCTTTCGAGTGCTCCGGTCCTCTCAAAATCCTTCATGAACTGGTGAGCCTCTTCGTAAGTGATACCCATGGCCGCAAAGACGACAGCGAACTCTTCTCCTTCCCCTCTAACCTTTGCCTGCCTTGCCACCTGCAGGGCTATATCGTTATGGGGAAGACCTGAACCGGAGAAAATGGGCAGCTTCTGTCCTCTGACAAGGGTGTTCATTCCGTCTATGGCCGATATACCGGTCTGTATGAATTCTCTTGGATACTCTCTTGCGTACGGATTAATAGCCGCACCAATAATCTCCCTTCTCTCCTCCGGAACGATCTTGGGCCCACCATCGATTGGATCTCCTGAACCACTCAGAATTCTCCCGAGCATGTCGTAACTGACGTTAAGCCTGATGATGTCTCCGGTAAACCTCACAGTTGATGAGGTGTCGATACCTCTCGTACCCTCGAAAACCTGAACGACAACGACATCCTTTGAGGTGTCAAGAACCTGTCCTCTCCTCGTTGACCCGTCGGGCAGTGTTATCGTAACCAGCTCACCGTAACCAACCGGCTCTGTCTTCTCAACAAAGACAAGAGGTCCGGAAACCTGAGTGATTGTTTTGTATTCTTTCATTTATTCCACCCCCAGATTTGCCTTAATCTTCTTCAGTGCGTTATCAAGTGCCCCCTGGTAATCTTCCTCAAACTTGGCTCTCGCAAGCTCGTCAATACCCTCGACGCCAATTATTTCATCAACGAGCTTTCCGGATTCAAGTGCCTTGTAGAACAGGTCATTGACGTCCTTTATCGCTTTGAGCAGGTCATACTGTTTCTTGAGGTCACAGTATGTATCAACCGGATGATAGGCATACTGCTGGAGATACACTTCTCTTATCAGCCTCGCAACCTCAAGCAGAAGTCTCTGGGATTCCGGCAGAGCATCGCTACCGACAAGCTGCACAATCTCCTGAAGGTTTGCCTCCTCCTGCAGCACAGTCATTGCCCACTTTCTCAGCTCGCTCCAGTCTGAGGCAATATTCTGATTGAACCAGTCAGCAAGGATGTCGGCATAAAGGCTGTAGCTCTGGAGCCAGTTTATAGCCGGGAAGTGTCTTCTTGCTGCAAGCTTCGCATCAAGAGCCCAGAAAACCTTAACAATTCTCAGAGTGTTCTGAGTCACAGGCTCTGAGAAGTCACCACCGGGTGGTGAGACCGCACCAACAACCGTGACACTTCCAATGTTACCGTTCAGCGTCCTGACTCTTCCAGCCCTCTCGTAGAACTCTGCAAGTCTTGAAGCGAGATAGGCAGGATATCCTTCCTCACCGGGCATTTCCTCAAGTCTTCCAGAGATTTCTCTCATTGCTTCCGCCCATCTGCTCGTTGAATCTGCCATGATACTGACATCATATCCCATATCTCTGAAGTACTCGGCAATCGTGATTCCGGTATAAACACTTGCTTCTCTTGCGGCAACAGGCATGTTTGATGTGTTTGCGATAAGCACCGTTCTCTCCATGAGTGGTTTACCTGTCCTCGGATCCTCGAGCTCCGGGAACTCCTCCAGAACCTCGGTCATCTCGTTGCCCCTCTCACCGCAACCAATGTAAACGACGATGTGCGTGTCACTCCACTTGGCAAGCTGGTGCTGTGTGACTGTCTTACCACTTCCGAAGGGTCCCGGAATTGCCGCCGTACCACCCTTGGCCACAGGGAACATGGTGTCAAGAATCCTCTGACCGGTTATCAGAGGGATCTCAGGTGGAAGCTTTTCCTTGTAAGGCCTTGGAACTCTAACGGGCCACTTGTGAGCCATTTTAAGCTCAGTCCCGTCATCGAGAACGGCAACAGTATCATCAACCGTAAAGCTGCCTTCATATATCTCAGATATCGTTCCCGAAACGTTTGGTGGCACAAGCACCTTATGCTCAAACATCTCTGTTTCCTGCACTGTTCCAAGAATGTCTCCTCCACTAACCTTATCACCCTTCTTGACGACCGGTTTGAACTCCCATTTCTTTGATTTGTCAAGTGCCGGAGCATCGATACCCCTTCCAATGAAGTCACCACTTGCATCTTTCAGTGCTGGCAGAGGTCTCTGAACACCATCGTAGATTGACTTCAGCAGCCCTGGACCGAGCTCAACGCTAAGTGGCATTCCCGTGTTCTCAATTTTGTCCCCCGGCTTTATTCCGGACGTGTCCTCGTAAACCTGAATCAGTGCCTTCTCTCCTACGAGACCTACAACCTCTCCCATCAGTCCCTCTTCTCCGACCCTGCAAACGTCATACATTCTTGCCTTCAGCCCTTCCGCAACCACTAAGGGCCCTGATACACGATAAACCTTTCCAATTAATTCCTTCACTTCCATAAGTCAACACCTATAGCCCTTCTTATCTTTTCTCTAATTTCCTCAACTCCTCCCTCCTCGCCGAGGGCAACAAACGTTGGCTCAACACTTTCATCGACCGCCCTTCTCAGAGCGAGAGGGAGCTTTTTCAGGAGATCATACTTTATGACCGCAACACCAATTTCCTCGCTCCCGAGTACCTTTTCAACAGTTTCAACAAGCTCCTCATCAGTCCTAACATCAAAAATATCCCTGATGCCTACGAGTCTGAATCCCAGGTTGAACTCCGGATCGCCAATAACTGCCAGCCTCTTCATACCATCACCAGCTGCTCCTTAATCTCATCCACACTCATACTGCTCTCCTTGCCCCTCGCTATGATTCTGAGGTTGTCCACTTCAACCTTCTTGAGAATCATATACGCAAGAACGGGGAGTATCGACAGCGGATAGTTATGGGACTTTCTGAGCATCTTTTCAGCCCAGTTTTTCGTGAGCATGTTTTCGATCTTGGACACCGGCTGTGTTCCGATCATCTCCTTCACGCCATCAACGAACCAGTACCCCTCCAGAGACTTAACAAGCTCATCAATGTCCATTGCCGCGAGTCTTCTTGCCTCATCCTCGGATAGCTGATATCCATGGGGAATGATTCGTCCTGCAATCTCTTCGACAGTTGCTCCTTCCTTTTTCAGCCGGAGAATCGTCTTGACGTTGGTGATATCGATCTCCATCCTTATGGAGTCTATGAAATATTTCATATCTATGCTCTCTGCACTGAGCCTTGCAAGAGACGTGTAGTAGAACTTGTCGAGTTCATCCTCAACAACGGACAGCTTCTCTCCGTGCAGAAGCTTCTCGAGAATCGGGTAGAACGGCTTCCCCCTGAACACCTCCACAATCTCCTCGACGCTTTCTCTGGCAATGAGGGACTTAAAGAACTCTTCGTCGAATTCTCCCGCTGGTATAAGTGTCCCTTCAATTTCTTCGTCAGAAAAACCAAACATCTTGCCCCTTATAACGTTCTTTATGTTCCAGTAGTCCATTTTCCTGAGATAGAGGACAATCAGGTCCCTTGGCAGACCCTTTGAGATCCTGATTAACTTCCTGTAAGTTCTGGCAAGATTGAGGGAAAGAGCCTGGTCAATAAGGTCAACGCCAGAATAGCGATATGCCAGCTCATCTATTTCCTTTTTGTATTCAGTCTCTTCGAGATACCTCGCAATTTCGTTGAGATCCATATTGAGAAGCTTCGGGTATTCTTCCTCAGGTATGAGCTTCCTTTTCATCACTCGAACTCTGGCAACAATATATGCCCACTCAGAAATCTTTGTTCTCCTTATTATCTTTGAAATCATTTTCATCACCCGAAGAGCTTCTCGTATATATCCTTCATCTTAGACTCGTAAAGCTCCTGAAGGAGGTTATCAAACGTCAGATTTATTCTGTACTCACCATCCTTCGTTTCAAGCACAACTCCGCCAAGGCACTCAATATTTCCCGCATATTCCAGATTCGTGAGTTTCTTTACAATTGCTTCGTCCCTCTCGTTCGAATAAACAACATACTCTCCATCGCCATACTTCTCCAGCAGAGCCTTAAGCAGCGCTTCCCGGTCACCATCGTCCAGGTTCCTGACCCTGTCAACGAGCGTCTGATAAACCTTCTCAACCACTTCTCTTTTCCTCGCAAGCTCTTCCTTCTTCATTTCGAGATTTATTCCTGAAATCTCCTGCCTCCTGAGCCTCTCAACTTCCTTCTCTGCTTCTTCTCTCGCCTTCTTCAGAATTTCATTGGCCTCCTCTCTTGCATCCTGAATTATTTTCTCCGCTTCCTCTTCTCCAGACCTCTTAATCTCCGCAATCTGCTGCTGCCCCTTCCTGACTATCTCCTCAATTATTGGTTCCAGTGGCATTGTCTGCACCTCTAAAAAAAATGGGTTTGCTGAAGTTACATGAACATCAGCAGGAACGCAACGACAAGGCCGAAGATGACAATTGTTTCTGGGATAACGGTCATCAGCAGACCTCTACCGAAGAACCCAGGATCTTCGGCCATTGCACCTACAGCAGCAGCACCAATTCCCTGCTCACCAAGACCAGCACCAATTCCAGCCAGACCAACAGCCAGACCAGCTCCAACAGCCACCATACCTTCAACCGCCATTTACAACACCTCCATTTTTAATCCTCTTTTGTATATTTTCTCCTCCTACCAAAGGGGCTGTAAAGTTTGCCCCCACCTTCAAAGAACTTAACAAAAAACTCTACATAGTGCAATCGAAGGCTCTGCAACCCCGGATCGAGGATACCGAGGAGAATGTTTATGACATGCCCTATAAGGAACACAACGATTGCCACAACAATTCCTACGGGCCCCGAAGGCCAGAGCATTTCAAAAGCCATGTAGTTGAACGCTATTGCAAAGCCAACACTGGCAAGACCAACAGCCAGCAATCGAGCGTAGCTGATTGTGTTGCTGAGAAGCGTGAGATACTCGATCAGAAACATCGGACCCTCGCCAATGATCGTGAGAATCGCCCAGCCTGCAATGAATGGCATTGCAAGCAGATATGCTGCGTTCATCTGGAACACAGGTACTCCAGCGATATTATTGACTATGAAACCCGTGATAATCAGAGCTATGCTGATCAGAGCCATCAACCAGTTGAACTTCTCTTCAACTGCATGCTTCCATCCGTGTTCCTTAGCAACATTTCTGATACCAATCACGTACGCCAGAGCCATGTGAAGAACACCTATTGCTATGGTGAGGACCAGCAGCTTTGGCGCATCATGAAGTCTGTTTGCAACTGGATGCATCTCTGCAAAATAGCGTGCAATTTCACTTTCATGGCCCAGGAGCTTGGCGAAAAGCGATTCCTCTCCGAACAGCTCAAATCCAAAGAATTCGCCGTATACAAACCCGAACACAATCGTGGAGATTGCAGAATAGTTGAGAACCTTGAGCAATGCCTGCCAGCCCTCTGTTTTGAACTTCGTTGAAAGCCAGAGACCAAGCCCCAGAATGACGAGACCGTAACCGATATCTCCGAGCATAAAGCCAAAGAATATCGGGAACAGCACTGCCATTATCAGTGTTGGATCAACTTCACCATATTTTGGAACAGCATACGAGGTCGTGAGAAGTTCAAAGGGCTTCGCAAATCCCGGATTTTTCATTGCTGTTGGTGGGTCCCACCTTGAATCACTTATCTTAAGGGCAACCACTTTGCCAGCGCTTACCTCCTTAAGATGCTTCTCAAATTCGTCAAACCTCTCCTCAGGCACATAACCTACCAGTACAAAAGCATACTTGGATGTTGCGGCCTTCAGCGGAAGTTCACTCTTCTCAAGCTCTATGCTCAGATACTCCTCAAGAGCAAGGAGCAGATCAAGATTCTCCCCCTCATACCTCTTAAGCTCATCATTCAGCTTCTCAAGCTCGTTTCTCAGAGACCTCTCTTCCTCCTCAAGCTGTTTCAGCCGTTCATCATAACTCACAGAGATCTCGGGAACCTGAATTTCTCTAAAGGCGAATTCCTGAAGTACTTTGAGAACGTCATCAGCATGGTCATTTCTGACGAAGACGGCAACAACCGTCTCACCATCGTACTCTGCCGTGAAAACCTCCAGCTCTTTTGTTACCCCAATCAGCTTTTCAAATGGGTTTGCTTTTACGAAACCCACAAAGACAGAAAGGTTTCTGTATCCGGTCAGCAACTCAGATGGGACTCCAAGAGCCTTCAAAGGATAAATAACTCTTCTCTCGTCGGCAATCCTCCTTAGTCCCTCCTCTATCGCCCTTATCCTGTTAATCCTCGAAGTTATCAGTTCCTCAAGCTCGCCAACTTTTTTGTCGAGTTCTCTATCCAGTTCGCTTACACTGAAGGTCCTTTCCGGCTCGTAACCATCCTTAATTCCGGCATGAGACAGGAGGGACCTCACAGTCACAAGGAACTTTGAAAGCCGGGAGGCTTTTTCAAGTGGCTCACCAATCCTGAAGTACTCGTCCTCTTCACTGTAATCCTCGATATGCAGACTGCTGAGCCTGTAAAGAGCATTTGAGGTTACCTCAAGATATTCCTTCGGTCCCACTACCGAAACTTTAACCATCCTCACAGGCTCAAGCATTTTGGATCATCCTCTTGAATTCATCATAGAGGAAGTTAACAACATCATCAACCCGCGATTCACCCCTCTTCACGATTTCATTTATCTCTGCCATTCTCTTTTCCCTGATTTTCTCCTTTTCCGCCTCTATCTCTGCTCTCGCTTTCTCGATGACATCCGCCTTTATCTTTGCCGCCTCCTTATTAGCATCCTCGATAATCTTCCTCGCTTCATCCTTAGCAGAAAGAATTTTCTTCTTCCTTTCCTCTTCGGCCTGCCTGATCTCTTCTTCAATTTTCTGCTCGGTCTCTTTTATTTTTTTAAGGATCTCTGTTTTTTCCATGACATTTCACCCCATAAAAGTAAGTCTATGCTACAGCGTTCCTTGCAACAACGGTGTGATATTTAAGGATTTTCTTTTTTCACAATTATTAGAAAATCAAAGAGGGAAAACCCTGACCGATTCACCCCTCTCAACCACCTCGGTGTTTTCGTCAATTATCGTATAGCAATTCGCTTTTGTAATGCTGCTCAGAATTCCAGAACCGTAAGATGATATAGGCTGAGCGACCATTCTGCCGAAATCGACTCTCAACCGGACGAAACTCGTAAAGCCTGCCTTTGAATAAATGTTATCAGAAACTCTGGCAAAAAACGACATATCTTCGCTAAATCCAAGCATTTTCTGTATTGCCGGTTTGAGAAAGAGGTAAGCTGATGCAACGCATGCCGCCGGAAAACCGGGCAGTGCAAGAACAGGTGTGTCATCCACCATGGCAAACAGTGTTGGTTTCCCGGGCCTCAAAGCCACACCTCTGAAAACAACATCTCCAAGCGTGTCCAGGACGCTGTATACAAGGTCCCTTTTCCCCACTGACGTGCCGCCCGTTGTAACCACCAGATCATAATCTCCGGCATTTTCAAAGATTCTCCCGAGCTGGGATACCTCATCCCTCACGATGTCAGTAACTTCAGCATCAGCACCCCATTCTCTCAGATATGCGGCAATCATTATTCCGTTGCTCTCGTAAACCTTCCCCTCAACCAGGCGCTCTCCTGGCTTCAGAAGCTCGTCACCGGTGGGAACGACAAGAACCCTCGGCCTTCTGAAGACCTCAACACTCTCCACGCCCGCACTTCTGAGCAGGGCAATGCTGTGTGCCCTGAGCAGTGTTCCCTTTTCAGCAATTACATCTCCTTTCCTGACATCTTCTCCTCTCAGCCCGACGTTTTCATGTTTTCTCACAGCTTTGTAAACCGCAACAAAGCCTTCGATTTCCTCAGTGTCTTCAACCCTGACAACAGCATCAAAACCCTCTGGGAGGGGGTCGCCTGTGTGCACCCACACAGCATTCCTGCCCTTTTCGAGCAAAACAGGATTCATTCTTCCAGCCTGTTTGACCTCTGCGTGTCGGACAGCAAAGCCATCCATTGCTGCCCTGTTGTAATGGGGTATGTCTATCCCGGACATAACATCTCCGGCAAGAATTCGCATGTGTGCATCTTCAATAGGAAGAGTTTCAACGTCCTCACTGCCAAAAGGTTCTATTCTTTCAAGAAGCCTGCGTTTTGCCTCCTCAACACTCGTAAGGCTCCCAAACAGCATCTCAACCACCGCTCACCGGAGGTAAAAGGGCAACGACGTCTTCGCTCTCCAACCTCAGATTTGTATCTTTCGCCTGCCTTCCGTTGACCATGATTATAGCATAACTGTAGAGCTTTTCCATTCCCGGATACCTGAGTTTGAGATTTTCCAAAAGCTCCTCAAGCGTTTTAGCCTCAATCTCCAGATCGTTCGTGCCAGCAACCTCCCTGAAATTTGCAAAAAACTTTACCCTGACCACGCCACTCACCTTCCCGCCTTTCCCCTGTCTCCATGGCTGGGAACGAATTCAACGCCCGGGTGCCTCTGCATTATTGGCTGAGAGTAGAGGTCCATAAGCTCATACACCTCCTCCGGCACATCAGTTGAAACGTTCAGCCCAAATTCCTCAACGACACGGTACGTGAGCGGATAATCATGGGTCCACTTTCCCTCAGTCAGGATTCTGGCTATCTCTTCAGCCTTTTTATCCCCCACCTTATCTTTAAGCAGTGAAAAAACAAGATCTCTCACCTGATTGATTGCTTTTTCGGCTATATCTGCCATTATTACTGTCTGATCATCGATGTCCTTTACGTCCTTCTTTTCCAGAACTTTCAGGATGGATGGGGCAGGGTAGTTCATCAACTGCGGATCCACGGGACCAAGAACCGCATGGGGGTCCATGATAATCTCATCAGCAGCAAGAGCAATCAGCGTACCGCCGCTCATCGCATAGTGCGGAACTATAACAGTGGTCTTTGCCGGGTGCTCGTGAATTGCTCTGGCTATCTGGGTTGCAGCGAGAACAAGCCCACCAGGAGTGTGGATTATGAGATCTATGGGTTTGTCCTTTGGCGTACTTCTTATTGCCCGGAGAACCTTCTCGGAATCATCAATATCAATGTATCTGTAAATTGGAATCCCAAGGAAACCGACGCTCTCCTGCCTGTGGATCAGGGTTATAACGTTGCTCCCCCTTTTTTCAGCCAGTTTTTGCAGAACCTTTCTTCTCGTATTGAAAAGCATTTGCTGCCTCATCTGGGGGGCAAATAGCAGATAGAAAAAGAGCAGAAACCAGATTATGGACAGGGGATCGTACATAATTCTGAGCTTTCTCAATACTATAAAACTCTTTTGGAACTCTCCAGGGACATATTACGGCCTGAACATTACCTGAGACGTGGTTTTCAGCTTTTTCCTGATTCTTTGCATCTCGTACGAATAGAGCATCATGATGTTGTCAACATACCTGTCAAATCCAAACGCCTTCTCAATAAACTCGGCATGCCTCCTGTCCCGGACATATATTACATACTCTCCCCCGATGCTTGCCATTTCGAGGATTATCGGGATCATAAATCTGTCCTGCTCGAATTCATCCACGTAACAGGCTATAAACTCCAGCTCCTCCCGTTCTATGTAGTAATCTATTCCATCCCTGCCCCGGATTTCGGGACTATCCATTTCAAGCAGTGCTTTCAGACTCTTTCTTTTTTCAGGCAGGTGTCGGTTTATTGTCTCAACCAGCTTGAAAAGTGTTCTTTCACCAATCTCCATCATATCCACCCCAGTTCGATATTCCCGAAGTCAACGTTGAAATGCCTTGAAAAATTATCCTCCCTCAAACTGAGCTCGAGGGTGTTGAAACTCCCGATTATTGCGAGAGGTTTTCCCCTCTCAACATCCTCGTATTTTTCGACGAGGGGAATCTCATGACCCCTATACATGAAACCAGTCACAGAATATTCCTCAATCTGATTTCTCGTTATGTTTGTCACAGCGTTCCCAAATCTGTCAATATGCACAACCCTCCCCACAATACGGCCACCCTCAACCCGTGCATCAAAAAGATCAAGCTTTACAGGCTCTCCTTTAAACCTTTCAAAATGTTCCATCCTGCCCTCTCTGATCAGCGCCCCCGCGGGAGCGAATATGTCCCTGCCATGAAAGGTGGACGAGAAAGCGCCAGAAAACTGACTCACAGATTCCTTAATCCTGAGGATTTTCCGTATGCCGTCCTCAACAGCAGATGGAAAAGCGATGCCATTGTCCGGACAGACAAACCAGTAATTTTCAGTTTTGATGACTATCGCAGCCCTGTCACCACCGACTCCCGGATCCACAACGCTGATGAAGATAGTTCCGGCTGGAAAGTATCTGTAAGCAGAGTGGAGCAAAAAAGCCCCTTCAAAAACGTTTTGAGGGTGGATGGAGTGCGTTAAATCAATAACTTCATCCTGTGTGATTTTCCTTATCACTCCTTTCATCACTCCGGGGTAGTAATCACCAAAGTCTGTAAGTAGTGCGATCACCATCTTTCCAAGTGGGTGAGTTCATCTATATTAAACCTTCTTCTTGCCTCCGGCGCCTCAGCAGGATAGCCTACAGGCAGAATTGCCGCTGGTCTTGCGTAGCTGGGAATTCCAAGGATCTCTGAGACCACCTCATCATCATAGGCCCCAATCCATACCGAAGCAAGACCCATGCAGTGTGCCGCAAGAAGGATGTTCTGAACTGCAGCTGCCGCATCCTGTTCGGCATAAATTTTCCCCCTGTCACCGTATACCTTCATGCTCCGGGGATAGTTTGCAACAACCACAATTACCACGGGCGCCTGAGCGATGAACATCTGCCTCAGTGAAGCGACCGCAAGTTTAAGTTTGGTCTCGTCATCTCTCACAACCACAAAATCTCTGGCCTGCAAATTTCCTGCGGAGGGGGCTGCGTTTCCGGCCTCAAGAAGCTTTCTGATCATCTCATCATCAACATCCTTTTTGAGAAATTTTCTGACAGACCTCCGGGAAAATATTGCATCAAGGCACTCCATATTGTTTGTTCATGGGAAAAGACCAATAAATTTCTTTCCTTTACCCACGATCAAAAAACCAGCTAATATAATATGCCCCGGATTTTTAACTGATGAAATGCTTCCCACCAGTACTTCACCCAGAGGTTACCGATGTCATCATGCCATACTCCGGGATACTCAACACAACCATGACCTGCACATACGAACACACACCTTCCCGTAATTTTATCTAAAGAGTTGAATCGGTACAGGAATTAGCATACTTACCTAACGGGCGATAGAAGTAAACTGAAATGAAATCACAACAGAATAAAATTTATATACCTCCAATTCATGAAAAGAGAATTGAGGTGATAAAATGGCTGAGTTGCCACTTGCCCCAATCGACAGATTGATAAGAAAGGCTGGTGCTGAGAGAGTTAGCGAGGATGCAGTAGAAAAGATGGCTGAGGTCCTTGAAGAATACGCACTTCAGGTTGCAAAGAAAGCAGTCGAAATTGCAAAGCACGCAAACAGAAAGACTGTCAAGGCAGAGGACATCAAGCTTGCTCTCAGCATGTAATTTTTCTTTTATTTTTATTTTTGATAGATTTAAAAAGCAAAGTCTTTACCAGGATGGCAGTATCAGCGGGATGTTGCAAGAAAGATGGTAGCTACGATGGTTGCAGATTTGCTCTCCACCTTCCGACTTTCCAGTCCTTTTTACTGGAATTTCTCCATTCATGAATAACAAAAATTTCCTGAAAGATATAATATTTTCTATTATTATTGCAGCGAGTATAGCAGGACATGCAACTGTTATATATTCGGGCACGAAAGCATATTCATGGACGGTAAGGGCAAGATAGAGTGGGCAGAGAAGAACATGAGAGTTCTTTCCAGAATCCGAAAAAGATTTGAAGAAGAGAAACCACTGGATGGGCTGAGAATAGGTATGGCACTCCATGTTGAGGCAAAAACCGCTGTTCTTGTCAGAACTCTTGTTGCTGGCGGTGCTGAGGTTGCGATCACTGGCTGTAACCCGCTCACAACACAGGATGATGTTGCAGATGCACTCAGAAAAGAGGATGGAGTTTCATGCTTTGCCAGAAGAGGCATGAGCAGAGAAGAATACTACCACGCCCTGAATGCAGTTCTGGACTTTGAACCTGATATAATCATAGATGATGGAGCAGACCTCATATACCTGATCCATGAAAAGAGAAAGGTTATAGCCGACAGAATTCTCGGAGCGAGTGAGGAAACCACAACAGGTGTGAACAGGCTCAGATCCATGGAAGAAGACGGCGTTCTGCTCTTCCCGGTTATAGCCGTGAACGATGCATACACAAAATATCTGTTCGACAACCGCTATGGAACCGGACAGTCCACGTGGGACGGGATATTCAGAGCGACAAATTCTCTGATCGCAGGGAAAAAAGTGGTCGTTGCGGGATACGGGTGGTGTGGTAGAGGAATAGCCATGAGAGCGAAAGGATTGGGAGCCAAAGTAATCGTAACCGAGGTAGACGAGATACGGGCGCTTGAAGCCGTTATGGATGGTTTCGATGTCATGACGATGGATGAAGCTTCGCTCATAGGCGACATATTCATAACCGCAACGGGAAACAGAGATATCATCACAAGAAAACACTTCCTGTCAATGAAGGACGGGGCAATTCTCGCAAATGCAGGGCATTTCAATGTGGAAATAAACGTTGAAGAGCTTGAAAAAATGGCCCACGAGATCAGAGAGCTCAGGCCAAATCTGAGGGAGTACAACTTGGGCAATAAGAAACTCTATCTGCTTGCAGATGGGAGGCTCGTCAACTTGGTATCCGGAGACGGACACCCCATAGAGGTTATGGACATGAGCTTCGCAAATCAGGCTCTCGCTGTGGAGTACATCGCCAAAAATGCTGAAAAACTGGAAAACAAGGTTTACAGGATGCCCGAAGAGCTGGACAGAGAGGTTGCAAGAATCAAGCTGGAAACAATGGGAATAAAAATCGATGAGCTGACAGAAGAGCAGGCAAAATACCTCTCTGACTGGAGGGAGGGGACTTGATCTGGATATATCGCCCTTACAAAAACGCTCTTGCGAGAAAAAGATATCTGAGAACGATTGCAGTCTTCTTCGCATTCGCCCTGTTGCTCATTGCGTACAGATACACAAAATACGGACTTACGCAGGAGTTCTACATACCCTCTCTGGCACTCATGCTATCTCTGCTGTTCTTCTCAGCACTGATACTCAGAAAACCGAGAGCATGTTACACAGACTATGAAAACATTTACTGCGGGAGCAAAAGGATAAAAAAAGCTTCAGCCACATTCCATCCTGATTACGAGAATCTCGCAGTGCATGTGGAGGGCGACAAAAAGGCAACACTCTATTTTGAGAAAAAAGAGGACCTCGAAAAATTCCTGAAAGAAGTGGGGTATTAACCGGTGAAAGATATGTTCGAATTATACGACATGCCGCTTTTCAGACCGCCCAGTGAGGCACACAGCCTGATAATTCAGGCGACCATCGGCTGTTCCCACAATAAATGCACATTCTGCGGGATGTACAAGATGAAAAAATTCAGAGTTAAGTCCGTTGAAGAGATCAAGAAAGAAATGGAGATCTTCAAAAAGTTTTATCCCAAAACGAGGAGGATTTTCCTCGCCGACGGTAATGCGCTCTGTATGGAAACCGATGACCTGCTGAAAATTCTGAGATATGCCAGAAAACTTTTCCCAGATCTCGAGAGAGTATCTGCATACGCCACTCCGATGGACATTCTTGAGAAAACGGGAGAGGAGCTTGGAGAGCTTGCGCATGAGGGGCTGAAGATGATTTATCTTGGAGTGGAGAGTGGAGATGACCAGATTCTGGAAGAAATCAGGAAAGGGGTCGATTCTGAGAAAATGGTCAAAGCCGGAAGGAAAGCCATAGAATCAGGAATGATTTTGAGCGTTACTGCAATCACCGGACTTGGTGGGAAGGATTTGAGCTACAAACATGCTAAAAACACCGCAAAAACACTCAACAGAATGAAACCACAGTTCACAGCATTTCTGACGCTGATGATTGTCGAAAACACCCCGCTTTACCCGAAGATGAAAAAAGGAGAATTCAGACCGCTGAATCAGACCGAAGTTCTCCAGGAATTGAGATGGGTTATCGAGGACCTCGACTACAGCACGGTTTTCAGGGCAAACCACGCCTCAAACTACCTGCCGATAAAAGCGAACCTTCCAGAAGACAGAGACAGAATTCTGAAGCTTATAGACCATGCAATGGAACATCCCGAAATTTTAAGGCCTGAATACATGAGAGCGCTGTAATCCCTTTTTTTGGGATTAAACCCAAAAAATGAGAAAGATTTATATACTGAGGCTCGAACCCATTTTTAATGACTAATGTTTATGGCAGGGCAAAGCAGGATATCTTCAGAAAACGGAGTGAAATTGAAGAGATCAAAAACAGAAGGTTCAGGAAGATCGTCAGATACGTTTATGAGAATTCACCCCTGTACAGGAAGAAATTCAAGGAATCAGGGGTAGATATAGACAGGATAAAAAGTGTGGAGGACCTATCAGTGCTGCCATTTACAACCAAACAGGAGCTTAGAGAGAGCTACCCGCTCAAAGCAGTCTGTGTCCCAAAAGAAAAGGTGGTTAGAATTCAGATGTCCGGTGGAACCACCGGTCAGCCTGTGATCATACCCTACACGAGACATGACGTGGAACAGTGGAAGGAAATGATGATGAGGGCTTTCTTCCTTGCAAACGTAACAGAAAGGGATATCATCCAGATAACCCCTGCTTTTGGACTCTGGAACGGAGGATTTGGATTCCACTTTGCGGCAGATGCGATAAATGCATTTGTTATACCCATCGGCCCCGGAAATACGAGAAACCAGATCAGGTTCATGGTAGATTTTGGAACGACTGTTCTTGCCGGAACCGCAAGCTATCCGCTGAGAATTGCAGAAGTTGCGGACGAGATGGGGATAGATGTGGCGGAACTGAACGTCGAGAAGCTCATTCTCGGAGCCGAACCGTGGAGTGAAGAGATGAGAAGACAGATAGAAAAAACATTTGACGCAAGAGCTTATGACATTCCCGGTCTGACAGAGATGGGTGGAGTCGGAACCGTGGGCTTTGAATGTCCCGAAAGGGAAGGTCTGCATATCTGGGAGGACAATTACATAGTGGAAGTCGTTGATCCAGAAACCGGAGAGGTCCTCGATGAGGGTGAAGAGGGAGAGATCGTTTACACGGCTCTCAACAGAGAAGGTATGCCGCTGATAAGATACAGAAGCGGTGAGATCAGCACAATTATCGGCAGAGATGGATGCGAGTGTGGAATTGAGCATATCAAAATAAAGAGGATACGGGGAAGGACGGATGACATGATAATCTACAAGGGAGTGAAGTTTTACCCCACAGACGTCGAGAGCATTCTCGCAGAACACGGCGTGGTGAACTACAGAATTCTCGCCATTAATGGCAGGCTCGAAATTGTTTTTGAAGGGGATGAGCGGATTAAATCTGCGATAGCAAAAGACCTTGCCGAATTCGTTGGCATCCATCCAGCCATCAAAGTTGTTCCCATCGGTCAGCTTGAGCGATTTGAGGGCAAGGCCAGAAGGCTGATAAGGGGTTGAGGTGGTGAATATGGTTATAGCCGCAATTTATGCAATCAGCATTCTGATGATGATCGCCGGAGCGGTGATTGCATACAGAAAGGTGTGAGCATGATTATAGCCGCCGTATTCACTGTATATCTTATTTTAATGCTGATAATAGGTGCTGCAGAGTACAGAAAATCCAGGGGGTTGCTTGACTACTATCTTGCAGGAAAGGGGCTCGGAGTTACCCTCGTGAGTTTTTCCTTTTTCGCCACGTATTTCAGCACGTCCGCATTTCTCGGAGGTGGGGGTTTTGGATTTGTTGCCGGATTCCAGTGGTCCGCATTTCTCACATTTTTCCACGTTTTATTCGCAATACTCGCCTGGTTGCTTATAGCCCCAAAGCTCAAACAGCTCGCAGAGGAGACCTCGTCACTCACCATACCTGAAATATTTGGCTCTAAGTTCGGAAAAGAAGTGCAGATGCTGTCATCAGCGGTGATCATAGTCTTCTTTTCATTCTACATGGTCTCGATATACAAGGGGGCGGGAAATCTCCTGCAGGTGATGCTGGACATACCGTACACCCACGGATTGATTATAACCGCACTGATAGTGGTGCTGTACACATCAATCGGAGGCTTCAGGGCGGTTGTGTACACGGACCTGATTCAGGGATTGCTCACATTCACAGGCGGCATAGTGCTTTTCGCCTCGATCATTTACTTCCTCGGAGGTTTTGAAGTGATGGAAAAACTTGCCGGAACGCAGATATTTGCAGGCAAAGGAGCGCTGCTGTTCGAGGTGGGGAAGCTTGCTCCTCCGCCGATAATGAAGGCGGGAATGGTCATCCCGTTTATCCTGAGTCTTACCTTTGCGATCAGCATCGCCCAGCTTTCATCCCCCCAGCTCGTGATCAGGTTTGTCGCTGCCAAAAATGAGGATGTCCTGAAAAAAGGGGCTCTGCTCACACCCCTGATAATTGGTGTCTTTGCAATATGCGTATTTTCAATTGGACCGCTGGGCTGGCTCATAATACCCCAGTTCGATGACCCGGTCAAGTACCTGAAGGACTCAGACCTCGTTGTGCCAGTCATAGCAATGAAGGTTCTGCCTGAAGGTATCAATGCACTGCTGCTAACCGCAATAATCGCCGCAGCAATGTCAACGGTGAATTCACTGCTGCACATGATGGCAACATCACTCACCAAAGATATTCTCAACAGGGAGAATATAGCCCTGACAAGAACAATGGTCTTCGTTCTTTCCCTGATACCACTCTACATAGCTCTGAAACCTCCAGAGATAATCGTGGGCATTGTTGGCGTGAGCTTCTCCGTGATCACATCCGTTTTCCTGGTACCTCTGCTCGCAATGCTGTATGCAAAGCCATCAAGATACAGCATTCTCGCCTCGATGGTCGTCGCACTGATTGCATCAGTCGTCTGGTATTTCATGTATTACAGAGTTTACTGGATATATCCCGTTGTTCCCGGATTGATTGCGTCAGCTCTGACATACATGATTTTTGAAAAATTTTTTAAATAATTCTGAATTAAGCTTTACAATGGAAAAGATTGACGCTATGGATTTAAAGATTCTTTCGGAACTTCAGGATGACGCAAGAAAAAGCCTCAGGGAAATTGGAGAAAAGCTGGGAGTAACTGAGGCAACAGTCCACAACAGAATAAACAAGCTCAGAAAGCTCGGAATAATTGAGAAATTCATTCCCGTAATAAACTACTCCAGACTCGGTTATGATTTGACGGCCGTTATAGGCATAACAGCCAAAGGCGGAAAAGTTATAGATGTGGAAAAGTTTCTCGCCGAAATGCCGAATGTTACAGCCGTTTACGATGTTACGGGAGAATATGACGTGATTGCCGTTTCGAAGTTTAAGGACAGAGAAAGCCTGAACGAGTTTGTAAAGGAGATTGGAAAGCTCGAATTCGTGGAAAAAACATACACGATGCTTGTGCTTAACGTGGTGAAAGAATCCCACATGATAGACATATTAAAAGTCTTCGAGCTTGATTAAAATAATAACATAAAATATCCATTTTACATTTGGAGCGGAGAAAGCACTTATATATTCATTTTTCAAACCATGTTCGATGGCAAAGAAGAAGGAAGTGAATAAGGAAAACGAGAAAAAAGAGCAGATGAGCCAGTCCTCAAAAAATGCTGATGAGGGAAGCACAGTGCTTGACATTGAAGATCTTCCATTTGTTGGCCCCGCAACGGCTGAAAAACTTAGAGATGCTGGTTATTATTCCATAGAGGCGATAGCCGTTGCATCACCCTCCGAACTCAGTGCCGCTGCTGAAATTGGAGAAAGCACAGCAATGAAGATCATCTCCGCAGCAAGAAAGCTTGCGAATGTCGGTGGTTTTGAGACGGGAGACGTTGTTTACGAAAGAAGAAAGAAGGTGGGTAAGATAACCACAGGTAGCAATGCCCTTAACGACCTGCTTGGAGGAGGAGTTGAAACCCAGGCCATAACTGAACTTTTTGGTGAGTTCGGCAGTGGTAAAACGCAGATATGTCATCAGCTTGCCGTGAATGTTCAGCTACCCCGAGAACAGGGAGGACTCAATGGAGCAGTGGTTGTGATTGACACGGAAGGGACGTTCAGGCCGGAGAGGATCATCCAGATGGCCGAAGCAAAGGGTCTTGACCCGGACAAAGCTCTGAAAAACATTTACGTCGCTCAGGCATACAACTCAAACCACCAGATGCTTCTGATAGATAATGCCAAGGAGCTGGCCAACAAGCTCAAAAAGGACGGAATAAACGTCAGGTTACTCATCGTTGATTCCCTGACAGCCCACTTCAGAGCGGAATACGTTGGAAGAGGGACGCTTGCAGACAGACAGCAGAAACTGAACAAGCATCTCCACGATCTCCTGAGATTCGGCGAAGTCTTCAATGCAGCAATCGTTGTCACCAATCAGGTGATGGCGAAGCCAGACCAGTTCTTCGGAGACCCCACAAAACCCGTTGGCGGACACATTGTTGCCCACACCGCAACATTCAGAATTTACCTGAGAAAGAGCAAAGGCGAGCTCAGAGTTGCAAGACTGATCGACTCGCCCCATCTGCCTGAATCAGAGGCAATATTCAGGGTTACCGAAAGGGGTATTGAAGACAAATAATCGAAATTTTTTATTAATTTAGTAAGATAGATGTCTCTCCAACTCCCAAAAGATTAACCTTAAAAATAGCCTCTTCCTTCATTACAACATGGATATTGAAGACAGACTCAGCATAGCAACAAGAAACATAGAAGAAGTTGTAACTCTCGACGAGCTTAGGACTCTGCTGGAAAGTGGAGAGAAACTTACGGCATACGTCGGCTACGAGCCAAGCGGGGAAATCCACCTTGGACACATGATGACCGTGAACAAGCTTATGGATCTGCAGGAAATAGGCTTTGAAATCACAGTTCTTCTTGCGGATGTTCATGCTTACCTCAACGAGAAGGGAGATTTTGATGAAATAAAAAAGGTGGCAGAGTATAACAGGGCAGCATTCATAGCACTCGGACTGGATGAAAGCAAGGCAAAATTCGTGCTTGGAAGCGAATATCAGCTTGAACAGGAGTACATGCTCGATGTTCTTAAAATGGCCAGGATTACGACGATAAACAGGGCGAGAAGGAGCATGGACGAGGTCAGCAGAAGGAGGGAGGATCCCATGGTCTCCCAGATGGTCTATCCGCTGATGCAGGCCCTCGATATTGCGCACCTAGGCGTAAAGGTTGCTGTTGGGGGTATGGATCAGAGAAAGATTCACATGCTTGCAAGAGAGAACCTGCCAAAGCTCGGTTATGATGTGCCGGTTTGCATGCACACACCCATACTGGTGGGGCTGGATGGAGAGAAGATGAGTTCCTCGAAGGGCAACTACATCTCGGTGAGAGACGACGAACAGACAGTCGTGAAAAAGCTGAAAAAGGCATTCTGTCCTGAAAAGCAGGTGGTGGATAATCCGGTAATGGATATCATGAGATACCATGTATTTCCCAGATTCGAAAGAGTGGTTATCGAAAGGGATGAGAAATTCGGTGGTGATTTAGAGTACGAAAACTTTAATGAACTTGCCGAAGATTATTCAAAGGGTGAAATTCATCCTCTTGATGTGAAAATTAATGCTGCGAGATATCTGAACATGATTCTCGATGGAGCAAGAAAAAAACTGAAAAAAATGGGGTGGTGACTTGAGTGAAGGTGAAGAAGTAATCAGGGTTAAGCTTCCGGATAAAAATAAGAGAGAAATGTTCGGGATCGTTACAAACATGCTCGGAGCCGGACACATTAAGGTGAGGTGCGAGGACGGAAAGGAAAGGCTTGCAAGGATCCCGGGAAAAATGAGAAAGAGGATCTGGATCAGGGAAGGAGACGTGGTCATCATAGTGCCATGGCAGTTCCAGGATGAAAGGGCGGATGTGATCTGGAGATACACCAATCCTCAGGTCGAGTGGCTGGAGAGCAGAGGATACCTGAAATTCTGAGATGAAGGACATAAAAAGAATAGAGAAGCTTCTGGATCAGTTAAGGATAAAGGAAAAGGACAGCGATGCCAGGAAGATTTTTGCAGAGGTATTTGATGAAAGGACACTGAAAACTCTTTACAAGCTCTCAGCCAGAGGTTACATACAGGCTCTGGGAGGAGTTGTGAGCACAGGAAAGGAGGCAAATGTTTTCTACGCCGACGGAAACATCAACGGAGAGTTCAAACCCCTTGCCGTCAAAATTTACAGAATCGAGACATCAGAGTTTTTCAAAATGGACGAATACCTGTTCGGAGATAGAAGGTTTGACATGAGAAGGGTTTCAAAAAAAGAGATTATATTCACCTGGGTCGAAAAGGAATTCAGAAATCTTGAGAGAGCATTCAATGCGGGAGTTAACGTTCCAGAACCATACACATACCTGAAAAACGTGGTGCTTATGGAATTTTTGGGAAAAGATGAGGTGCCATACCCCACCATTTTTGAGCTGAAAAGAGATCTGCCAGAAATTACAGATGTTGAAGAACTCTATTCCAGAATAAAGGAAAACCTGGCCAGACTATACAGGAAAGCAGAACTCGTTCATGCTGATCTGAGCGAGTACAATATTATCCTTAAAAATAACGATCCCTATTTCATCGACATGGGGCAGGCGGTGTTAACAGACCACCCCCTTGCAAACTCATATCTGGAGAGAGACCTGAGAAACCTTATAAGGTTCTTCTCAAGATATGGTATTAAGGAAAGTCCTGAAGAACTGATTTCATCAGTTAAGGGTGATTGAAATGGAAACGATTGAAATCAAGATTCCCTCCGACAGGGTCGGTGTTATAATCGGCAGAGAGGGAGAGGTGAAGAAAAGACTTGAGGAGGAGACTGGCTGCAAGATCAGCATTGACGGCAGAAACGGGATTGTAAGAATAACGAGAGGCGAGGATGCGGTTGGATTTCTTAAAGCAAAAGACGTTGTCAATGCCATTGCGAGAGGATTCAATCCAGATACCGCAATGAAACTGCTTGATGATGACTTCACACTTTTTGAAAGCATTGACTTGAGCCAGTACGTCTCTCCAAAGGCGCTGGAGAGGATAAAGGGAAGGATTATCGGCAAGGAAGGCAAGATCAGGAGAATGATAGAGGAAACGCTGAACGTGAAGGTCTCGGTGTACGATAAATACGTCTCCATAATAGGTCCGATGGAAAACGTTGCCGCTGCAAGAGAGGCAATTATGATGCTCGTCGAAGGTTCCCAGCACTTCACCGTCCAGAAGTTCATGGAGAGAAAGAAAAGAGAGATCGAAATGCGGAGCATGGACTGGTATCCCAGTCCGTAAATTGCGGGAATTCGCATGACTCTGTAACCCCCGACACTTTTTAAACATTTGAATTATTATTCATAAAGGTGGTTCAGATGCATCAGACAGTTAGTGATCGGGAAATTCAGGAAAGACTCGCAGGTATCGGCAGAAAGATAGCGGTAATGAGCGGCAAAGGGGGCGTGGGAAAATCAACCGTAACAGCTCTGCTCGCAATCCACCTCGCCAGAGAGGGCAAAAGAGTCGCTGTTCTGGATGCGGATTTTCTCGGACCGAGCATCCCCAAGCTGTTTGGACTTGATGATGCAAGCATTGGATTCACAGAAAAGGGCATTGAGCCAGCCACTACAAGAAAATACGGAATAAAGATACTCTCGATACAGTTCTTACTGCCAGAAAAGGATACACCAGTTATCTGGAGAGGGCCGATGATTGCGGGCGTGATAAAAGACCTGCTCGGGAAAACAAACTGGGAGGGTATGGACTACCTGCTTTTCGACCTGCCTCCCGGAACTGGAGACGCTCCGCTCACCCTGATGCAGACAGCAAAGCTCGATGGGGTCGTGATGGTTGCTTCACCCACAGAGCTCACATCCATAATTGTTGAAAAAGCCCTTAACATGGCAAATATGATGAACACGAAAGTCGTGGGGCTTGTGGAAAATATGAGCTTCTTCAAATGTCCTCACTGTGGAGAGATCTCCCACATATTCGGAAAACACAGGGCAAGGAAGCTTGCAGAAAAATACGGGCTGGAAGTTCTTGCAGAGATACCCATCGACCCTGAGCTTGCGGAGCTTTCGGATTTGGGAGAGATCGAGAGCTACGAGACCGATTACTTCCGGGAGATCACCCTCTGAGCAAAGTCGTAGAGGTCCCTGAAAACAAAATCTGGAGTTAGCCCAGCTTCATTTACCTTTTTTTCGTAATTATATTTGGTTGTAACCCCTGAAAGCACCAGAACCGTCTTTAACCCGGAATTTTTCCCCGCGAGGACATCAATCTCAATCTGATCCCCGACTATGGCTATCCTGTCCCTCTCGACACCAAGCATCTGCACCGCCTGCTCCACGATAACCTTGGACGGTTTTCCAACCACTGCATCCGGCTCCCTTCCAGTCATCCAGTAAATTGCCCCAATAACAAGGCCTGTTCCTGGAACAGGGCCGTCTTCACCGGGAAATATCCTGTCAGGATTCACTGCAACATATTTCACCTGGTCATTCAGAGCGAGTCTCAGTGCCTTCGTGAAGATCTCGAAGTTTATGTTTCTGTTCGATGCCGCAACAAGGTAATCTGCATCGGGATTTTCAACTACCTCGTGTCCTTCATTTTCCAGCTCCTCCACAAGTCCGTGCTCTCCGGTTGTATACACCCTGGATTTTCCATCACGTTCTCTTATAAAAACAGCAGTTGCGTGTGTTGCCACAATTATCTCGGCCTCACCCACGTCCATCCCATAGCGTGAAAACTTCTCAACCATCATCCTTCTGCTCCTTGCCGAATTGTTGGAGACGAATACTGTTTTTATCCCGGCATCCCTCAAAAGCCTGTAACCCTCAATGGCCCTTTCTATGGGCTTTTTACCACGCGATATGACACCATCAACATCCAGAATGACTCCTTCAATGTCCATCGTATCCACCAGGCCCTCAATGCTTAAAAGAGTGTCGAAAGCGTTTTATCTTTCTAAGTAAAGTGAATATATGGTCCGTCTCACCGGTATGGAAGGCATAGGAACAAAATATGAACTTGAAACGTCAAAAGGAGATAGGATAGCAGTGGTATTTTTACTCAACCGGAGAGTCCAGCTCTACATACAGGAGAAAGGCTGTGAGAAACCATGTTCTATTGAAATGAGCGAAAACGAGTCAAAGAGACTCGCCACGATCCTCAGCGGCGCTCCGGTTGAAAAAGAAAAGGAGAGTATAGAAGTTGATTTCATGGGAATACCGGATTTGACCCTTGCACTCCACACATACACGGTCGGCAGGAGCATGGCGGGAAAAACAATTGAAGAGCTTGCAATAAGAAAAAGAACAGGAGTAAACGTCATAGCAGTATCAAGAAAAGGCAATACCATAATCAGCCCGCCCCCACATCTGATTTTCGAGGAAGAAGATCAAATAGTGGTTATCGGAAACAAAGACCAGATTGAAAGGTTTGAAAAGGAGATACTGGGTGCCTGAATGGAGATCGCAATTGCCGGGCTGGTTTGCCTGATTTTTGCGATAATTGCAAGGAAGCTATCTTTTCCGGCAATCCCGGTCTACATTATCGCAGGACTTGCTTTAGGAAGCTCTGGATTTGGAATACTGCAGGCTGACGAGGTCTCAAAAAAGATAGCCGAGTTCGGCGTTGTTTTCCTGCTTTTCTACATAGGCCTGCACATAAACCCGAGGGAAATAGGAGCTAAGAGAAAAACAATATTCGCTTCAGGCTTTTATGATTTGCTCATAAACTTTGCACTTGTCTTTATTCTGCTGTCGGTCACCGGATTTGAGCTGTCCAGAGCGTTCATCATAGCATCCTCACTGTACATCTCAAGCTCCGCCATCGTTCTTCAGTCACTCATCGAGAACAGGAAGCTCATCCTCAAAGAAGCTGAAATCATTGTCTGGATGATGGTTTTTGAAGATATCGTCATCGCAATCCTGATCGTCCTGAACAGCATAGGCTTTTCCGACCTGATGTATTTTTTTGCCAAGCTGACTGTATTCACGGTCACAGTACTAATCCTTTCAAACACCGCACCCAAGTACCTGGATAGGGCCATGGAAAGAGATGATGAAGTTCCCCTCCTCCTCGTTTTTTCTGCCGGTCTCCTCGGTCTGGCAATTGAAGAGCTTTTCCAGATACCCTACGCATACGCCGCAATACTCATTGGACTGATGTTCTCACAAGTCAAAAGCGTGGAAGAGATGGTCATACCATTCAAAGATGTTTTTCTGATCCTTTTCTTCTTCTTTTTCGGGGTTTCAACAAAGTTCGATATGGGTGGACTTGCTCTCGGAATCGTTCTCGCCCTGGTTGCTATTTCAGGAAAGGTTGCCTCCGGACTCCTCACCGGATTGAGAACCGAAAAATCCTGGAAGTCCGGACTTGAAATCGGGCTCAATACAATTGCAAGAGGAGAATTTTCAATATTCATGGCTTTCGCATTCGGAGATGTGCTGACAGCCTCCGCAATAACAGTAACGGTTTTGATAACGTCGATACTCGGTTCACTGACCTCGAGGTATTCGGAAAAAATAATTTCCATACTGGGCAGAGCCAGTCAATAGTAGTACTCCAGGACGTTATAATACGTGTCCCTCCTGTACGGAATTCTTCCGGCGGATTTTATCCTCACAACAATTTCGTCAACCCTCGCAGGTCGGAATGGCTTTCCAGTAGCTCTGACAACGTTTTCCTCCAGCATCACACCACCAAAGTCGTTTGCACCGAAGCTGAGTGCGAGAGTTGCGATATCCATTCCCTGTGTTAACCAGGAAACCTGGATGTTCCGGATGTTGTGAAGCACTATTCTCGAAACCGCAAGTATCTGCAGGTATCTTGCGGGGGGTGCAGGTCTCCTCACCATTCCATAAAGCTCAGTATTTCCGGGCTGGAAGCTCCAGGGGATGAAAGCTGTGAAACCACCGGTTTCCTTTTGCAGATCTCTGATCCTGAAAAGATGCTCTATGATGTGTTTTTCACTTTCGATATGCCCGAACATCATTGTGGCTGTTGTTTTCATCCCGATCTCATGTGCCGTTTTCATGACTCTCAGCCAGTCATCAACAGTTCCCTTGCTGCTTATTTCAAGCCGAACCTCATCAGAGAGTATCTCTGCCCCTCCGCCGGGAATGGAGTCCAGACCCGCTTCTCTCAGCCTCGATATTACCTCCTCAATGCTGATCCCCTCCATCCTGGAAAGGTAAACGATCTCCGGAGGGGACAGACTGTGAACGTCAACATCGAATTTTTCCTTTATTTTCCTGAAAAGCTCTTCGAACCACTCAATGCCAAGCTCGGGATTAATCCCTCCCTGTAGCATTATCTGGGTGGCCCCGTGATCCACAGCCTCCTTAATTCTTCCAAGAATTTCCTCATGGCTCAGCAGATATGAATCGTGCTCATCTCTTGCATAAAAAGCACAGAACTTGCATTTCGAAACACAGACGTTGGTGTAATTGATATTCCTGTCGATAACAAACCCGACCTCGTTTCCGCATTTCTTCACCCGGATTCTGTCGGCTATGTATCCCAGCTCATACAGCGGCAAATCAAAAAGCTCCAGAGCTTCCTCAAAGCTCAGATCCTCTCCAGCAATGTTCTTTTCAAAGTAATCCACACTCATGACCCAGCTCACCAAAAACCCTGAGGCTCTTTTCTTCCTTCCTGCTCATTTTGTGAACGAGCGCTTTGAAGTAAGTTCTCAGGAATTCGACGGGCATCCGGTATTTCAGGCTTGCTATTTCGGCAATTTCATCGATGTTTTTCAGCCCCCTCTGATATGACCTCAGTATGTCCGAGTCCACATGTGCAGCATCGGCACTCATTAATGAAGCAGAAATTCCGAATACAGCAGGCAACCCTGTGAGGTCCTTCCATTCCTCTCCCACATCCATGACGATCCTGAACACCATTCTTGCGGTTATCGCCTCGTCACCAATAACAAGAGCATGGTCAAAATCCTTCAGCATCTCGAAGAAATTCCCGCCGTGAGGCACGAGACGGTTTATCAGGCCATTCTGCCTTCGTATGATTTCAAGCATGCTCACAGAAGTCAGGGATTTCGAAGTAACGGCAATTGGTGAGTCGTCAAGCCTCTTTTTCCTGGAGACCACAACAACGCTGTAAACCTCTCCATCACTCCCAACGCAGAAGGAGTATTTCCTCAACCTCTCACGGTTCTTCAAATAAAAAAAGCTCGGAACCGGAGCATAGTCGATTTTACCTTCCAGAAGCATTTCTGCGAGTTTTTTGGGGTGTTCCTCAACAAACTCATACTTCTGCTCTTTTTCAAGATGATAGTAGGGCAGAAAGTTGTTGACAAGCCCAAATTTTCCAACCCTCATGAGTAAACCTCCAGAACGTTGAAAAACGCATCCCTCTCTGCAGGAATTTTTCCCGCATCCCTTATCATATCAACAAGCTTCTCCTTTGCAAGTTCCAGAGGTGTTTTCGCTCCGGCGGAGTGTGCTATCCTCTCGCCCATAACTGTACCATCAACATCATTTGCACCGTAGTTGAGAGCGATCTGTGCGAGTTTTTCCCCAATCATTACCCAGTAAGCCTTAACCCCTTTGAAGTTAGAAAGGGCGATTCTCGATACCGCTATGGTCTTCAAAATCTCCTGAGGAGAGACTTTGTGAAGGCTGTCAAAAGAGGTGTTTGCTGGGTGAAATACCAAAGGAATAAAGGAAACGAAACCCCCTGTTTTTTCCTGCAGCCTTCTCAGCCTGTACAGATGGATTGCTCTGTCTCTGTAATTCTCGATGTGTCCGAAGAGCATCGTCGCATTGCTCTTTACTCCAGCGTTGTGAGCAATTTCCATAACCCTGAGCCACTCCTTCGAGTTCGCTTTATCTGGGGCTATTTTTTTCCTTACACGCTCTGCAAGTATCTCTGCTCCACCACCGGGAAGCATATCGAGCCCCGCATCCTTCAGCCTGGAAATATATTCACGAACGCTCATTTTCTCCTTTCTGGCGTAATAGCTCACCTCCGTTGCGGTCAGAGCCTTTATAACCACATTTCCGCCCGTATTTTCCTTTATTTCCCTGAAAATCCTTTCAAAGTACTCAATATCGACGTCAGGATTGTGACTACCAACGATGTGCAGTTCTCTCGCACCAAGCCTGTATGCTCTCAAAGCCTCCTCCACAACCTCCTCAGGCCTCAACAAAAACCCGTCAGACCTGTAATACGCACATATCGGGCACCTGGAAACGCACACATTGGAATAATTTATGTGCTTGTTAACCGAAAAGGTGGCGATCCTTCCGTTAATACCGTCTGCAACTTTTCCAAGCTCGTGCAGATCCCTGTAAAACAGCTCCTCAATTTCTTTCACTTTCAAGTTCTTCAAGCCTCCTCCGGATTTCTCTCATCTCCCTCTTGATCTGAATGTTGACCCTCATCATTGAATCGCTCAGAAAGCCGACGGCAATTATCAGAATCCCGCTCACCACAAGCATTGATACGAGATTGACGAGCAGGAAGTGAGATATGTTCCTGAACCAGTCATACACGACATAAATCCCGCCAGCAAAGCCCAGAAGGAGAAAAACCAGCCCTATGAGGTAAAAGTACCTCCCCGGACTGTATCTCCCAAGAAGATTGTATATCGTATACACAATCCTGTAACCGTCGCTGAACGGTTTCAGTTTGGTTTTCCCCCTCCTCTTCCGGTAGTAAATGGGAACCTCCATGATTCTGAATCCGTTTGCTATTGTCTCGACTGTCAGTTCTGTCTCAACCTCAAATCCCATCTTTTCGAGGTTCACATTTTTGTAAACCTCTTTCGTCATGGCACGATAGCCTGAAAGTATATCCTGAAGGTTTACACCATAAAGAATCCTGAAAATCAAATTGATTATCTTGTTTCCAAGCAGATTTAGCTTTCTGAAGGCTCCTTCCTCAAAATTCAAAAGCCGGTTCCCCACAACGTGGTCAGCTATCCCCTTTTCAATCGGCTCGAGCAGCTTTTGAACATCTTCGGGCATGTATGTGCCATCGGCATCAATCATCACGACAACGTCATCATCAAGAATCTCGAAAGCCTCCCTCACTGCCTGTCCCTTGCCCTTCCCACTCTGAACGATGACCTCTGCCCCTCTCTCCTCAGCTATCTCTCTCGTTCTGTCAGTACTGTTCCCATCCACAACCGTGATCCTGCTAAAGCCCTGCTTTTTGAATCCCTCTATCACATCTCCGATCGTTTCCTCCTCATTCAGGGCCGGAATGAGTATTCTGACATTCATATTCTGAATACCTTGAGAACGCTCAGAACCGGGATGCCCTCCACATCATCGTGGCTCCTCTTGTCAACTATCACCGCTGCTGCTATAACGTTTCCGCCCCTCTTCCTTATGCTCTCAGCCACCTCGTGAATCGTTTTTCCTGTGGTGATGATGTCATCAACAACCACACACGCCTTTCCGGAAACGTTTGCAAAGTTCTCACTGAATGTTCCCCTCGCATGGCTTTCCTCGCCATCCCATTTGAGCTTCTTTGGATAGTATATCGAAAGCTCACAGCCAATCTCCTCAGCGACCATCGTCGCTACCGGAATGCCGGAAGTTGCGACACCAACAATGACATCTGCATCTCCGGCATCAAGAACCATATCGGCAAGTATTCTCGCCATCTCTCTGAGCCTGAATGATGAACCGTTAATGCTTTTCAGCTCAACATAAATATCAGATGGAGGTCTTTCCGTTCTTGAACTGGTTAAAAGCCAGATTGCGGTATCACGGGATATGTTCAATTCATCAGCAATTTCGCCGGTAGTCAGACCCTTCTCCTTGAGCTGCTTTGCTCTCTCAACAAGCTCCTCAATTTTACTCATTTTTTCACCACCTTTTTAAGCCTGGTTTCGCTCCCGCAAATCTCACATACCTCTTTCTCAGTTCTCCTGCCACAACCCTTACATACACGAATCCATTTAAATTCTTTTTCAATGCCCTTCTGCAGAATTCTTTCCAGATTTAACCCGAGCTTTCTCGCCACATTCTGAACAGCATAATCATCGCTCACAACTGTCGCATTATATTCCAGTGCCTTCGCCAGAACCCGTATATCTGTCTCGCTGAGCTTGTAAATGTCCCCGGTTTTTTCTGCCGCTTTTTTCACCTCAGAAATGAACTCTTCCCTCGCATCCTCAACCCGAATATTCTTAATCTCAAAATAGAGCCTGGAGTTCTCATCCCTGATCTCGTTAACAACCTCCGGGACGGTTACCATATCATCAAAAATTGCCTTCCTGAGTATTATTGCAGACGTGTCGAGGACATGCATCATGGTCATGCCAGCGGGAGTGCATAAATTTTTTAGTTCAGAGCCTGCGATGTCTTGGCACAGCACTGCCAAGGTGCGGCAAAAATGGAAAGCTTTATATGCCATTGTGTCACTAAGACTCACAACAACCGAGAGGTGATGAAAATGGACGAGAAAGAGAGAAAAGATGCGGCCGAAATACTGAAGGATCCCAGGCTGTTCAGACCGACATGAGATAAATCCAGCAGTATTGGGCAAAATTCCTATCCAATCCCTTTTACTTTACTCACAGGCTTTTAGGAGTCATCCGGTATTTTTGCACTTAAGCTAATGTTTAATGAAGCGAATAACCCCTCCCAACTGTGGATAGCTCGCCTCTTTAATTCTCCCACCCTTCAATTATTGCTCTTCGTGATTCGATCAGTCTCCCGATTATATCCACATACAATTATGTTATGAAACGGGAAAAGCCATGTCAAAGGAATAGCAGATACACAAGAGCGCTCATGACTGCGATTCCCATAATGAAGCCCAGTGCAATTCCTTTTTTAAATTGACTTTTACCATATTTTTTGTATTCTGAGGACATATCATTGATTAAACTCTTTTTTTCTTTGATTTTATTTTCCAAAACGATTATGGAGTTCTTGAGTTTGCTTATTTCTTTGTTTTTTTCAATTATCATATCGTATACCGAGAAATGTGTTTTTTCTCCGCTCAGGGACTCTTCTAAATTTTCACCCAATACGTATAGTATCTGGAAAACATCCTTTGCTATAGCCCTATTGATTCTCATGAGTTTATCATAAAGCTGCTTAAAAAACTTATAATAATCTTCAATCAACTCCTCTTTTATTGATAAAAGATTTTTGCCATTGTATTTTTTATAAATTTCATCTCTCCACTCTTCGATTTCCTTCGCAAGATGTGCTTCAATAGTAGAGTGCTTTACCGTTGTATAATCCACCCTATTTGTCTTTTCTTCTATGCCTCCATGACCATACAGCAATCCAATAACATTATTTAATTTAGGATTGATAAGTTTTGTAATAAGGTCGTGAAAGTCCTCAACTCTTGTTTTCCCTCCCCTATCTCCAATTCGATTAACGAGCTTTTCACACTCTTCCTCCATTTCACGCAGAGACCGTTCCAGAAAAGCTATTTTTTCTTTGAGATTAGACATATTTATATCTTGTTCTACCATAACATTGTAATACGAGAACAATTCTATGTATCCTGTCAGCTGTTGCTCCAGTACACGGCCCAGCTCATACAGATTCTCAAATACCTCTTTTGACAGACTTATATCCAATTTCTTAAGTTCAGGATAGAGATTCAAAATCAAATTGTGATAATCTTTAAGAAAATCCCTTTTGATTAGCTCAAATTCTCGATTACCATATTTTTTATAAATGCCATCCCTCCAGTCATTAATCTTACCGATAATTAACTCTTCCACAGGTCTCCATCTAACCGAGATCGAATCTACCCTGTATTCTAAGTTTCTCTTATTGCTTTTATGACTCTGAAGAAGCCCGATAACATGATTTAACCTAGGATTTAGGATCTTTGTGACAAACTCGTAAATATCGCTTACTTCGCCCATACCATCTGACATCATTCTCCCCCCACGAGAGAATTATTCGTGTATAACTATTTTAAACTTTTCAATCTATTATTTCAATCTATTCAGGAAAAGTAGAGGAGAATTAGTAGCAATATGCAGTTGAATAATCAATATTACGCATCTTTCCTTCTTTTGCATTTAAAGACCGTCTTCCCCGTTCTTTCTCATCTTTATAGATCAATTAAATATCGAAAATGTTATGTTCAGCAAAATAAATTCAGGTCTAAAATATGGCGAAGTGTCATCACTGCGGTAAAGAAGCTGCACTACCTTTCAGATGTAAGTACTGTGGAAACCTTTTCTGCGAGGATTGCAGGTTACCTCCAAAGCATAACTGTTCTGGTATTAATCTATGGTTTCAAAGAGCATCGCCAAGTAACCTGAAGAGGGAAGACGAATATCTCCCCGTTAGATTCAAACCCAGTACAAGTCATAAAACGAGCAAAGATCCAACCAAAAAGAGTGGTAAATCCAAAAAAATAAAGCCAAAATACAAAAAATCTAAAAGAAAGTCAACAAAATTAAAGATTTTGTTATTATCCATGCTCATTGCCTTGTTGGGAATCGGGGTTTATTATAATACCAGCAATTTGCCGATTAAGGTTAACGACTTGGATGGAATTTTGCCCAATACAACACAAACCGAGGTCGTAGAGAACGTAAAGGAAGAGTTAAATAAAGCCAAAAAAAGTGTAAATCAGACTTTGCAAAAGGTTATCAGAACACCATCAAGAGAGAAGATAACGAATGAGACAATCCATGCAGTTCTTGAATACCTTAATAAAGAGAGAACGAAAAGAGATTTACCAGCGGTTAAGCTGATAAGCACTGGAATTGCCCAATTTAGGGCAGAGGATATGATCAAGCGAGATTATTTTAGCCATTACGATCCTGAAGGATACCCTCCATTCTATTATTACACCCAGAAAGGAGGAGTTTATGCAATGGAAGAAAATTGTGGCGAATATCGAATTGTTGGAGGGTTTTTGTATCCGAATGATGTGCCCGACTACGCTGTAAAAAGCGTTAAGAGTATGATTTATGACGATGCGTTGTCCGACTGGGGACATAGAGATTCTCTCCTAGATCCCAGCAACAATTACGTCGATATCGGTGTTGCTTGGGACTCGAATAGAATGGTATTGGTTCTACACATGACAAAAAAGTATGTAGAATGGACTAAAGTCCCCAAAGTGGACAATATGGTGTTTTCAGCTTCTGGGAAGTTAAACCAGGATCTGAAGTTTGAAGGAGTCATGGTGTATTATCATCCGCCACCCAGAGAGGAATTCAATAAGAGGCACAGTTATGACATAGGAGACCCCATTGCTGGCGTAGTCCCGGGACGAGCCTATTACGAAGATGTTGAGACGTGGAGACCTTTAAAATGGACCATAGCTGGTCAAAAGTTTGATATCTCCTTTAAAATAAGACCAATTAAAGGCCCCGGTTTCTATACAGTAGTGATATGGGCAGAGAATAAAAGTGGACTTAAGCATCCTTTCGACCCTGAGCGCGATAATTACTGGACAGTTCTTGAATATACTGTCTTTGTTCAGTCCTAACCAAATTTCGCCTTTGCAACACAAAAAAACAAGCTTTTTGAGAGATTTTTTAGAAAAAATGTTCTAGTTCAATCGGAATGAGGTGATACCCCTATTTTTCTAAAATAAAAGCAAATGCAGTCAATCCAAACAAGCCCATAACAACAAACAGGAAGAAAAAGCCAGTACCTGCCCACAATGCCCCACTGAAAGATTTAGACGATAAAACAAAATTGATTGCATAAACAGTTAAACCACCATACACTCCCGCAATGTAGCTTGCCATATACTGGTTTCTATCGTTTTTTGGAACCCTTCTTTCAATCTCCTTTTTTATGAACATCTCATAAACAATAACGACTATAGAAAGAGCAAAAAGCAACACACCAATCGCAAAAATATGAAGCCCAAGTGTGACTGTGCTGATTGAAATTTTAATAGGATGTATTGCCATCCAGTAACCCGCACCTGTTATCATGGAAGAAGAGATAAGCAAGATTATTGGTACGTTCCTATTGTTTAATCCCATATTACTACTTATGGATTTTTGGATGTTTTAAAAGTATCTATGTCAGAGGTATTTTTCTGCATAATCTTTCACCCAATCATCTAAGTTATTCTCACCGGCGTCACACCATATAACATACTTTTGAACGGAGTCTATAGAAATCTGGTAAAGAAACATTTATTATTTAGGTGAACAACTCTCCGAAAGATAATCTCATTTTTAAAAAATTCCATAATCTTATTATGTATCCCCGAATTTCAGCATCTCATATTACATCTAACTTCGAAACCAGACTCAAAGAATTCTTAGAATGGGTAAATCACCCATTAGCATCCTCTTCAAACACACAAGTGACGGGCCGGAGGGGATTTGAACCCCAGACACCGGGATTAAGAGGATTGCAACGCCAAAATAAAGCCGTAGAAACGGAGATTTTCGACTTAAAAGACTTCTACGAGGAGTTTAAACCTGAATTTGAAAAATGGCTTAAATAAGGAAAGTTCCAGAACTTTGCCATAGAGCATGGACTGAAAACTGAGGCAGTCCGGTTTATTGTGGGACACTCTCCAACAACTGTTGGGAAAGCTCATTACTACAACCTCAGGAAGTTGGCCAGAGATGAATATCGGAAACTGATTGACAAATTCTCAATCTAACCCCAACTGTGGATCGATTCCACCTCTTTTACTCCTCTCTTTCAGTAATCAGCAAATTAAATATACCATTGTATAACAATAACAGATATGGTAACTGAGAAAGGAAGGCTTGTAATCCCGGTTTCCCTCCCTGAAGGTCTGGTTAAGGAACTTGATGAGCTCGTAAAAAAGAAAGTATTTTCTTCAAGGTCTGAAGCTCTCAGATACGGTGCAAGACTCGTGGTTCTCCTTGAGAAAGGAGTCCATGCAGAGGCTGAAGATTACGCATACGAAATAATCAAGGAAAGGCTTGAAAGGAGAGTCAGGGATGTATCCGGACACTGATGTCATACTATCTCAGATAAAGGAAAAAGACTGGCTCAAAGATATCGTGAAAAGAAAACTCGAATCCATAGATGAGGAGTTTGTTACCTCTGCGATTACAATCGTGGAGTGTCAGATTGTGCTCGTAAGAGAATTCGGAAGGGATGAGGCAGTGAAGGTTCCTGAAAGAATCAAAGAGCTTGGTGTCATGATCCTTCCCCTAAGCAAGGAAGTTCTTGAAATTTCATCTGACTTGCTTGAGAGGTATCCAAAACTGAATGTTTTTGATTCGATACATCTGGCTCATGTAGTCCATGAAGGTGAAAGAATACTATCAACCGACAGGCTGTTTGACGAAGTTGAAAATATTGTCAGGGTGGATCCCTTAAAGTGAGTGATGCCGTTTGTCTTTTTCACCCATTAAATCCCAGTTATCACCTTAGAACGTGCTAAGATTGTGGTGCAAAAATCAGAATATTCCCCTTCCTTGGAACTCGAAAGAATTTTCGAACTCCTCGAGACATGGACCTGTCGAAAGATTGTTAGACGAACTGACCGGGTATCCCCGGTAACACCACATAGTTGGAGTGTATACATTGACAATATTCCGAAATAATTTCACCCTGTAAACAACCACACCATATCACCCCAGAAGCTTCAAGGGAGTGCATCCCTAACCTGTCCCAGTTTCCCGAAAATCGTCTCCTGGAGTTTCTGAAGTGGGTTAATCACCCATTAGCTTCCACTTCAAACACACAAGTGACGGGCCGGAGGGGATTTGAACCCCCGACACCGGGATTAAGAGTCCCGTGCTCTGCCTGGCTAAGCTACCGGCCCTTATCACTCCAACCCACTGAAGCGATTTATCAATTTTTTGGTGATTGATGCCGGACGGAATTCCGGTGAAAGGTGGGAAGAAAGTCCGGACGATATGCACTAAGCCCGAGGGGAAATCACGCTGACACTCGTTCTGAAAATGCAAATTCCCCCACCATTCAATCCGCCCCAAATTTTATAACCCCCTGAGATAATGACGGGATATGATATTCTCTCTGCTGAGGGACAGAGATGCGCAGTTTTTCATAATGTATGCCAGCTCGAAAAACGCAAACTTTCGCTATGCCACAAAATTCTGGATTCCCGATCCCGCATTTTACATGATAGGTGATGATGGCACGGAGCTGCTCGTTGTGAGCGAGATGGAAAAAAAGAGGGCAGAAAAGGAGAGCAGAGTTAGAGAAATCGCAAGCCTGAACGATCTCGGATTCTACGAGAAAATAAAAGAGGGCAAAAACGCAAAAGAAGCCCTCACCGAGACATATATTGAGCTGCTCAAAACACATCATGCCAGAAAAATCTTAGTTCCGGATGATTTTCCTGCATTCATCTACGAAAAGCTCGCTCAAAATTTTGATGTGGACGTGGTGGAAAATCCCTATGCGGACATGAGGAAAATAAAAACTCCAGAGGAGATAGAGCACATAAGGGACGTGAGCAACGCCATAATCGACGCTTTTGAGTTCTTTCTGAAACTGCTTGAGAAGGAGAGAGATTCTGAAAAGCTGAGAAACAGGGTTGAAGCATACCTGTACGAAAGAGGCTATCTTGCCCAGGACACGATCATTGCTGGAAAGGCAAGCAGTGCTTACCCTCACGACATCGGGCATGGGAAAGTTGAAGGCCATGTTATCTTTGACATATTCCCCGGAAGCAAAAAAACCGGATACCATTCGGACTTTACCAGAACAGTTGTAATTGAAGAGAATCGGGAAATTGAAGACATGCTGATGGCATGCATAGAAGCGAAAAACGCAGCGATATCCATGGTGAAAGAAGGTATAAGCGGTGAGGATATTCATTTCAGGGTTTGTGATATCCTCGAATCTTACGGATACAGAACAACAAGACAGAAGGCAAGAGAGGGCTTTATACATTCCACCGGACACGGAGTGGGACTTGAGGTGCATGAAAAGCCGAGAATATTTGATGGTGGGGAAGAACTTAAAGCAGGGATGGTCATAACAGTAGAGCCAGGCCTGTATTACGAAAAAGTTGGCGGTGTGAGGGTTGAGGATGCCGTCGTTGTTAAAAAAGGCGGGTGTGAGATATTAACGAAATTCGAAGATTACGTGAGGCTGGGAAGATGATGGAAAAGCATGTTGAGGCGGGAAAGATCCTGAAAACAGTTAGAGAAGAGGCGGTAAAGCTTATCCAACCAGGAACCAGAATGATTGAAGTTGCTGAGTTCGTGGAGAACAGAATAAGAGAACTCGGCGCAGAACCTGCGTTCCCGTGCAACATCTCGCTAAATGAAGATGCAGCACACTGCACGCCTTCAAAAAATGATGAGAGAGTATTTAAAGATGGAGACTTGGTTAAGCTGGACATTGGAGCTCATATCGAGGGCTATATCGCAGATACGGCAATAACCATCGATCTCGGAGATCATGAAGAGCTGGTAAGGTGTGCTGAAGAGGCACTTAAAAATGCCATCGAGATTATAGAGCCGGGAATAACCACGGCAGAAATAGGGGAGGCTATTGAGAACACCGCAATAGATTTCGGTTTCAGGCCTGTTTACAACCTAACGGGGCACGGTTTCATGCCTTACATCGCCCATGCCCCTCCGTCCATCTACAACTACAAAACAGAGAGAGGTGTGAAGCTGGAGGAAGGGATGATATTTGCCATCGAACCATTTATTACACCCGGAAAGGGAAGAGTCGTCGAAAGGAGTGAGGTCGAGATATATTCGGTTATTTCCAGCAGACCTGTAAGAATGAAAATGGCAAGAGAACTGCTCTCCGAGGTTGAGAAGTACAGAACGCTACCATTTGCGAAAAGGTGGCTTTCGAACCCAAGAGAAATAATAATATCGAAGCTCGTGAGGGATGGGATTTTGAGAGCATATCCCGTGCTTTCAGAGGTGAGCGGAGAACCCGTGAGCCAGGCAGAGCATACAGTAATTGTTACCGAGAGCGGAGCAGAGATCATAACTTGAACTTCTTTATGCCAGAAAAAACAGTGACAATATTTATTTCTCTCGAATTCGGGATGGGGTAGTCTCCATACCTGACGAGCATTTCGGGATTCATCCGCTCAATCGCCTTTATGCATTCAAACATTCCGTCCATTGTGATTTCATCAGGGTCTCCTGAAAAAACTACAAGAGCTTTTCTCGCGCTTTCTATCTCAAATCTCGCTCCAATGGTTGTCAGCGAGGTTTCATAAAGCCTGACCATCCTTTCAGTCCTTTCAGCAATTGTCGTGCTTGAACTCCTTGCCCTCAGCCTTCTAATAATCTTGAACGGCAGAATCTCTCCCGAAGTCCCGGTTACTGTTACTCCGTCCCCCGAAAGAGAATTGAGAAAGTCACTCGTATCAACGACAACCTCCCCGCTCAGCCGTTTTCTTGCATCAATTTCGCCCACGAGAGATAGCACGTTGAACGCCTTGAGCAGGTTGTGCTCAAATCCGGGTGTTTTTTCAAAAACAAACACATAGTCGAAAGAATTCATCAGTTTCTTCACCCTCAGAAGAGAGATCGAGACGCTTGAAGCATCCGAAAGTTCAGGAATCATGGCGATGCAGAGCCTTGGCTCCTCGGTTACAACTTCCAGCTCGTCTCCAAACCTCACTGCTGAATAGAAGGAAAATTCATCCTCCACATCGCATACAACCAGAGATGCTTCGTAAAGCTCGTTGAATGAGAGAATGCTGTTGAACGCGCTTCTGACGTCAACATCTCCATCTCTGAAAACGGTGTAAAATCTCCGCTTATCATCAACGTGCCTTATTGATTTGAGCTTATCAACGCTGTTCACGACTGCAAACGTCTTGAAAAGGCTGATGTTGTTTACCCTCGCACCCCTCGATGCAAAGAGATCTGCAATCCACACTGCATCCCCGGTCCCTATGGTCAGAAGTTTCATTCAGATTTGAATTTAATAATTCAATTTAAATTACTTTTCGAAACCGAAGTTGAGTTTCGCAGAATGTCAGGCTAACCGAGCCTCTCGAAAAAAGCATCTATGCCGCCAAAATTCCGGATTATCCTCATGTACAGGTCATCCAGTATTCTGCTCGATGCTCCCCAGACCAGTTCTCCGTCGCACTCGAAATTGGGTCCCCAGTCAGCAATTCGTCTCGATTTGAGAACGAGGTCGAGTCTGTCGACGAGAACCCTGTCAACCTCGGCATCATTTATTACAAATTCCGCTTTATCAATCACGCCCACCACAGGGTGAATTTTTATCCTGTGCTCAATAACCTCCTGAGGGGTCAGAAAGCCAAGAACCTCAACCTCTTCAGCATCAACACCAATTTCCTCTTCAGTTTCCCTCAAAGCTGTATCCACCGGGCTTTCATCTTCGTCCTTCATCCCACCGGGAAAGGCTATGTGTCCTGCGCTCCTGCTCAGTGTCTTTTTTCTCTTGATCATCACAATCTCAGGATGTTCCGAGTTTACAATCGGTATGAGTATTGCCGCAATTCTCTCGGTTCTCACATATTCGAGCGTTGAATCCAGGATGTTCGCAAGCATTTCATGCAATCTCACAGTCTAACTCCCTCGCCATCCTTTATAAGCCTTCCACAAATTTGAAGGGGACAGGTGTGAAGCACAGAATCCCGACCGCAAACGTTACCATTCCGAGAAAGAGATACCTCAGGGGCAGCGGACTGTCATCGTAAGGCTTTGGATGCCTCTGCATCGAGAAGAAGAATGCCAGTATTGCCCAGAAGAACCAGATTCCCCCCGAATCCTTGAAGAAATATCCTGCAGCGAGCAGAACAAACGGAAAAATCCTCGAAATCGCATCAGCCCTGTTTCCCAGCATCGCCCTCATCACATGCCCTCCATCAAGCTGGCCAACAGGGATTAGATTCAGAGCAGTAACAAACATCCCCACCCAGCCTGCAAAAGCGACGGGATGAATGTACTCACCGGTAAATCCAGCAACGCCTGCCACGAATCTGAAGAGCAGTGGCTCTCCGAGCATTATTCCACCGCCACCCTCAACACTCAGTTCAGGAACCGGCAGTTTCAGTCCTATATAGGTGACGATCAGTGCCGCCACGACTCCGGCAAGTGGACCGGAAGCACCTATCTCCAGCAATGCCCGCCTGCTCTTTATCACACCCCTCTGCCTGATTACGGCACCTAGGGTACCTATGATAGTCGGAAAGGGTATGAAGTAGGGCAATGACGCTTTCATCCCCCATCTCTTTGATGCGATGAAGTGACCCATCTCATGGCTTCCCAGAACGAACATAAGGGCAACTGCAAATTTCAGACCGAGAATTAAGTCAAATGAGCCGTAAAACGTGGATCCTGTAAACGTGATGCTCGCAAAAGTTGCGATGAACAGTATCACGTTCAACCTGTAACTCTCCTTCCTCCTTTTCAGTTCCAGAATGAACTCACCGAAATGTGTCTTCAACCTCACATCATAGTTCTCAGAGAGTTCCTGAAAGAGATACTGCACCTCCTCCGAATTGAGATTCACAAGAGGCAGGACATAATACCTCTCAAAATCATCTCCCCTTTCATGATGGTAAACATGAAAATACTTCTCAATCCTCTCTCTCAATTTCAATCCACCCCTCATCAGCATTGATTCTGACAAAATCCCCTGATCGAATCATGTTGAAACTGCTGGCTTCTGGCATATCCACCAGCGGGATTTCCGCAATTATGGCGCCAACAGCAACAATAGCCTCGCTTTTTTTCATCACAATCCCCGCAGGAGCGCATCCATTCTTTTTCATCCTCAGAAGGATGTACGTGCCGACAGTAGATCCCCTGCCTTCAGGAAAGACGAATATCTTCCCGGCTATGCTCTCACCATAAATATCGCTGTCCGAATCAACAATTACTCCGGTTTCGGGATTGACATCCCCCAGAAAGGATACCGGTTTTTTTGAAACAATCGCATAACCTTCAGCCCTGCCCCTTGAAATGCTCCTCACTCTGAGTTTCATTCGGCAGCCCTCCTTATGCATTCCTCAACAGAGCCAAAAATGGCCTTTACTCCCCTCAGTTTGGGCAGATACTCAAAAGCCTTTCCGCTATTGACCATTACACATTCAAACCTCTCACTCGCCGGTGAGACAACCATACACGTATCCGCAAAAACCCTGACTCCAAAGCCTCTTATTTTTTCGACAAGCTCAGCATACTCATTCATTACTGATCTCGACGTGAAGAGCCATACCTCTCTTTTAACCCTGCCATGTCTCTCGAGAAGGGTGTAAACCTCCTTAAGCTCATCAGGTGATAAATGAGGACATCCGATAGCTATGAGGTCTGGTTCACAGCCTCCAAGCTCTACATCCGGCTCGACCTCGATTTTTTCTGCAAGAATATCGAAATCTTCCCATTCAGGGGTCTGCCCCTTGACATGGAACATTCCTGCTCCACCGCTTGCGGCCAGTGCAGCACCAAACGCCTTGAGTTCGTCCTTAGAAAGCGTTCTGTCAAACTCCACAAAGGGGATGCTGGCACCAACCAGCTTCCCGACCTCGTATCCGGCATACGCAGGTTCAATCCCCCTGACAATTACTCTGATCTCCGGAGCCCTGTTTTCCTTTAAATGCAAACCATACATCGGGGTTTTACCGACAATCGCTGCGGCCAGGGCGGAAATTCCGCTCTCTCTGTTGGTTCTCGCCCCAATCACGGAGTTAGCATAAATCACGGCAGAGCTTTCCGCCCATGCAAGGTGGTCCCCATACGAGGGCGTATCGATGTAATAGGGAGTGCATGTAAGCGTCATTTCTACGCCCAGCCTCTTAAGAGCGCTGAGCACCATCATCTGCTTTTCATAAAATTCCTTGCCAATACCCATTTCTCGCCATTTCTCAATGTCCATGCCCGCAGGATTCACGTAACTCTTAACCGCAACTCTGGCGTTCAGGGATTCAAGCCATTCAAGCCCGGCATCGCCAATATTCCCGTAAGAAATTCCAGAAATTTGTGCAGATTTTATCTCCACGAGCCTTTCAGCCCCGTATATCTCTCCAAGAGCCACAAGAATTTCCATGCACTTCCTTACCGTTTCGTTCTCACTTTCGAGCAGCATTTCTTCATCCTTCGTGAGATACATTGAATGAAATTTCGGGGACAAAAATAAATCAGTTTCCATAAAGCATGGATGAACTTTTTATGTAGCCGTGCATATACCCTGCTGTGCAGCCACCTGAAGACCGGGACATGGAGCTGAGAGAACATCTTGCCGAACTGAAGGACAGGGTTACAAAGGGTATCATACCCTTTTTCCTGGCCACGGGAGCTTTTTTTTACTTTTCAGACAGAATACTGACATTCCTCTGGCAGCAGCTTTTCCCCGAAAAAGACATGGTCGTTTACACGCCTACCGAATACATGATTGCAAGAATTCTGATTTCCGCATTTCTCGCCTTTCTGGTAACATACCCCTGGATAATTTACCAGATATACCTGTTCATGAAGCCAGGACTCTATCCTCACGAGCGGGAGTTCGTCAGGAGGCTCGCACCATTCTCATACGTAACATTTGTAATAGGTGTTCTCTTTTCATACTACATAATTCTGCCAAAACTCTACAGCGTTACGGTTGTTGAGTACTTTGGTGCTGAGCCGTTTCTGTCAGTGAGAAAAGCTCTGAACAACGCGGTAAAGCTGTCCCTCTCCGTAGGGTTATCATTTCAGATTCCGGTTGTAACACTCATAGCCGTAAAGCTGGGGCTTGTCAGCCACAGGTGGCTGAGAGACAAACGACTGGTCGTGTATGTGGTCGTGTTCATCCTCGCCACAAACCTCACACTCGATTTTACAGGAGTTACCCAGATGATTGTGCTTGCGGCAGTTGTCGTGATGTATGAGATAAGTATATTAATAGCCAAGGTATTTGAGAGGGATACGCAATGAGGATAGTGATAGCTGGAGCCGGCGAGGTTGGATACAACATCGCAAAAGAGCTTGCTGAAGATTACGATGTCACGGTAATCGAGAGTGATCTATCAAAAGCCCAGGAAGTTGATAAGCTGAATGTGGAGGTTGTGATGGGAAATGCAGCAAACGTTGCTGTTCTCAAAAGAGCAAGTATTGAATCTGCAGATCTGTTTCTTGCAGTTACTGGCAACGACGAGATTAACCTGCTCTCAGCTCTGGCTGCAAAAAAGCTGGGAGTTAAAACCGTCATAGTAAGGGTAGACAAGCCGGAATACGCAGACAAACCGGTGATACGGAATCATCCTGTGGGATACGATGTCCTCGTATGTCCAAACCTCGTTCTTGCCAGTTATCTTGCAAGGCTGGTAACGATTCCCGGCTCTGTGGAATTTGCAGAGCTTGAGGATGCGATACTTGTGGAGATGGCGGTGAAGGAAAATTCGCTCCTCGCAGGAAAAACGATTGCCGATGCAGGATTCCCGAAAAACGTTATTGTTGCTGCCATACACAGAAAAGGCAAAATCCTGCTCCCGAGAGGAAATACAGAAATACTGCCCGGAGACATACTGGCAGTATTTGGAAAAAAAGAGGAAATTCAGGTTCTGAGGGGAGTGATAGGCGAGCCAGTTGTGAGAAACGTTTTCATTGTTGGTGCAGGCGAAATCGGTGTTTATACTGCAAAAATACTCGAAAAATCAAATCTGAACATCAAGATGATAGATCTGGATGAGAGCATCGCTGAAAGGGCAAAAAAGGAATTGAAGAGGACAAAGGTCATTGTTGGTAACGCGACCGACATAGACCTGCTAATGGAGGAGGAAATCGACAGGGCAGATATTGCAATCGTTGCCACCGAAAGCGATGAGAAAAATCTGCTCATCGCACTGCTTGCCAAAAGTCTTGGGGCAAAAAAGGCGTTTGTCAAGGTAGATAAAAAGGAGTACATACCTCTGTTTGAGAAGGTGGGTGTTGACGCTGCTGTCTCGCCAAGAAGAGCAACATACCTCGAAGTTATGAAACTCCTCAGGCTAATGGACATAAGGGCGATTGGAGAGGTGAAGGAGGGCGTCGTGGTTCTTGAGATCGAGAGCGGGATTGGAGGAAAAAAAGTCTCGGAGATAAAGCTCCCCGAAAGCACAATAATTGTCGCAATCAGAAGGGGAGGTGAGATCGAGATCGCCAAAGGAGATACCGAGATAAGCAAGGGAGATTTAGTATACATCATAACCACGTGGGAGAATGTAGAAAAGGTGAAAAAAAGGCTGGTGGCATGAACACCAAACTGGTGGTCAATTATCTGGGTCAGATTTCGATTTACTATTCTTTCATATTCATCCTGCCACTCATATCGGCCCACATATACGGGGAAGACCTTTCCGCATTCATAATACCCATGGTCATTTCGATGGCGCTCGGGATTGTGTTCTATGTCTCATCAAGGCCTGAGAGCGAATACGCAAAGTACAAGGAGGGTTACGCCATCGTGGGGCTTGGATGGCTCATAACAGTTCTTGTTGGCTCCATTCCGTACATCTACTACGGCGTGGGTTTCATAGATGCCTTCTTCGAGACCATGTCAGGATTCACGACAACCGGTGCCACAATTTTTGACAGAGTGGAAAACCTCCCCAGATCGCTGCTCCTGTGGAGAAGCTTAACACAGTGGCTCGGAGGTATGGGCATTGTCGTTCTCTTCGTTGCAATATTCCCCGCCCTCTCAAAGAAAGGAGAGACTCTGCTACAGGCTGAGGTTCCCGGACTGAAAATAGAGAAAATAAGGCCCAGGATGAGAGACACTGCATTAAGACTGTATGCAACCTACATGATACTGACCGTGCTTGAAATTGTGTTCCTGAAACTGCTTGGCGTTTCATTTTTTGATGCAGTAAACCACACCTTCACAACCCTGTCCACCGGAGGTTTCTCGACGCACACGGAGAGTGTTGCGTATTTCAACAGCCCGGCAATCGAGTTCATAATTTTCGTTTTCATGGTTCTCGGCGGTTCAAATTTCGTCCTGATTTATCTTTTGCTGACCGGAAAGCCAAAATTCCTCAGAGACGTGGAATTCAGGTTTTACATATTTATCCTCATACTCTCGGGAATCATACTGACAGCGATGAACCTGAGCAGCTATGATTTGCTTGAATCCATAAGATACTCATTTTTCCAAGTTGCAAGTATAATGACCACCACGGGGTACACCACAGCCGACTTTGACGCATGGGGCGACTCGGCAAAGATTCTGATTCTGATGCTCATGTTCATAGGAGGTTCGACCGGCTCAACGGGTGGAGGAATTAAGGTAATTCGAATATATCTGCTCTCCCTGTATTCCCTCAATCAGATTCTGAAAAGCGCCGAACCCAGATCCGTCAGGCTGATAAAGCTCAATGGAGAGGTGGTTGACTGGGACATACTGCACAACATCACAGCATTCTTCTCATTATATGTCCTGATCTTCGTCTTTTCAACATTTCTGGTGTCGCTTACCGGACTCGATGCAATATCATCCATCTCTGCAGTCTCAGCAACCATAAACAACGTTGGTCCAGGGCTTGGTGCAGTTGGGGCCACAGAAAGCTATGCCTCACTCCACCCCCTTGCAAAGGTCGTGCTTGCATTCAACATGTGGATTGGGAGGCTCGAACTCTTCACAGTCCTTTCGCTTTTCATACCTTCATTCTGGAGGGAGAGGTGGTAGTCAGCCAATAACTATCTTGAACACTCCCGGAACCTGAAGGAACTCATCCACGAGCTTGCCCGGTATCTTCGTTTCCGTCACCACCGTGAGCTTGCTTTCAACGCTGAGTTCGGGGTCTTCAGCAAGCATGTATCTTATGGATATTCCTTCCCTTGCAAGTATCTGGGTTACAGCAGAGACTATTCCCGGTTTCTGACTGTCCGCATAAACCTCAAGAACACCGAATCCAAGAATTCTGGCAACTTCAGCTATGTATGCAACAGGTCTGAGGGATGAAAAGACCTTCCTAAGCTCTTCGTCATCCTCTATGTTCTGGATGGCCGAGACCACAACCTTTCGGTCAACACCAACCGCATCGGCTATTTTTGTCGGGACGAGCTCAATATTGCCACAGTAGGCCTTACCATCCCTAACAGAGATGCCGAGCTTCAAGAATTCCTTTGCAACGGCTATCTGCGAGGGGTACCTCTCAAATTTTTCCCGAATTTTGCTCCACATGGTCTCACACCAGGTACCTTTCTATCTCATAAACTTTCTTCCCACAGTATTCGCATCTCGCCACAACGCCACCGCTGTTCTCTACTCTGAATCTGGCCAGGACCGGTTCCCTCGGATCGTTGGATATGCAGTTTCTGTTGGGACATTTGAGTATGCCCTCAACCCTTTCAGGCAGCGAAACCTTGAATTTCCTGACTATCTCGTAGTTCTCGATTATGTTTATTGTAGCTTCCGGGGCTATCAGAGAGATTCTGTTCAGCTCCTCCTCACCAATGTACTTTCCCTCCACCTTCACGATATCCTTTCTTCCCATTTTGCTGCTCTCAACATTCATAGCCATGCTGACCCTCTCTCTGCTCCCGCTCCTCACACCAATAATTCTCAGAACTTCGAGGGCCTTGCCTGAAGGGATGTGGTCTATGACGGTCCCATCCCTTATCTTGCTGATTGTGAGCAGATTCATAACAGCACCTCCGCAAGAATCGCCATTCTTACAGGCACGCCGTAAAAGGCCTGTCTGAAGTAAACAGCATTTCTCAGGCCGTCAACATCATAGGCAATCTCGTCAACCCTTGGCAGAGGGTGCATGATTATTGCATCGCTGTCTCCAAGCATCTCCGCAGTTATCCTGTAACTTCCGGCAACCTTTCTGTATTCCTCCTCATCAGGAAAGCGCTCTTTCTGAATTCTTGTTACATAAACTACACCCACTTCCTCGATAGCTGTTTTGAGGTCGCACTCCACAAAGTTGACATCCATTTCAAGCATTTCTTCCGGAAGCTTAAGGGAATCCGGAGACACGAGATATATCCTGGCGTTGAAGAGGGCAAGAGCTTTTATCAGGGAATGAACAGTCCTTGAATACTTCAAATCTCCTACAAGAGCGATTTTCAGATTGTCAAGCCTCGCCTCTTTCTTTATTGTATAAAGATCCAGCAGGGTTTGAGTTGGATGCTGTCCTGCCCCATCTCCTGCATTTATCACCGGAATACTGCATATCTCGCTTGCAAACCTCGCAGCCCCCTCTCTGTAATGCCTCAGCACTATGCAATCAGCATACTGCTCAACAACTCTAAGCGCATCTGCAAGACTCTCTCCCTTGGCAAAGCTTGAAGCCTCAAGGCTTCCAAGATTGATCACATCGCCCCCCAGCCTTTTCATTGCAGACTCAAAACTCATCCTTGTCCTTGTGGAAGGCTCAAAGAAGATGTTGGCAAGAAGTTTTCCCTCAAGGATCCTGAGTTTCCTTTCGCCTCTTGCAACATCCAGAAACTCATCAGCTCTTGAAAGAATGTGTTCGATATCCCCCCTGCTGAGGTCATCTATGGAGATGAGATTCCTGAATTTCGACATCAAAATCTGATTGAAGAGGATATATTTAAGCGCTTTGCAACCTCTTTAAAAGTGAAATCACTCCATCCAGGGTGTATTCTTCCGGAATCAGTGCCTTCACGCCGAAATTCTTGAGCTTTCCTGCCGTTGGCGGGCCTATCGCAACAGTTACAATTCTGTTGAGCTGTCCAACGACTCTTTCAAAAAGATTAATCTCTCTTGCATTTTCCATGAAGCTCTCAGCAATCATTGAACTTGAAAAAATCACTGCATCCACCCTGCCCCCGGCGATTTCCCTCACAGCCTCCTTCTGCATTGTGCCTTTCAGTGGCACTATTCTGTAAAGCTGATATTCCTTTAAATCACACACCTCTGAAAGTTTGTTCAAAACGGGGTCGCCCCTATCACTCCTCAGCAAATTTACCTTTTTGCCTGCAACCATTTCTCTGAATTCCTCATAAAGGGTTTTTGAATCATATTTCGAGGGAAGCAAGGACTCCCTGCCAAGAACATCCCTCGTTTTTGGCCCGATGGCTATTATTGTCCCCCTCAGAAGGTTCTTCTTCAGGGCTATTCTGGCTGCGGTCTGGCTCGTTATTACCGTGAAATCCGCATCCCTCACACTCACATCATTTTCCTCAATGCCTATCATCGGCACTGCCAGAACGTCATAACCCTGGCTCCTCAGGAGGTCCGCTGTCCCGCTCAGATATTCCTCAGGTCTGAATACAGCGACCCTCATTTCTGACAAACTCCAGAATGAATCTGACTATTCCACCAACGTCGTCTTTCTTGAAGACCGGATAGCCGTCAACATCAGCATCGCAAACCACGGCAAGAATTCTCCCATGAGTGAACCTGCCAATTTCTTCAGGCCGGTTTACCACGACAATCCTATCCTTTCCCGCTCTGCTGAACCCCTCTGTAAGAACAAGGTCGTAATCTCCGTCCAGATATCTCTCGAAAATCCAGTCAAGGCTGTCATTTTCGGCTCTTCTTATGAATGCCATTTTTACGGGAGATGAGACTATAACATCTGCACCGCTGCTGTAAAGCTTCCAGGAATCCTTACCCTCCCTGTCAATCTCAAAATCACCGTGTGCGTGGTGCTTTACAACCGCAACCTTCAGCCCCTCTTCCCTGAGCTTCGGAATGATTTTCGTGAGAAGTGTGGTTTTGCCGCTGTTTGAAGTACCAACAAAGCTTATCAGCCTCGTCATAGGAATCGCACCGTCTCCAGATTCATTGGGGCACGGGTTTCAACCCTGTAGGTCTTGTAGATTGCTGAGGCGAGTTCTATGCATTTGTTCTCATCACCGTGAATCGTTATAACCTTCTCAGGTTTCTGTTTCAGCGCCCGCACATAATTCAAAAGCTGTTTTCTGTCAGAATGTCCCGAAAACCCATCAACGGTCTCAACTTCCATATTGATTGTTACAACATCTCTCTTTCCTCCGGATGACGGTAGTGGCACCTCCTTCCACCCTTTCTGAATCCTCCTTCCAAGCGTCCCTTCAGCCTGATAACCCACGAAGACTATCGTGTTCCTTTCGTCTGGGGCAAAGGTTTTGAAGTACTCCATGACGGGTCCGCCATTGAGCATACCGGAAGTGGCCAGAATCACAGATGGTTCGGAGCTTTCTATAACCTCCTGTCTCTTGCCCGGAGAGTCCACCCTGACAAAGCTTTCACTTATGAACGGGTTAATACCCTGGTGGAAGATAAGGTCCCTCAGGTGAGAGTTGAGGTATTCGGGATAGGCCGTGTGGATGGCCGTTGCCTCATAGATCATCCCGTCGAGATACACAGGAACAGGCTCAAGTATCTCGTTCCTTATTGCCTCCTCGAGAACTATCATAACCTCTTGGCTTCTTCCCACCGCAAAAGTCGGAATGAGCACCTTTCCTCCACGTTCAATAGTTCTCTTTATGACCTCTATCAGTTTTTCCTCAGCCTCCTTTCTCGAAGGCTGGAAATCCTCTGCTCCACCATACGTCGCCTCCATTATGAGGCCCTCGATTCTCGGAAAGTTCGTGAATGCCCTGTCGAACAGCCTTGTTTTTTCAAACTTGAAGTCGCCGGTGAAGGCGATGTTGTACAGCCCCTCCCCCACATGGAAGTGTGCAATCGCAGAGCCGAGAATGTGACCTGCATTGTAGAATGTGAGCCTTATATCAGGAGTTATGTCCGTAACAACTCCGTAATCAAGAGGTATCGTGTGCTTCAAGGCCTCCCTGACATGCTGGGACTCATACGGAGTTGGATTCCCCTCTCTCGCTGCAACCTCGATAAAGTCGAGCTGAAGGAGGACCATAAGGTCTCTGGTTGGTGGCGTGAGATAAACCGGCCCCCTGTAACCGTATTTGAAGAGGATGGGCAGCAGACCACAGTGATCAAGATGAGCGTGAGTTATTACGACCGCATCAATACTGTCGAGGGGCTGAATTTCAGGCACATAGAAGTAAGGAGACTGATGAACATTTCCAACATTGACTCCGCAGTCTATGAGCACCTTGCTTTCAGGAGTTTGCAGGAGGTAGCAGCTCCTTCCAACCTCCCTCGAACCACCAAGAAACGTTACTCTGACCCACCTGTCCTCATAAATCGTCCCCCTGTGAATCCTTTCTCCGATTCTTTTGAGAATCTCCTTCCTCTCATCTTTTACATTTATTAGAAACTCCCTGACGTTTTCTATGGTCTTTGATTTAAGAGGGGCGGTCCTCACGGCTTTGGGACTCCATCCAACGGCCTTCATTATTTCTCTGAGTGTAACACCATTCTTTCCGATGACGATCCCGGGCTTCTCCGCCTCAATTATGACCTCACCATTCTCTTCATCAAAGAAAAATCCCGTAATCTGTGCCTCTTCAGGCACAATTTGCCTGATGATTTCCTTTGCTTCTTCTGGAGGTCTGAGGTTCTTTGGATCAGGTCTCACAATGATTCTCTTCCTCAGGTCTTTTGCAAGCCTCCTTACAACATCTCCAGCTTCGGCAAACTCCTGAAGATTGTCCACGTAAATTACAAGGAGCGGCCCCTCAAACTCAATGTTTTTAATTCTTACACTTTCCGGGACCAGCTCCCTGATTTTCTCCTTTAACTGCCTGATGTATTCCTTGCTTGACATGATACCCTAACCTGACAAAATAGATTTATTTTCTGAATTTTGAGAGAATCTGCTCAACTTCCTCTTTCCTAAGCTCATAATACATTTCTGGAGTTATTTTTACCACATCGATCCCATCACCGCTTGCAGAGTCTCTTTTCATTGCTGAGTTTATTGCCCTCACCGCAAGCTCAACTGCCTCATCCACTGTCAGACCCTCTGTGTAGGCATCTTCAAGCACACCGTACGCCATTGGAGAGCCTGAACCTGTCGCAACTATGTCTGTCTCCTCAATAGCTCCCCCAATAGGGTCTATGGAGAATACACTCGCACCATTTTCATCCACCCCTCCAATGAGCAGCTGAACAAGATACGGGAAGTACCTTGTTGAGTGGAGGAGATTAGAAGTCATGGTGGCTATCGCCCTAACCGTAGGTCTTTTTTCTTTCTGTGCCTCATAGAGATTCATCTCAACCTTGATAAGCCTCGCAAGGAACTGTGCATCACCAACACTTCCCGCAGTTGTCATCGCAACCCTGTCAGAGACCTGGTAGATTTTTCTGGCCCTCTTACTGGCAATGAAGTGACCCATTGTTGCCCTTTTCTCCGTTGCCATCACAACGCCGTCACGGCACACTATCCCTACGGTTGTCGTTCCTTTATACACCTTATCCTGTAACATTTCTGGCATCATAAACATCTCCTTTTTTCTGGATTTTTCGAAGAAAAGCCCGATGGCTGTAAACATTTTACCCAGAATGTTTTTAAGTTTTGCGTTTGATGTATTGTTATATGCATAACCGCCAAGATCAAAAGCACAAAACACACCCTGCAAGGGGTCATTTGCCTCCCTGCCCGAAAACCGTTAACCGGCAGAGATGGAAATCTAACTCCTCAGAAGAATCACATCCAAAACGTTGCTGTTTATCTCCCTTGCTTTTTCAAGGACTGTCTTTCTGTATTTTTCAGGATCAATCCCCCTCAGGATTTTTCCCCTCATCTCCGGAATCGCCCACTTGATAATCAGAGACGGCAGCCCGGCGATGACTATCTCCCCATCAAGCTCCCGAAGAGCCTTCTCAAAATAAACCCCCATGACGAACGGTTGAAAACCTTTCAGATTTTCTCTCGCCCACTTCCACCCCTTCCTGCCTGTCGTGAGCACCACGCGATCATACTGCTTGGCTATCATCACCTTGGCATCAACAAGCTCATCACACCAGGGTTCGACGAAGCCAGTGGTTCCGAGGATGGAAATCCCACCCTTTATTCCGATTCGGGGATTGTCCGTGAGAGTGGCTAAAGCATTACCTTTGGGAATAGTTATTCTGACTGAACCATCATAATCGTATTTTGCTCTTGTCATTTCGATATTTCTGAGAATTTGATTCCTGGCCGAGAGACTGACAGCAGGTTTTCGTCTGAACCTACCAATACCCTCTCCAAACTCGAGACTTTCACTCACCTCTGCTCTTATCTCAACACCGTCAGTGACATCAAACGAGTGGTCTCCAGAGAATTTTTTTGCCACTGCCACCCCGTTTTTTGCTTTAACTCCCACCTCGACATATATCCCGGCGGGAGTCCATACCTCGACCTTCTCACTTTCTCCGAAAAGGGATGCTATCGCTCCTATCGCCGAAGCTGAGGCGGTTGTCGCAGTTGTTATACCTCTCTTCAGCCATCCCCTGTGGGTGAGAATGTAAAGTCCTGACTCTATCCTGCTCCTCACTCTGTCAGGGCCTGTCTTCTCTGCCTCCCTTTCGACCCATTCCTCCGGGTAACTGTAAAGTTCAAGAGGGTCTTTCATAAGCAAGATTCACGAGGGCGTTGAACACGGCAACTGCGAGTGTCGAGCCACCTCTCGTGCCTGCGGTCGTGATTGACGGAATATCAAGCTCCCGGATCATTTCCTTCGACTCACTGGCATTCACAAACCCCACGGGCGTTGCTATGATGAACTTTGGCCTCACACCTTCCTGCACGAGATTGTAAAGAGCTATTGCCGCAGATGGTGCATTGCCCACAATGGCGATTCCTCCATCCACCTTTTCCCTCAGAGCGTACATTCCGCACATGGCTCTCGTAAGTCTGGTGTCATTCCCATGCTTAACGGCCACAAACACATCCCCTCTGAACCTTCTCCTGTTTATCCCCGCAGAAACCATGTTCACATCGCACACAACTGTTGTGTTCTCAAGCACCGCCAGTATTCCTGCCTCAACAGCGTTTCCTTTAAAAACGATTAGATCCTTTACATTCGGATCTCCGGTTGCAATTATGCACCTCTGAATGACTTTTTCTTCCAGAGTTTCTCCCCTGACATACTTCTCCACAATCCCGTAACTCTTCCTCACAATTTCGTCCGCATCTAACGTGACGTTGCCCATATCCTGCACATTCACACCTCCAGATCATATTTCTCCGAATATCCTCTTGGAGTTATCATCTGACCACCATCCACGATTGTTCCAGACGAAGGGATTATGATCAGCGTATGCATGTCCGCAAGTCCTACAACCTCATCGAGTCGCACAACCCTGATATCCTCACCATCCCTGCAAACATTTCTGGCGAGGGCAACAAAGCAGTTGCCCCTGTACTCCTGAATTATTTCAACAGCATTTTCCAGCCGGGATTTCCTCTTTCTGCTCGAGGGATTGTACAGCGCAATAACAAAATCCCCCTCAAGTGCAGTTCTCAGCCTCCTTTCGATGAGGGCCCATGGAGTGAGCAGGTCACTCAAACTGATCACGGCATGATCCCCGGCTATGGCAGAGCCAAACAGAGGGGAAGCTGCATTTAAGGCAGAAACTCCCGGAACCACTTCCCAGTCAATTTCGATTCCATTCCTGTAAATGACCTCCGCAACAAGAGGGGCAAGTCCGTAAATGCTGGGATCTCCACCGCTAACAAGACAGACAAGATAACCTTCCCCTGCAAGCCCTATGGCCTTTTTCACTCTCTCAACCTCTCTGCCCATTCCGCTCTCTACGATCTTGCCAGTTATAATATCTCTGACAAAATCAAGGTATCTTTTATGCCCTATAACATAATCTGCACTTTCAAGGACTTCTTTAGCTTTAAGCGTAAGCAATTCCCTGCATCCGGGTCCTATCCCAACGACATAAAGCTTACCTTGCGATTGCAACTGTAACGCCTCCGTAAATTTTTTTGGGAAGTAAAATCTTTTTTTCTCTCGAAAAATAAAGAGCACATGCCTCGCTAACACTCTTAAGTCCGATACGGTCAGCCTTAGATTCAGACAGGACTTCCGTGCTGTTAATTTCCTGATCACTCAGAAACATGAGAGGTCTCTTAAAGTAATCAGACACCCTTATCAGTTCCTCGCTGCCTTTTTTTCCCTCCCACGTTGAAATTACACGGATATCATTCTTTCCAGCCCCAATTTCCTTCAAAGCCCGTTCAATAGCGCAGATTATTTCTTCAGCCATGGAATTTTTCCTGAATCCGATGCCCACACTCAGCCCATCCTCGAACTCCATTGCGGTGGTTATCACTGCCCTCATTCCAAGCTTCTCAAGCCTCAGAGCAATCTCGTTCGCTCCATGGTGCCCTCCCAGGAGAGGTACTGCATAATTCATCCCCTTGTCAATCACCACGATAGCAGGATCAGCCCATTTGCTCTTTATAATTCCACACACCCCCCTGACGACAATGCCGGTGGGCATGATGGCAACGATTGCATCACAATCAGCAAGTTTCTCCCACACATTTTTCTCATAGATTACAATTTCTCCACTTAAAAATCCGGCAACTTTTTTCAGCTTTTCCAGGTCTTTTTCAAATCCAACTACCGCGATGCGTATAGTATCGACCTCCTTGCAGTTTTTATGGCTCTGCCTATGATTATTGTTGCAGTTTTTCTGATTCCTGCCTTTTCTACCTTGTCAGCGATATCGGCAAGAGTTCCCTCAATAACCCGCTCGTCCTCTCTGCTCGCCCTGTAAACAACGCACACGGGCTCATCATAACCTCTGATTTTCCCCACTCTCTCGGCAATATCTCTGATTTTATCTATCCCCAGCAAAATTACCAGCGTGGAATTTGTTCTCGCAAACTCCTCAATCTCATCCTTCTCGAGTGTCATGCCTGCCGGTCTTGTTACCACCACACTCGGGATGTCTGGCGAGGTTAACTCGCTCTTCATTGCGGATGCGGATGCAAAGATGCTGCTGACTCCCGGGATCACCTCAACCTCAATCCCACGCTTTTCAAGCTCCGCAATCTGCTCATTTATCGCCCCGTAAATGCTTGGATCGCCGCTCTGCAACCTGACCACAAGTTTCCCCTCTCTGACGGCCTTTTCAATTAAATCAACGATTTCCTCGAGACTTTTCCCGTAGCTGTCCACCTTTTCACCACTGAATTCATCCAGAAACCCAGCCTCAACAAGCGAACCCGGGTAGATTATGAGATCTGCCTCCTTTAGCAGTTTGTAGGCTTTTACTGTAAGAAGTTCCGGGTTGCCAGGACCGAAACCCGCAAAATATACCTTCATCTCCACCCCACCAGCAAAGTGAAATACGACGACTTTTCTTTCGGCTCCCCAATGGACTCTCCCTCCATGAACATCCTCTCTACCTGGACAACTCTGTAGCCCTCATTTCTGAGCGTTTCAGCCAGTTCCAAAGACTTGACTGCTTTTAAAACAACTACATATCGCTCTTCGCCATCGAGAGCCGAACTTACTCTGAAAGAAGAGTCAACAAACCTTTTAAGTTTTGAGAAAACGGCTGTAAAGCTCGGTACACCTGGAACAAGTTCAACATCAACTCCAGGATTCCTCTGTTTCACAGCATGGAACACATCCTGAAACGTCGAAAAAAATGCAACATCTCCCAGCACACAGAAAGCTATGTCCTCTTCAACGCATCTCTGTGCAAGCTCACTGGAAAGCACATCAACAATTTTCTCAGCATTGCCCATCGGAAATTCAACGACTCTGACATCCTCCCTGTAATTTCTTACCACGTTCTCAGCAAGCCTTCCCGGCACAATAACTTCATCCACCTGCTCGATCACTTTTTTAGCCCTGAGAGTTACAAGTTCCGCATCGCCCGGCCCAAGACTAACTCCGTAAAGCATGCCCGACCACCACGAAAACAGGATTGTAAGATTTAAAAGCCATGCCTCCCGCAAGTTCGTAGCTTTTAGATATGCTTGCAAGAACTATCTCCTCAAACATCCCCTTCTCCTTAAGCTTTTCTGCAACCCTGAGAGCCACATCCATTCTCGCACAGTTAACTGCAATCCTGTTTGCTCTGCAAACATCAATCATCCTCTCTATGTCCCTCGTCCCGCCGAAAAAAACCCCATCAACCTCATGTTCTTTCAGAAAATCGTAACCATCTGAGTATATAACCTCCACATTTGTCCCCCTGAATTTTTCCTCAAGCCGTGAAACCAGTTCTCCATCCACCTCAACCGCATAAACCTTGTGGACATATCTCGAAAAGAATTCTGCCACCCTTCCTGTTCCACTACCTATGTCAGCAAACACCCAGCTCCTGCCCGGCATTAACTTTGAAAACACTATGCCAATGACCTCATCCTTCGTGAACTTTCCTTGATTAAGTTTACTTTCCATTGGAACAAGAAAATTTGACATTGTATTAAAGCATTGCCTTTTGGAGTCGAAAATGTTCGGGATAACAAATAAAGCCTGGAGGGAGAACATACCGCCATGAACGAAACAAAATGGCGTTCATTCATTATTGAGCATTACAGAAGGTTCTTTCAGGTCTTTTTCTTCACTCTTGCAACATATTCATGGGTAAGGCTTTACCTCTTCGTCAAGCATTTCGACGCTGGCTGGCCCTACGTGAGCAGACCTGTATCAATCGAAGCTTTTTTACCAATTGGTGCACTCGTATCATTAAAAAATCTGATCGTAAACCATTACATTGATCCAATCCATCCGGCAGCTCTTGTAATATTTCTTTCAATAATACTATCAGCGGTACTTCTGAAAAGAGGTTTTTGCGGGTGGGTATGTCCGGTCGGATTCCTCTCGGAGATGGTGAGCCTCGCAGGAAAGAAGATTTCAGGGAAAAACCTCAGGGGATTCAGTTATGCCAGAATCATAAAATACCTGCTTCTGCTGTTCTTCCTTTATCTCATCCTCCCGATGAGACCAGAAGAGCTTACAGCGTTCATCTTTTCGCCATACTGGGCGATAGCAGATGTTAAACTGCTGGATTTCTGGCTTAAGCCAGGAACCTTGACAATTGCTGTTACTGCACTGATAATCATTCTAACCCTTTTTGTCAGAAACTTCTGGTGCAGATTCCTGTGCCCTTACGGAGCCCTACTCAGCATTCTATCATACCTATCGCCGGCAAGAATTGAAAAAACCGATTGCACATATTGCAGAAGATGCGACGAAGTATGCCCCTCGTTTATCGAGATAAGTGAGAGGGAATCGGTCAACGGTCCGGAATGCATAATGTGCCTGGAATGCGTTAAAACGTGTCCTCATGATTACCTGTCTCTTAAAGTGGCGGGGAAAAGCATGAGCAGGTTCATATATCCTCTGACGATTGTCGCCATGCTGTTCGGGTTCTTCATAATTGCAAAGCTGAGCGGCCACTGGGACAGCATTCTGACCTACGAGGACTACAAAAAGTTGCTTGCACTGAGAGAGTTCATAGGACACTGAACCACAATTTTTTAAATGCAGTGACGTAATGAAGCTGTGCTGTTCGTTGTCGGAGTTGGACTCAAGAAAGAACATCTCACGGACGAAGCAAAAAAAGCAATTTCAAGAGCTGAGAAGGTTTATGGAAGCGAAAGAGCGTTAACAATTGCCAAAGAGTGGGTTAAGGGAAAAGCGACTGTTTTGAAGAGGTTCGATGAAGACGTTTACAGAAAAATCGAACGTGAAGGTGCAGAGAGAGATGTTGCTGTTCTCTCAACGGGTGATCCGATGGTTGCAGGCCTGGGCAGATTTTTCAAAGATGCAAAAATAATCCCCGGGATTTCGAGCGTTCAAATTGCACTTGCAAGGGTTAAGGCTGACATCTGCGATGTGAGCGTTTTCAATGCCCACAGCCAGAATCCAGAATTTTTGGGGCAGAGAAACATGCTGATCCTGACAAGAAAGGGTGTCCAGCTTGACTTTCCAGGAAAAAAGATGGTGATACTCGAAAATCTCGAAAATGAAAATGAGAAGATTTATGAAGTCCAGGACTCCTTTACCGCTGAGGAGAATTACACAATCGTCTTTGTGAGGGTGAAAGAATGAAAAGGGGTTTGATTATCGTCGGACACGGCAGCAATCGGCCCCACTATGCCGAAGTTATGGCAGAGCATAAGAAGAGAATCCAGAGCTTTGGCATATTCGATGAAGTCGAGATAGCCTACGCCACGGGAGACAGAGAACCCACACCCGATGCAGTTGTCAGAGAAATGCAATCGGAGTTGATTTTCCTCGTTCCAATGTTTCTATCCTATGGGTTGCATGTAACGAAAGACCTGCCAGCGTTCTTCAACCTCGACGAGGGAAGGGGAGTGAAAGTCACGGAAATGGATGGCAAGAAGATTGTCATCTGCGAACCCATCGGCGAGGATACGTTCATAACCTACGCCATTCTCAACTCCGCATTCAGGGCAGGAGGTCAGCAACATCTCCAACAATGAACAGTACCGGCCCTTTGAAATCCCTCATTTTTTCACCTATGTTCTTCAATCTTCCCTTAACGATCCTCTGAGTATCCAGAGTGCCGTTCTCGATTGCAACGGCAGGTTTATCGGGGCTGATACCAATTTCAATCATCCTCTCCGCAACGCTCTGGATGCTATCCCTCCCCATCATGACCACAAACGTTCCTCCCAATATCGCCTCAATCCCGAAATCCTCTCTTCCCGAAAGAACTGTGAGTGATGAAATCCCCCTGGCAGTCAGAGGAATTCCGGCAAGGACAGGAACACCATTCAAAGAGCTTACTCCGGGAATTATTTCAAACGGTATTCTGTTCGCCTTCAGAAAGAGAATTTCGTCCGCAAGCCTGCCAAAAATTCCGGGATCCCCTCCCTTCAGCCTCGCAACAGTCTTCCCCTCAAGCGCATATTTTTTCATCATTTCGTTTATTTCTTTCTGCCTTTTCTCCCCGTTACCATCGCCTTTTCTTTTTCCAGCATAAACAAGCTCTTTGTTTTCACAATCAACAAGCTCAAAGATTCCTTCATCGATGAGCGCATCATACAGAATTACATCCGCTTTTTCAAGAGCCTTGAGTCCCCTGAGAGTTATGAGTTCGGGGTCCCCAGGACCTGCTCCAACAATATACACAAAGCCCCTCATACCCTCACAACCTCTGTTTTCTGAACGGTGACCTTTACAGGATAATTGACCGCTTCCCTCTTCACAACATCTATCATGCTTTCAGAGCATACAAGCATTATCCTTGAACCCCCTATGGCCCTAAGGAAAGCCCTTTCCATTGCAGCAGATGTTATATCCGGCTCAACTCCTTCTCTCTCAAGCCATTCTCTTGCACTTTTCCCCATAACAGCCACGAAGTCAAATTCATCTGGATCCGGGAGGCAGGAATTATCGGGAACAATCACGACCTCTCCGCCATTGTACCATGTCCTGACCCCACACCTCTCCGCGATGGAGTGATCGATGTAAACGTCATCGAAGATGACCCTGCCCTCATTCATGATCAAAAACCTGTCCCCCACAGCCCTTGCGAAGTCGTAATCGTGTGTTGAGATTATCAATCCTCTCCCCTCCTTTTTCATTTCCAGGACAATCTCAATTATCTCTTTCAACCCGAGACCATCCACTCCTGCCGTAGGTTCGTCCATCACCACATAATCCGGCTCCATTGCGAGGACTCCTGCTATTGTTACTCTTTTCTTTTCTCCACCGCTGAGCCTGCTGCAGAGTCTGTTTTCGTAACCACCAAGACCGAGCTTTTTCAGAATTGACATGATTTTACCGTCATCTCTAATCCCCACATTTTCAGGCCCGAAAACGACGTCCTGCCATACGGTCGGAGCGACGATCTGGTCGTCCGGATTCTGAAAAACAAATCCTATTTTCTTCCTCAGCGCAACGAGTGACTTTCTGTCGTATTTCACCTCCACCCCATCAACATAAATCTCGCCTCTGTCAGGTCTTAAAAGTCCGTTCAGGTGCATTAAAAGAGTTGATTTTCCCGCCCCATTCCTTCCCATGAGTATCGTTACCTCTCCTTTCTCAGCAACCATATCGATTCCCTTAAGGACATCCCTGTCCCCGTAAGAAAACCACAGATTTCTGACCTCTATCAGAGTACCACCCCCGCAAGAGTCAGGAGAAGGACTATCACCAGTGCATGAACCGTCCCTCTATTCCCTCCTGTAACGACCGGGACTTTTCCCGAGTAACACCTTGCTTCCATCGCCATGTCCAGTTTTTCCGCTCTATCCAATGATTTCACAAACATCGAATATCCAATCAAAGCAGCAGTCCTCACGAAACTCTTTCTGTTCGCAAAGCCCAGTCTTGATTCTGCAGATGTTTCAAGCCTGAAAAGCTCGTCAAGAAAGATCTGTATGCTCCTGTAAATCAGAGACATCATTTCAACGACAAAATCGGGCAATCTGAGTTTTTTCAGGGCAGACAGCAATTCGGGAATGCTGGTTGTAAAGATCAGGTAGAGCATGAGCGAGAGGGACGAATACGTTCTCAGAAATGTCCTGAAAGCTGTCTCCACACCTTCCCTGCTGATGAGCCATACGAGATGCTCACCAGGCGTGATGACAGCAATCACAAAGAGAGCAGGAGCTATGAAGTATGACGGCACTCTCAAAAACCTGAAGTAGCTGAATCCAGTCGAGTAAAGACACAGGGCTGAGAAGATGAGGAATGCTAAGAGAAAAACCGGTGTTTTGTTGAACGCATACAGGAGAATAAATGAAAAGATAACAAAATAAACGTTCACCGGCCCATCTATGAGTTTTCTTGAGTTTGCCTGGATTTCCTCAAGCGTTTCGTGCATCTCTACCAGCACCGTGCCTGCCGATCACGTAACCAACGACAAACGCTCCGATACCTGCCTGAACACTGAAGAGCAGGCTCTCGATTTCACCGCTCGGTGGTTCCCAGACCGGTGAAAACCACGGCTCATAGTCAGGAGAGAGCTGTTTTATTGCCTCCTCAGCTTTCTCATCCGCTCCTGACCAGTTTTCAGCTTTTGCCAGCGGAAGCTGGAGAACCATAAATGCCAGTATCAGCATGAACAGCATCCTTTTCACGCCACCACCCCTTCCTTCACCGCATTGCGGTCAATCTGTGCAATGTAACCTATGAGCAGAGCAGAGAAAATTCCCTCAACAATCGCAACCGGAATCTGAGTTAGAGCAAAGATGCCCATGAACGTGAGCGCCGAGTTTATCATGCTGGTCCCCGGAAAAGCCAGTGCGAGCTGCAGAGACGTCACAACATAGGTGAACCAGTCGGCAACAACTGCGGTTATGAATGCATTCACCTTGAGGCTCACCCTGCCCTTCAAAGCCCTGTAAACCAGCCACCCGGCAAATGGTCCCACAATACCCATTGACGCCGTGTTGGCACCGAGCGTTGTAAGCCCTCCATGAGCAAGGAGCAATGCCTGATACAGAAGAACTATTGCCGAAAGAAATGCAGTAACCGAAGGCCCGAAAAGCATCGTTGAAATTCCCGTGCCAGTTGGATGAGAGCAGCTACCGGTAACGGGAGAAGGAATTTTCAGAGACGACAGGACAAAAATGAACCCCCCAGCCACAGCCAGCAGAGCTTTGTTTTTCGGGTTCTCATCAATCAGTCTCTTTGACTTCACTGCTCCGTAAACAACGAAAACCAGCGACACTGCATACCAGAACACGGCCCATACCGGTGGAAGAAAACCCTCCATGATGTGCATTAAACCACCTCTCTTGATTTTTTGTCAAGAAAAATTGACAATATTTAAAAAACTTTCGAAGCGGATGATTAAAAAAGAGGGGGAAAATTCATGCACGCCTTCGTAATTGCCGGAACAAACAGTGGTTCTGGAAAAACATCCATAGGAATATCCATAACCTCAGCTCTGATGAAAAGGGGACTGAAAGTTCAGCCGTTCAAGGTTGGTCCCGATTTCATCGATCCAACACATTACTCCTTTTGCGAATGGGGAGTGAACCTCGATGCATTCATGATGGGGGAAGACGGTGTCAGAAGGTCTTTCTGCAGGTGGACAAGAGGAAAGGACGTCGCCCTGATCGAAGGCGTTATGGGGCTATATGATGGATACAACCTGACGACCTTCTCGTCGACCGCCCACATTGCCAGAATCCTGAATATTCCAGTCATACTTACAATGAACGTCAGGGCAATGTCAGTATCGGCACTGGCCATGTTTGAAGGATTCAGAAATTACGACAGAAGGCTTAACGTGGCAGGAGTTATATTCAACAGCGCAACGAAATTCCATGAGAGACTGAAGAGGGTTTTTGAGGAAAAGGGCTACAGGGTATTCGGAGTTGTGCCGGAAACAGACCTGCTGAAAGTGGAGAGCAGACACTTGGGACTGCACTTGGGTATGGAGGTGGAGAGAGACCTGGACAGGATTGCTGAATTTGCCGAAGAACACATAGACATAGACGGAATCCTGGAGATAAGCGAGCTGGAAATTGATTGCAAGGAATTTAAAGAGACTGAAAGAGGCGGATTCAAAATCGGAGTTCCTTTTGACGAGGCATTCTCGTTTTACTACAGAGATAACCTTGAGGCTCTCAGGAAGTTTGGCAAAATTGAGTTCTTCTCCCCCCTGAAAGGAGAAAGAATCGAATGCGATGCATACTACATCGGGGGCGGATACCCCGAACTTTACGAGTTTCCGGAATTCCTCAGGTTTATAAGGAAGGAGGCCCTTGACGAGAAACCCATCTATGCTGAATGTGGGGGCATGATGGTTCTCTCAAGAACGCTCGAGATTGACGGAAAAAAAAGAAAAATGGCGGGTGTCCTTGATCTGGACATCGAATTCACGAAAAAACTCCAGGCACTCGGATACATCAGAGGAGAGGTTATACGAGACAACCCCTATTTCACCGGATCTTTCAGAGGTCACGAATTCCACTACAGCGTCGCTCACCCTGACAGCGATGTGAAGTTCGCCTTCAGAACGGATGGAAAGGGAATCGCATGTGGTCTGGATGGGGCTATGGCCCACAGAACGCTCGCAGGTTACAGCCACATTCATTTCCATTCGGCAAACATCAAAGAATTTCTTAGGGGAAACGCTTAAATCCTTCATAATCTGATTTGATTTTAAGGTGATATGATGAAGGTCGTGATTGATGAGAGCACATGTACGGGCTGCGGGACGTGTGAGAGCATCTGTCCTGAGGTTTTCCAGCTGGGCGACGATGGTCTCGCCCACGTTGTTGGCGAATGCGAGGGTCTTGAGGAGTGCTGCCAGGAAGCCGCGGATAACTGCCCGGTAGAAGCAATAACGATAGAGTGAAAATTTCCATTTAAATTAAGATTTCTATTTATATTTTCCACGGAAAAGAATTTAAAGCACATCTCAGGCCATAAAGTAATGCGAAAACTTGTTGCAGCGGTGGTCATCGTACTGCTATTCTCGGGAATCGCCGGAGCCTGGGATATACAGAGGCTTGAATACAATGCCAGTACCTCCACCCTGAAAATAAACTACGACCTGAATCCGTTTGAAGGCTTCCTTGCATTTATTCTCGGAGGAGAATTTTCAAAGAAAATTACGGAAAATTTCATCCTGGGGAACTACACCTTAGTCCATGCCGGCTTCACATCCGTAACGATTCAGCTCAATGAGACAGTGCATTTCAAGGAACCTGTTGCCGTAAAAATAGTAAACGGAAACGAAAGTTATTTCCTCACAAACGTCACCGAACTGAGGCCAGAGTTTGAGAGACCAAAAAATTAGAGTCTTATCTCCCTTAGAATATATTCAGGAGGTATCTCTTTTGCGAGAACTATATGCTCATTGACCTTTATCAGCCTTATACCGTCTTCTCTCGCCTTTTTTGCATCTATTTCCAGAATTATTGGCTCGTCAGTCCTCAATCTTGCAACTTCCTCGCTTTTTTCAAGTGTCGTTGAGAGATGCACATAAGCCTGGTTGACAGGCTTGATTCCAAGATCAAGAAGTCTCACGGACTCCTCCTCGCTTGTACCATAGTAGAGCAGGTCTTCCTCAGCATCGGGCATGTCTGTAAGCTTAACGTCAACGCTGTGTCCATATCTCGCCCTTATTTTTCCTTCCTTGAGCTCATATCTGCCCTTCCTATCGCTGTAGATCAGGGCTTTTACAACCCACCTGTTCGCCCACCTGTACCTCCTCGAAACTATTCTCAGCAGGCGTTCAAAGTCCACCCATCCATTTTCATCCATTTCCAGACGGAATTTGTCAGGAAAGTGCCTCAGAACGCCCGATATGAACTTTCCGAGTCTCTCAACCTTTTCCTTCGGAATCACAACCTCTCCAGAATAGCCGCAAACATCACAGGTTTCTCCCCTGTAAAATCCATGTTCCGGGCAAATCCTAACATCCTCCATACCTCACCACCCAGACTAACGCGAGTATTGCACCGATTGCACTGCAGGTTTCAAGGCTCACTCCTCTGAATGTTACGTCAAGGTTGTATCTGGCTCTCTTTATTAAATCTTTTGGGAGACCCTTTCTTCCAAGACCGATGAGAAAACAGGCAGATTTAAGTTTCCGAATATCCTCAAGCGACAGAACATTATTTTCCGGTTTGGAAGTTGTTGCAACAACCTCTCCAAAATGGGAAGGGATTTTACTGATTAAATGCAGCCTTCCCTCATCTTCAAGCATTTTTAGATACCTGCCACCCCCACCGATGGTGGTGTAATCCATAACGTCCCTGACAAGCTCGCCCCGTTCCTTCCAGAAATTGAAATCAAAGAGGGCGAGATGAAAGTCGTAAGCATAACAGAGCGGAGCAGCCCTTGCTATTGTCCTGAGATGGATCTCATGAAGCTTCAGTTTATCATACGTGTTAACCAGACATGCAACCATCATTTCAAACCCTCCAGAAACCTAACCATATTCCTGTAATGACTGCCAAGCCAGTACAGCTTTCTGCACTTCTCACAGTACCAGAGCTCGTACCTTTCCATCAGGTTCTCCTCTATGCCTTCCATTTTCATCACCTCCTCTGCCTCATGTTCAGTCGGCTTTCTCAGAGGGGTGTTGCAGACACTGCATCTCTCCATCCTGATCTCTGTATTTATCCCAAATCCCTGCATCTCTCTGATCTGCTCAATTACACTGTCGCTGTCGATGAAAACAGCACTCCTTCCTTTTTTGACGCATCGTTCGTAAAGCTCCTTATCTCTCGTCAGGAGAATTCTGTCCAGGAAGTTTTCAAGAAGAAATGTGTCCTCATCATCAACTTCGAAGTCTCCGATGTAAAGAGTGTCATACCCAAAGATTCTGAGCCAGGTTGCTAGCTTGCCAAGCATCCTGTCAACCACGAACCTCAAATTCCATCCACCACCTTGGATCGGTATTCTCAAGCTTCCTGTAAAGTGATTGCCCTGAACTCGTTTTCAGCTCAATGTTCTGTCCAAAAAGCTCTGCATCAGAGTTTCTCAGCCCATATATTCTGCTCTGTACATACAGTTCAAGCTTATCGGCATCATGGACGATGTCAGCATACCTTTCAAGCATATCTTTCAGCAGTCCCGCTTCCTCAAAATCCATCTGGTCATCAAACGCTTTTTCTGTATCCACATCAACATACATCTTCGCAAGCTTATGAAGGTCAAGGGTTCTTGCCTCTGCTGAATCGTGAAACAGTGCTGCAATACCGCACTTAGCAGCATCATCCAGATTACCGTATTCCATTAAACCGAGAAAGAATGCTATTACGGCTGACAGAAATGAATGCTCGGCAACGCTTTCAGGATTCTCGATACCTACTTTCAGCCAGCCAGACCTCGGAACAGATTTCAGCGAGGCGAGTTCAAATATCAGGCGTTCAAGAGGCATACAGAGAATTTCTCAATGCTTAAATAAATGTTTGCGGTACATTTCTCGATGAAAATTGAGCTGAACGACAGAAGACTCGACATGTTCACAGAACTGAAAAAGGGTGCGAGCGGGGAGGAGCTGGCGAAAAAATTCGGCGTGAGCCGGACATCTGTGTGGAAATTCGTCCATAAACTTGAGGAAACAGGATACATTCTGGAGAGAAGGCCAAAGTACAGAATCGTATCCAAACCTGACCCGTCACCATTCGATATGGCTCTCGCCCTGAAAGAAATTCCGGGGCTGCAGAACTTCCACTACTTCAGAGAAGTTGACTCCACAAACAGACTTGCAAAAGAGGTCGAAAATTCGGCAGTCTTTGCAGAGACCCAGAGTGCTGGAAGAGGAAGGATCGGCAGGAAATGGGAGAGCCAGAGGGGTGGGCTGTATGTTTCATTTTCTCTGAACCTCAGCATTCCTGTAAACGAAATACCAAAACTGACCCTTCTGGCGGGGGTGGCTGTTGCCAAAACACTTGAGAATTACGGAGCAAGGATAAAATGGCCGAATGATGTACTGATAAACGACAAAAAGGTGTCAGGAATACTGAGTGAGTTTGTAGGGGAAGAGCTTTCGGCCAGAGTAATCATAGGAATAGGAATTAACGTTAAGAACGAAATACCAGATCATCTGAGAGATAAAGCAGTATCCCTCAAAGAAATTGACGAAAGTGTCAGCATAACAGATGTTTTTGTCAGGCTGTGCAGAAATCTTTCAGAGCTGATGAAAAGATACCCTTCAGAGTGGGAATCAATACTCGGAGAATGGAAGGGGCTCAGCAGCACCATTGGAAAGCATGTGGTAATCGATGCCGGAGGACGAAGATACATGGGTATGGCCATGGACATCGACATAGATGGGGGCCTGATTATAAGAACAGAGCGCGGGAATGAGAAAATAATTTCCGGGGAGTGCTTTTACACCAACTACTGAACAAAAATTATTTAAATGGATGTTCTCCATGGTAGATGTGCTTACGGGCTATCTCGTCAGAGAGATGAAAGATGAAGAGGTTGAAGAGATTATCATTGCCGAATACGAGCATTTCGGATACAGCGTTTTTGCAGACCTTTCAAAGACCGACTACAGCAAGAAAGTGATAGTGTGTGAAGAAGACGGAGAAATTGCGGGGTTTGCTGTTCTGTACTGGGACGAAAACAGTTTTCACATCGGGAGCCTTATTGTGGACAACAGGTACAGAGGGTCCGGAATAGGTAAGGCTCTCGTGGATGGGGCAAGAAAAGAGGCTTTCAAGCGTGGGTTCAGAAAAATTTACGCAGATGTCTCGGTGAGCAGCTCGGCGCTTGACTTCTACATGAGCAACGGATTTGAAATAGAGGAGACCATAAAGCATTACTACGGAATCTCCAAGCACGCTTTCAGGCTTTCTCTGACCGTTTAGACCTGAGATCTTTTAATGGTTCCGTTTCAATTGGTTTTTCTTTAATCAACCCTTCGGGCCTATAGTAGAGAATCACTATCATCAGAACGCCGAATATTATATACTGCAGCCAGTTCACATCAAACGGAAGATTCAGCAGTGATGCGATCTCATGCTTATACCCGTCAAGCAGCCTCCAGATGACCACAAAGCTCATAACTCCCGCAAGAACACCTCTGTTATTGGAAATTCCCCCGAGGAGGACCATTAGGAAAGGATAAAACGTCCAGTTTACCCTTGCAAATAGATTAACAATCCCAATAACGTTTCCGGCATAATATGAATACAGCACACCGGCCATTGAAGCTACTGCAGAGCTGAATGCAAGGGTTTTGATTCTCACCCACATTATGTCCTTTCCAGAAAACTGCAGAGCGACTGCATCTTCCCTCATCGCCCTGAGCAGTCTTCCATAAGGGGAATTGAGCGCCCTTTCGAGAAAGAGGTACGTAATCAGCGCAAAGAAGAGAATCAGACCCACAAAAACCCATTCTCTCACGCTTCCAGAGACAAACGCAAGAACGTCAGGTACGGGGGCACCATAGTATCCCCCGACAAGGGCAGTATTGTTGTACGCGATCATGAACATTATCTCTGCTATCGCCAGGAGAGTTATTGCAAGATAATCGCTTTCAAGCTTTGCGCTGGGAAGGATGAAGAGGCCACCTATTGCGGCTCCAACCAGCCCCGCCAGTGCCAGCGAGAAAAGCAAAAGCCCTATGCCAAACGCGGGATTGGCTGCGATAACTTCATCGACCACGCTTTTCATGAAACCGCTGGCCTGAGTTATGGTGTCACCCTTTATGGAAAACGCAGATATCAGAATTCGGTTGACAATTGCGCCGGCGGTAAACGCTCCAATAAGCACCGCCAGAGCCTTTCCAAAGTTGGGAATTCCGCCGTAACCATATTCAATGTTCAGACTTAAGGCAATAATCGAATATATTCCAAACCACAGCAGTATTGAGCTTATCAGCGTTTCCAGCGCCATATATACCTCCTCCAGTTAACAGACGTGAGTCCCTTAGGTATGAAGAGCAGGGTTAGAATCAGGATGGTGAGAGAGACGGCTTTGGTGTAAACAAGAACAGACATTCCAAATATCTTACTCAACCAGAAGGTCACAAGACTTTCAGACAACCCCACAAGATAGCCTCCAAGGATTGCACCGTATATCGTCGAAAGTCCCCCAACAATACTGGCAGCGAATATTGAAACAATGATCATCTGACCGGTGGTCTGAAAGGTTTCCTGAAGGAATGGAAGCAAAGCTCCAGCAAGACCTGAAAAAGCTCCGGAAAGCAGCCAGGAAAACAGCCTTGTAGTTTCCACATTGACTCCCATGATCTCCGCCAGTGAGGGATTTTCCATCGATGCCCTCATGGCAACGCCAAACTTTGTGCGGTACAGAAGGAAAAAGAGGAAAGCAAGAGAAAAGACCACTGCCAGGGTCGAAGAGATGAGTATCCCCTTTATCCCGGCCAGCTTGAAATCAAGGCTGATAAAATTGAACTTGGATGCATCAGCCATAATCATCTTGGACATTGACTCAGAAAATATGCCGATCAGACCGAGGAGAATGAGGTCCCAAGAGAGGGTTGCAATCATCAAAATCAAAATTGATGCTTCCTTCTGTATGAGAGGTTTAAGCACCAGCAAATATGTCGACACTCCGATGAGCGCCCCAAACATGATGGAAAACGGAATTGAGAAATAGGGCGTTGGAAAATTGAATATTGTATACGTAAGGTATGCAAAATAAGATGCGAATACTGCGAAACTTCCCTGAGCGAAGTTGGGCACGGAAGTTGTTATGTACGTGATGGTCAGGCTTATTGCCAGAAGTGTGAGAAGATTAGCATAGATTACTGCATTGTTGACAAGCAAACTCATAGCATGCTCTTGCAGTAAACTTTTTAAAAAATTAATGGTCATTATCCATCATGACCTTGAGAAATTGTGTCATAGCCCTGATTATAATGGGGCTAATGCTGCCTTTAGCGGCTGCCGAGGAGATAAAGATTGGCGTTATGGTCGATCTCTCCGGGCCACTGACGACGTATGGAAACGACATAAAAAATACTCTCCAGATTGCGAAGGAGGACATAAACAACTATTTCAAGGAAAAGGGGATGGATTACACTGTAGAGTTCTACGTTGAGGACACGAAAGTCGATCCAAATGTTGCCCTGCAGAAAATCCAGTCCCTGAACAGCAAGGGTATAAAGCTCGTAATCGGACCAATGGGAAGTGGTGAGGTTGCGAACATAAAGGATTACGTGACGTCAAACAAGATAATAATCGTTTCGCCTTCTTCAACCGCCCTGCCAACGATAATCGGATTTGCAAAGCCTGAGGATAAGAAGTTCATATTCAGGTTTGTTGGAACCGATGATCTGCAGAGCAAGGCAATAGCCAGCGAACTGAGAGATGCAGGTGTGAAGGGCGTCGTGATAACATACATAGGAAATGCATGGGGTAAGGGACTTTATGAGGAGATAAAGCCACAGCTCGAAGAGCTCGGCATAGAAGTTGCCAAGGTTGTTGAATATCCTGACCAGGTTCCGGCAGACTTCTCACCCTACATAACAAGCCTTGAAGAGGGTGTTAAGGCTCTCGCAGACAAATACGGATACGATAAGGTTGCCGTTGTTACGTTCTCATACGAGGAAGTTTACACCATGCTTGCTCAGGTTCCTGACGAGTCTCCACTCCTCGGAGTTGTGTGGTTCGGGTGTGATGGAAACGCGCTCAGCGATAAGACCGTTAACGTGAAGGATAAGGTTACCAAGGTGGGGACGTTCTCAACCCTCTTCGAGTCAAGAGGTCCAGCATACGATGACCTCGCAGTGAAGTATAAGGAAGCAGGATACGGAGACTCCCCATACCAGTATGCAATGAACGCATATGATGCTGCATGGGTTCTTGCTCTTGCGTATGCAGAAGTTGTCAAGGAGAAGGGTCAGTACGACCCGGATGCAATGGCTGAAAAGATGCCGGTGGTTACAGAAAAGTACAGCAATGGAGATTACGGGGTTGAGCCGGTCAGCGGAAAGATCGTGCTGAACGAGTGGAACGACAGAGCAAGCGGTGATTACGCGATATACTACGTGAACAAGGAGGGCAAGTGGGAAACCGCAGGAATCTGGAAGTTCGCAACACAGAGTGTTGACTGGCAGCACAAACCTGTCTGGCCAGAGGCACCTGCCAAGAAATCTGAATCAACACCAGGATTTGAGATAGTGGCTGGAATACTGGGCATCGCTCTGGCTATCGGGCTGAGAAGAAGACTATGATTCTCCAGACATACAATCTTTCTAAATTTTTTGAGGGTCTCAAAGCCCTCGATAGTGTGAGCATTTCTGTGCCGAGAGAGTCACTGACACTAATTATAGGTCCCAACGGTAGCGGAAAAACAACGTTTATAAACACGGTTACAGGGTTCTACAGAGCCGACGGAGGAAGAGTGGAGTTTGCCGGCAAGGACATCACCAATTTTCCGCCCCACAGAATATTCAAAGAGGGCATGGTCAGGACATTCCAGATACCGAGACCGTTCAAGAAACTCACGGTTATAGAGAACATGCTCATGCCCCTGGAAAATCCTGGAGAAAGTCTAAGAGGAGCAATTTTAAAAAACTGGGTGGATTTCGAGAACGACGCCGTAGAAAAAGCATACGATATACTTGAATTCCTCAACATAGATCATCTAACCTTCGAGAGAGCCGAAACATTAAGCGGTGGACAGCTTAGACTTCTCGAAATAGGCAAAGCTCTGATGACCGATGCAAGGCTGATTGTAATGGATGAACCCCTGGCAGGAGTTGCACCCGCGCTGGCCCATGAGATACTGAAAAAAATAAAAGAACTGTGTGATGCAGGAAAAACATTCCTCATTGTGGAACACAGGCTGGACATAATTCTCGACTATGCAGACAAGGTGTATGTTATGGGCAATGGGAGGTTAATTGCAGAAGGCGGCAGAGAAGTGATAGAAAAACCTGAGGTCGTGGAGGTGTATCTGGGTGCTTGAAACGAAAGGAGTTTCATCAGGTTACAAAGAACTCCACATTCTTTTTGACATAGATTTTAAGGCAGAAAAGAACAGGATAACCGCAATAGTTGGCCCTAACGGGAGCGGAAAATCCACGCTCCTCAAAACCATCTTCGGATTCACAACCATCTATGACGGCAGGATTTTATTCGAAGGGCGGGAGATAACACACCTTCCACCACACGAGAAGACCAAGCTCGGCATAGCCTATCTCCCCCAGACCGACAACGTCTTCACAGACCTGACAGTCAGGGAAAACCTGGTAATCGCAGGCTACATTCTCGACGAGAGTGAATTCAGAGACAGGCTTGAGCTTGCACTGAACGTTTTTCCAGAGCTGAAGGACAAAATGGACAGGAAAGCTGGAATGCTGAGCGGTGGAGAGAGACAGTTTCTGGGTATAGCTTCAGCTCTGATAAGAAGAGCAAAGCTGCTCATGCTCGACGAGCCCACCGCAATGCTATCCCCAAAGTTCGCATCACAGGTTTTCGAGAGAGTCGTGAGCCTGAGAGACGACCTGAAGTTGACAATAATTCTTGTTGAACAGAATGTGCTGAAAGCACTGGAAATAGCGGACAATGCACTCATGCTGATAGGTGGAAAGGTCGCGTTTTTCGGAGGAGCAAAGGAATTGCTCGAACACGAGAAATTCGAAAGGTTCGTTGTCGGATACACGCTATGAGGGGTAAAATTATATAGCCTCACGTAAAAATATATGCTGAAATGCAGGGATTGCTGATAACCAACGTGATAAAAATTCTGGATCGGGCAGGATATGTCGTTACCGATTTAGCTGAAACTAAACCGAGATGTTTTGATATTGTTGCAAGAAGAGAGGATACAGTCCTATTCCTTAAAGTCCTGTATAACATAGACTCCTTCAAGCAGGAGATGGCCAAGGAAATGAAAATCATCGCAAAGGCGCTCAAGGCAAGCCCCATAGTTATAGGAGAGAGATACAAGGCAGACTTCCTTGAAAGAGGTGTTGTGTACACGAGATACGGAATTCCGGTAATAAATACCGCAACATTTTATGATGTCGTTGTGGACAACGAACTGCCCCTCATCTACTCTGCCCCGGGTGGATATTATGTAAAACTTGACAGCGAAAAAATAAAGAAGGTGCGAGAGGAGAAGGGTCTGTCTGCAGGCGAACTTGCAATGCACCTCGGGATCTCAAGAAGGACTGTTATGCTGTACGAAGAGGGTATCGACACAAACGTCGAAAATGCCATCAAGCTCGAAGAAATTCTCGGAGAATGTGTTGTTAAAGAGATAGATATCTTCAATTTTGTGAAAGATGATGAGGGGGAGGTTGCCCACCCCGGATACGGGGAAAGAGAAGAAAAGATAATACAGGATCTTAGAGAGATTGGAGTTGACGTGATCCCTGTCAAACACGCACCCTTTGACGTGATTTCAAAGCCCGAGAACGAACCTGTTCTCACAGGTATAAAGCAGGTGAGGGAAATAGACAAGAGAGTGGACCTGATGGGGAGAATTAGCAGAATCATTTCGACCATGGCTGCATACATAGTCGAAAAGAAAGTGAAAGTGCAGAGCGACAGCGTGGTTATCGTAATGAAGGAAGAGCTTAGCTGCGTTTCAAATCCAAAGGACTTTTACAATTTGCTTGAGGAAAAGAAAGACAACCGTGCAAAGTAAGATTATTGCCGATTCTATTCTAAAGCTCTCCTCAAACCGGCCAGACGTGGTCCTGATGAGATGTGGTGGCCAAGTAAAGCGCAACACGACTTCATCTGAAACAAATTCCTAAAATCAGACCTGCTCAGGTTGAATAAATATCTTCTGAAGTCTCACCAATTGCGAATTGAAATGCACAGCACTTCTCTTTTAAAGCTACAGAGCCTCGCAGCCCTTTTCTTTACCAAAATATTTATATAGAAGTTTCATTCCACTAATGCCAGAGACCCGGGAGGTGAAAGGTATGGCGGTACTCCAGGGTCAGCCTGTACTGATTTTGAAGGAAGGCACTCAGAGAACTGTTGGAAGGGATGCCCAGAGACTCAACATAATGGCCGCGAGGGTTATTGCTGAGGCTGTTAAAACAACTCTCGGTCCAAGAGGAATGGACAAGATGCTTGTTGACAGCCTTGGAGATGTTGTGATAACAAACGATGGTGTTACAATTCTGAAGGAAATGGACATCGAGCATCCAGCAGCAAAAATGGTTGTTGAAATCGCAAAGACTCAGGAGAACGAGGTAGGAGATGGTACAACAACTGCCGTGGTTCTTGCAGGAGAACTGCTCAAGAAAGCTGAAGAGCTGCTTGACAACGAGATTCACCCGACGATCATCGCCAAGGGTTACAGACTTGCTGCAGAGAAGGCCATGGAGGTTCTCGACAACATTGCCATCTCAGTCGACCCAAGTGACGAGGAGACGCTCAGAAAGATAGCAGCGACCGCAATAACAGGCAAGCACGCAGAATATGCCATAAATCATCTGAGCAGCCTTGTCGTTCAGGCAGTCAAAAAGGTCGCAGAACAGGTGAACGGAAAATGGGAGGTTGACGTGGACAACATCAAGATAGAGAAGAGACAGGGTGGCGGTGTCGAGGACACAGAGCTCATAGATGGTATAGTCATCGACAAAGAAGTCGTCCACCCGGGAATGCCCAAGAGGATAAAGGACGCAAAGATACTCGTGCTTAAGGCAGCCCTTGAAGTTAAGGAGACAGAAACTGATGCAGAAATCAGAATAACCGACCCGGAGATGCTCCAGAGGTTCATCGAGCAGGAGGAGAAGATGATAAAGGACATGGTGGATGCAATCGCAAACACCGGAGCGAATGTCGTATTCTGCCAGAAGGGTATCGACGACCTGGCCCAGTACTACCTCGCCAAGGCAGGAATTCTTGCTGTCAGGAGAGTTAAGCAGAGCGATATTGAAAAGATTGCCAAAGCAACAGGTGCAAAAATAATCACTGATCTCAGAGACCTCAAATCAGAGGACCTCGGTGAAGCAGAGCTGGTCGAGGAGAAGAAGATCGGCGACGAGGAGATGGTGTTCATCAGAGGCTGCAAGAATCCAAAGGCCGTGACACTGCTCGTGAGAGGAGGCACAGAGCACATCGTTGACGAGGTCGAGAGAAGCCTGACAGACTCTCTGAAGGTAACAAAGGCTGCAATAGAAAACGGAAAGGTTGTTGCCGGCGGCGGCGCACCTGAAATCGAGCTTGCTCTGAAGCTCAAGGAGTGGGCACCGAGTCTGGGCGGTAGAGAGCAGCTTGCAGCCGAGGCATTCGCATCAGCTCTCGAAGCCATACCAAGGGCGCTCGCAGAGAACGCAGGGCTTGACCCGATAGACATACTGGTCGAAATAAGAAAGGCCCATGAAGACGGTAATGCCTTCGCAGGCGTCGATGTCTTCGAGGGCAAAGTTATTGACATGAAGGAGAAAGGAGTCCTTGAACCGCTCAGGGTGAAGAAGCAGGCCATAAGTTCAGCAACTGAAGTGGCGATAATGATCCTGAGAATCGACGACGTCATTGCAGCAAAGGGACTTGACAAGGACAGTGACAAGGGCGGGGACGATTTCGACAGCGGTGACTCTTCAGATGATGAATAACCCCCATTTTTTTCATCAATTCATTTTCAAGTATTTCAGGACTTTTGCGAGTTTTTCATCGAAGTTTTCATCCCTGAAAAACGGGTCAGACAGAATGACCTGATCCACAATGGTCATCAGCTCTGAGAGTTTTTCCGCAAAGGCCTTCTGAGTTCCGCTCAGGGTGAATTTCTCCAGCAGGAAGTCTCTATGCTGAAGAAGCTCTATGAAATCAGATTCGTCGCTCAGGTCATCCCCCTTCTGTCTTTTCAGGATGAGCTTCAAAAGGTCTATTCTGGCAACACGCTCGAAAACATCTTGATATCCCATCTCACTCAAAAAACTCTTGCTGCTGCCCATAACGAGGGCGGAGGCAAGAAGGAGGTCCTGCTCAAACTCTGATGGGAGTATCAGCGCCGGACCGTAAGCTGCGTTGAATTTGGCACAGGAATATCTCAGAGCCCAAGTAACGTGTTCGGGAGAGATGTGATTGAGCAGGATGCCATCAGCCGTATTTGAAAGTGTTCTGATTGCAATTTTTCCCGTGCCCCCTGCAACAACGGGGAAATCATATTTCTCCTTGATTTTTCTTATGCATCTCTCTGCCATCCCGACGTTCCCACCGTCTCCAGCAGCAATGCCAACAATAATCCTATCTCCGTACTTTCTGAATTTTCCGAGCTCTGAAATAATGTTTCGGCATTTTGTCGCCCTCAGAATTCCAAAGCCCACGTTCAGTTCAGTATTCTCAGCGATGAGTTCGGCAACATGAAACGGACTCCTGAAAAAGTCTGAATCTCCTATCCAAACGGTTCCCACAACCTTTTCGGCCCTTACAGCCTTTTCGATCAGAACTCTGTCCTCAAAGTCACCGTTTATATTGATGGCAATCCTACCAGTTTTCAATAAGCTTTCGAATGTCATCCTTATCGATTTCTTCTTTTTCCACCTTCATCTTAGGCCTGTAGATTTTCTGTTCAAGTTCCTTTGCAAGTATTTTCGCTGCAAGCTTTGCTACGCTGTAAACTTCCTCTGCATCCTCAAAAACCTTCTTTCCCCGTCTCTCCTCCTTATCCCTGTCCGAAAAATAGTTACAGAACAGGCATTCATAGGGGTGGAGGGGCTGAGGCTCGGAATCTATGTCCAGTCTCGAATATGTCTCAAGAACACAGTATTTCCCGTCGCTGTACCTGCACTTCTTCGCCCTCTCCACACCCTTTTTTCTCGCAAAGTTCAGGAACTCAACCGCCTCTTTCGGAATGTCTCTCTTTCTCTTGAAGAAATACCATTCCAGAAGCTGGATCACGAATTCTGACGGAGAGACTCCAAGCTCCTCACATTTCCTCAACAGTGCCCTTTCGATGTCCGGAGGGATGTCAAATGCTATCTTCATTTCTTCTTCCGGCCCTTCTTTTCTTTCACATCAGCCTCGCCACTTTTCTCAGTCTCACTCTCTGCCGCACTCTCGTTTCTGAACGTTCTCGCAAGCCTGTGGAAGCCCCTCGCATTGGCTGTTACGGGATCATCCGGCACCTTTATCTCGCCGATGTCTCTGAAATGCTCGGCGAATTTATCATACACGCCGGGCAGTTTCGCTCCGCCCCCACTCAGAACAATATTCTCAACAAGTGAGACGGAAAGACCTTCGAGGAGCATGTTCACCCTGTTCACTATCCTCTCCACCCACTCCTCAATAACTCTGTTATATTCCTCCTGAATATCCTCTTTTCTGACGACAATCTTCTTGCCTCCTCTGACCCTGCCTACCTCATACCCTTCCTGTGAAAGAAGCCGGGTCATCTCCTCAGGAGTTATGGAGATTCCAAACCTGTTCCTTATCGTCATCTCCATGGTGTCATAGACCTTGTCCACACCCACCAACATAGTGTCCCCCTTCAGATACTCCATATCAGCAAGAACCACCACATCAGTCGTGCCAAAGCCGATGTCGATGCAAACACCCGTTTTTAGATTCATGTATGCCATTGAGCCCACAGGTTGAGGAAGAAGCAGAACATCAGCACCTATTGCGTTTTTAAGCTCATCAACAAGCTCGGCCCTTTCCTTCTTGGAGCTTTTGACCGGTAAGCCTGTTGTTACAAAACATCCCCCATCTACCCCGAGGAGGTTGAGAGCGTGTTTTGCGAGTTCGATATAGGAGCCATGCATTAGCCTGCCCTCATGCAGAGGTCTCAGCACCTCAACGTTCTCCATGTTCTGCGCCATGTACGCAGCTTCATCACCAACGTAAACCTCACGCTCATCTGTACCCTTCAGACTCCACTCCTTCTCCTCACCGTAAACAACAAGGCTCGGGAAAATTATGACGTTCTCACCATCCGCAGTTGCCTTGGTGTAGTTTGTTCCAATGTCAAGCCCGACGAATTTCATGAGATTACATGGGCATGAAAATTAAAAAAGTTTGCATTAAAATAAAGAAAAACAGGGAGGTTACCTCGCCCCCTGGATAAATGCCTTCACGTCCTCCGGAACGCTTTTCTCTGCCGATTTGTTCAGCACACCATCGTCAAGGAAGTCAATCGTATCATAGATGATCTGCTTCACATACTCCGGGTTGTGGACGAATGCACCGGGTTCGCGAGCAAGCAGGTTGAGGTTGTACGCGGCTCCAAGAACGTCCTTGCTCGGCCAGTCCTTGAACGCGTTTGCAAACGTGTGCTCCTCAGCATTGGGCGTGCCGTAGAAGTACGGATACCTCTCCTCATCGTAGTAGATGCCCTTCTCCGCCAGAAGCTTTTCAATTGTCTTTAACGCAGATTCGTACTGAGATTTTCTCTCGTTTATCGTTGATATCAGGGCATTCTTGTCATCTCCGTGGCACTTCTTGCAGAGCGTGTCGTACGCCTTGATGTCCACTACAGCCCCATTTTCGACCACAACAGCCTCAAATGTGTGGTCTGCATTGTTCATGTGGCATGCGGTGCAGAGAGACCATCTATACTTGCGTGCGGGTTGGATGCAACATAGTCCCTTCCCTCAAACTCGTAGGGCAGAGTTCTGAAGATTATGCCTCCCGCAGCCAGATAGTGAGAGTTGAACGCTCCAAAGTGCTTGCCCTTTATCTCCTCAGCCAACTTTATCGCAGCCCCGCTGCTCCTTCCCGAATGGCACACCATACACAGATTGGATTCGCCGAGATCCGGCACTGATGAAATCCTGTCCGCGGGCTCTGAATACTCCGCAACCCTCTCAAATTTACCGGGGTTTCTCAGCTCAAAGCTTCCATCCTCAACCCTGTGGCAGGCCCAGCAGTACAGGAATTCCTTCTGCTGTCCTGTCAGCAGGAAAGTGTTGTTCTCCGGGTTGTAGTTTTCAGGATCGCTTACAAAGTTTCTGAAACCCGTCGAGGTGTGGCATTTCTGGCAGGGCTGCCTGTTGGGCTGCTTGAAATCATAGTGGACCCATGCTGGCGCATCTTCTTCGGTTACGGCCTTGGTGACGTCCTCCTCTTTCACCTCAAGCACATGCCCTCCATGGGCGGAGCGTCCCCACTCCTCCATCTTTGGAACTGCCCCTTTGGAGAAAGAGTTCCAAGCTTCATGCCCCCCACAACGCCATACCCGAAAATCTTAGGGTTAACTATTAATAATTAAAAACATAAAAAAGAGTTTCGGGTGAATTGCCATGAGAAGAGTGTTGCTGGCACTCTTGATTTTTGCCCTATTGATTACCATAGCGAGCGCAAATGAGTGCATCGACTGCCACAGACAGGTGACTCCCGGCATAGTTGACCAGTGGCTTTCAGGGAATATGAGCAAGTACTTCGGCTGTGAGGCCTGTCATGGAAGTGATCATAAAAACTCTGACGACTGGCAGAATGCGAAAATGCCAACTCCAGACACCTGCAAAGCCTGCCACCCTAAGCAATACAACCAGTATGCAAGCGGGAAGCACTACTATGCGTGGATAGCCATGAACGCCATGCCCGCACTCCAGCACGTACCGAATCCTCAAAGAGATCTTGAGGGATTTAAAGGATGCAGCGGATGCCACAAAATAGGACACATCGAGGAGAAGGAGGGGTACAGGTACGGTGCTGCTGCATGTGATTCCTGCCACACCCGCCACAAGTTCAGCAAAGAGGAAGCAAGAAAGCCTGAGGCCTGTTTACCGTGCCACATGGGCTTTGACCATCCACAGTACGAGATGTGGTCAACCAGCAAGCACGGAGTCATATACAGGATTGAAGGAGACACGGGCAGGGCACCAAAATGTCAGACCTGCCACATGGCCAACGGAAATCACAGCGTCATGACCGCATGGGGATTCCTGGCCCTGAGGGTTCCTGAAGATGATGAAGAGTGGTGGAAGGATAGAGTAACGATCCTGCAGGCCCTCGGAGTGCTGGATGAGGACGGAAATCCGACGGAGAGGTTTGAAATTGTCAAGGCGGGCAAGGTTGCGAGACTGAGCAAGGAAAAATGGCAGACAGAGAGGGAAAGAATGATCACAATATGCAGCCAGTGCCATTCTGAGAACTTCGCCAGAGAACAGCTTGAAGCTGGTGACAAAATGATAAGGGAAGCAGACAGAGTGTTTGCAGAAGCTATAAGGACTGTTAAGGAGCTTTATGATCTCGGAATACTTGAAAAGCCAGATGACTGGAAATATGCTCCCGACCTGCTGCAGTTCTATGAGGTCAAAACACCGATAGAGGAAGAGCTTTACCTGATGTTCATGGAGTACAGAATGAGGACATTTCAGGGAGCGTTCCACATGAACCCGGACTACAGCTTCTGGTATGGGTGGGCACCACTCAAAGAGTCACTGATCAAAATAAAGTACGAGGCTGAGAAACTTAAGGCTGAAAAGCTCGGAGAGAGCGAGGTGGTTACAACGACAACACCAGCTCCGGAAAAAACAGAAGCTCAAGAAACTAAATCAACTCCAGGATTTGAAGGCATCGTTACAGCCTTAGCAATAGTTTCGGCAATGATATTTGCAGGAAGGCGTGCAAAATAACTCCTTTAATTTTTTATCCTGAAGGCTTTACTGCCGAAGCACAAAACCCGAACTTTTAAATTTTATTCTGCAAAATCAGAGACCATGTTCGACAGAAAGACGAGGATGATGCTCATAATGGGTGTGCTGAACGACTGTTTTGGAGATGTAAGAACCACAATAGCCAATCTCTCGGAGTTTATAGCATCACACCCGGATTTTAAGGAAATTGACGAGCTTGAGTTGAGGGAAATACTCAACAAAGCTTACGAACTTGAGAGAAAAATATTAGAAACGATGGATAAAGCCAAAAAAGAAGTTTATGACTCGACGTAAGAAATAACGGCATTGGCCATTTCCATTGTTTTTAACTCTCCACCAAGATCTGGTGTTGTTCTGCCCTCGGATATGGCTTTCTCGACCGCACCCTCTATCCTGTCTGCATGATCCTGATAACCAAAATGCCTGAGCATCATGCACGCCGTCAGGATCATTGCCGTCGGGTTGGCAATACCCTTTCCGGCTATGTCGAAAGCTGCCCCGTGCACGGGCTCGAAAATTGCATAGCTCTCCCCCACATTTGCCGATGGTGCAAGCCCGAGCCCGCCAACAACTCCCGCTGCAAGGTCTGAAACGATGTCGCCGAACATGTTTGTCGTCACGATCACATCAAACATCTGGGGTTTCATGGCCACGTACATGCAGGCTGCATCTATGTAGTAGTCGTTCGCCTCTACGCCCTCATACTCTCCGGCAACCTCGTAGAACACCTGCCTGAAGAGTCCGCACGTCTTCTTCATCACGTTCGCCTTGTGCAGGGCCGTAACCCTTTTCCTGCCCTCCCTTTTTGCAAGCTCGAAGGCGTACCTCACAATCCTTTCGCTCGCCTCTCTCGTTATCACCCTCACAGCCTCGGTTATGCCATCAGCGACCTCAAACTCCAGGCCTTTGTAGAGACATTCGGTGTTCTCTCTCACAATGACCATGTTGACGTTCTCGTGCAAAGCCGGAACGCCATTAAACGTTCTTGCAGGCCTTATGTTGGCGAAGGTGTTGAGCTCCTGCCTCAGCCTGACTATGACGTCCGCTGCGGTCTCTCCAGCCGCTCCAAAAAGCACCGCATCGCACTTCCTGACCTCCTCGAGCGTTTCGTCCGGCAGGGCCTTGCCGTATTTTTTCTCCGCCTCATCCCCTGCCTCAAGCCAAACATATTTGAAGGGAAGATTGAAATTTTCCAGTACCAGCATTGCTGCTTCCATTACTTCCTGTCCGATACCATCTCCAGGGATGACTGCTATTTTTTTCATTTCAGCTCACCGTAAAGATTTCTGGCAAAATTAACAAGACCCCCACTGTCGAGAATGTTTCTGAGAAATTCCGGTAACGGGTTGAATTCGTATTCCTCATTCTTCGTTTTATTCACAATAACATTTCTCTCATAGTCAATTTCAAGCTCATCCCCATCATCAATCCTGTCCGCATTACTGCATTCGATAACCTTCAGACCTATATTTATCGCATTTCTGAAGAAGATTCTGGCGTAGCTTTTGGCAATCACCGCCTCGATCTTTGTTGCCTTCAGTGCGAGGGGTGCGTGTTCTCTGCTGCTCCCACAGCCGAAATTCTCTCCTGCCACTACAAAATCCCCTTTCTGAACGTCCTGTGCAAAATCAGGTCTGACGTTCTCAAAAACATGCTCCGCAAGTTTATCCGGCTCATTTATGACAAGATATTTTCCCTGAATTATTACATCAGTATCAATGTCATCCCCAAATTTCCATGCTCTGCCCATGTGAAGGTGTGGCATCCTTCCAGTTATAAATCTTTCACTTTCAAGTTCAAAAAGATTTAATTGAGGCATGCTCGAAGCATAAACCATGAAGGTCAGATTCATCACCTCAAATAAAGGCAAATTCGAGGAAATGAAGCACATAGGGGAAAAATACGGCATAGATGTCGAGTGGGTCAGCATGGAATATCTGGAACCCCAGGGTAGCAGCTTGGAGTTTGTTGCCAGAAAGAGCATTGAGATGATTGGTGCCAAACCACCGTTTTTCATTGAGGATAGCGGTCTTTTCATTGAGGCACTGAATGGTTTTCCGGGCGTGTACTCATCATACGTTTTCAAAACAATAGGCAATGAGGGGATACTGAAACTCATGGAGGGTGTGGAGAACAGAAAAGCCAGATTCGTATGCGTTATAGCATACACTGATGGAAATGAAATGCAGATTTTCACGGGAGAAGTCGAGGGCGAGATTGCACATGAGGCGAGAGGAGAGGCCGGTTTTGGATACGATCCCATCTTTGAAGTTAGTGGCAGGACATTTGCTGAGATGGGTGAGGAAAAGAATGCTGTGAGCCACCGGAGAAGAGCAGCAGAAAAATTTTTCAGCTGGCTGGCAAAAAGTTTTTAATCGATAGGTACTGCTGAGTGGAAGGGGTTGATAAAGATGGCAAGGATGCATGCAAGAAGGAAAGGAAAATCAGGATCAAATAGAGTTTACAGAGATTCTCCTCCTGAATGGGTGGATTTGAAAGCGGAGGAGGTCGAGAAACTCGTTATCAAGCTCTATAACGAAGGATACGAGCCGAGTGTTATCGGAACAGTCCTGAGAGACACCTACGGAGTGCCTTCAGTAAAGCAGATTACAGGAAAGAAAATAACGGAAATACTCAAGGAGAACGGTGTTGAGATAAAGATACCTGAGGACCTGAAATCCCTCATAAGGAAGGCAATAAACCTGAGGAAGCATCTGGAGACTCACAGAAAGGATCTGCACAACAAGAGGGGATTGCAGCTGATTGAAGCAAAGATCCACAGGCTCTCATGGTACTACAAGGAAAAGGGAGTCCTGCCCGAAAACTGGAAGTACGATCCGGTCAAGCTTGAAATTGAGCTGTTCAGATAATGGCACACCTCAGAGGTCATCACCTTATCTGCCTAAATTTTTTTAGAGGCGAAGGATACAGTCAGGATTTTGTGAATAACCTGTTCAGAATTCTCAAAGAAGATCAAATCAGCGTAATTTTCGGTGCCGACGATGTCTGCACGAGATGTCCACATCTTGAAGATGGACTATGCAATTACGAGGAGAATGCAGAAGAACACATTGTTGAGCTTGATCAGATGGCGTACAGGTTGCTGAATGTTTTCCCGGGAATGGAGATTTCCTGGAAAGATGTGAAAAACAGGCTGCCAGAGATAATGGGGGCCTGGAAGAAGTTTGCATGCGAAAACTGCGACTGGAGACGTGTCTGTGAGAGCGATGATGAGTGGAACAGTTACTGATGAGATTCACGCAAAAGGCCATGAGAACATAACGGCAAGACACAGGACCACCTTGGAGGTCACCAAAGATGCAGAGATTACGCCAAGGGGAGACTGCATCGTGGGTGTGAGGGCAGACAAATCTGTAAAAGATCTGAACGAGGAGATAAAACGCAGAATTAGAGAGGGGGCAGAACTGAAAATCAGCCTCATACTGCCAGACTACGGGAAAAAAATCACATTCCATGCAGCTGGCAGTGAAAAGCTTGAACTCACTCACCCCACTGACGTAGTTATAAGAAAAAGTGATTATACCTGTCCGAGAACCCTTGGAATTCACTCGGAGATCGCTTCAGCAGACATAGACAGAGAGTTTGCAGACCTGCTCAGAGACAGAAAAACCACTGTGATTCTGAGAATAGAGGTCTGAAAAAATTTATATTCGGATAATACAATTAAAAATCAATGATGCAAAGCAGTCCGATTCTAAGAAAGCTGTATATGAATCTCGCAGCGTCATTCATAGTGGGATTGGTACTCTATTTCATGCTCTTTGGACTGTACAAGATAGTAGCCGGAATGAATATAATCCTGAACACTTCACTGATATTTGCGGTCTTTGCAGTCTCGTTCATAATATCGGGAGTGATTCTCGAACACAGAAGTCAGAATCCTGAAAGGCCATATTACCTCATAGGCGCCCTTATTATTGCACTTGTTATAACCTTTGTATTCCTCTGTACAGTAAATGGACTGCTCGTTACTGCCAAGGAAGGCCTGCCAGATACTGAGATTTTCGTGACATATGTATCCGCACTGACGGCAATGGCCTTTGCGATAATAAAAATCCTGAGCAGGGGAATTCCAGAAACGAGATATTAAAAAATTGGTTTAAATTAGTCCGGCTCTCTGGAGAAGCAGAATATCTTCGGTCTCCAGTTTTTCTCCTCTCTTGAACATCTCGTAGATCTCCTTCGCTTTTCTGATCAGTTCCTCTTTCTCTCTCTGCTCCTTACTCTTGCTCTGCTTGGCCTTCAGCGCCTTGATAATCTTGTCAAGGTCCTTTATGTCCTTCCTGGTTTTGATTATCTCAGCATGATACCTGTCTGCCTCTTTCCTCGCCTCAACCGCTTTTGCATGGTATTCGTCGGCCTTCTTCCGAGTTTCATCGACGTTCTTCAGAAGCTCAACGATCTGCTCATGCACGCCATCTGCCTGCTCCTGATAACCCTTAATCTGCTCCGTTAGACTTCTGACCTCTTCTTTCAGCTTCTTTATCTCTGCTATGAGCTTCTTGAACTCCTCGTGCTTCTCAAGCTGTGTTTTTCTCTCCTCAAGTTCCCTCTTGAGCTTCGCAATCCTCTCAACAAGCTGTCTTTCTTTTTCAATCGTAAGAACGGCAGTCTGCTGCTTGAACTCAAGTCTCCGTATCTCCTTCTCTATCTCCCCAAGTGGCCTTCCTCCTCGGTCTATGTTCCTCCTGAGCTTGTCAAGGTCCTTGTAAAGGGCATCTATCTTCTTGTGAAGTTCGCTTCTCTCCGCTCTAAGCTCCTTTGCTTTCGAATTTAGCTCATCTCTGGACTTTTTCAGCTCTCTGACCTTGTTCAGCAGTTCCTTTACCTGCGCATTCAGTTCATTTCTCTTTTCAGCCAGCTTCTTGGACTCCTCGTTCAGCTCGTCCCTCTTCCTGATAAAATCCTTAAGATCCTTCTCCAGCTGTTCTCTCCTCTCAACCAACTTCTCCAGCATCATGGTCTCACAACAGCAATCTTTGTAGTTGCTTAAAGGCAGGATTATGGGGGGAATTTAAACTTTATGCTGTCCGGTTCCGAGGAATGAATATAAAAGTTTCGGGATTTTGTTTCAGTAGCCCACCAGAGTTCTGTAAGGATTATTCATTGATTTTGCAGGCTTCATGCTTACAGTTAATGGCGAGCATGTGGAAAAACTAAAAAAGAGTTTTCAGCAAATTTTCGGGAATTCATAAGCCGGATGTTCCTCAAACGTGTACTTTACCGTGTTGAACTGAGATTTGAGCTGCTTCACCCTGTTTCCTGCCTCCTTTTCAGAAATTTTTCCAGTGATGACTCCGTGGATAATCTCGGCAATCTCTTCCATCTCAGGTTCTTTCATTCCCAGCCTCGTCAGTTCCTGAACACCCATCCTTATGCCAGACGGATTTGCAGTATCCTTCAAACTGTCCCATGGCAAAAGATTTTTGTTCAGTATTATCCCCGCAGCTTCAAGTTTTTCGGCAACCCTCTCTCCTCCACCGTGCCTGCTCACATCAACGGCAACCTGATGCGTTTCCGTGAATCCCCTGTTCTCTCCAACAACATCCAACCCAAGCTCATGAAGTCTCTCAGCAAGCTTCCTGGCGTTATCAATCACCTGTCTTGCATAGCCCTCTCCGTAAATCTTCATTTCCATGGCCGATACGGCGTAGCCTGCAAGTGTGTTCAGGTGGTGGTTGCTGACCACTCCCGGAAAGACCGCTCTGTCTATAACATCTGCCAGCTCTTTTCTGCAGAGTATTACCGCCCTCTGCGGGCCGAAGAAAGTTTTGTGGGTTGAACCGGTCATGACATCCGCCCCTTCTTTGAGCGGCTTCTGAAACTGTTTTCCCGCAATCAGTCCGAGAACGTGGCTTGCATCAAACATTATTTTCGCATTTATTTCGTCCGCAATTTCTTTAAGTTCTTCCACAGGTTGTTTGAAGAGAATGAGACTCGTGCCAAGAACAAAAAGCTTCGGTTTTTCCTTCAGAGCGATTTTCCTCGTTTCTTCAATATCTATCTCAAAGCTATCGTTATCAAACGGATAGTAAAGGGTTGAAAGTCCCCTCAACCCGGCAGCCGATACCCTGTCATGGCTTATGTGCCCACCACAGGGAACTGAGTAGGCCATTATCTTATCTCCCGGATCTGTCAGAGCGAAGAATACTGCAAGATTTGCAACAACACCACTTACAGGCTGAACGTTGGCATGCTCCGCTTCAAAAAGCTCCTTTGTGAGAGAAATGGCGAGGCTCTCAATCTCGTCTATGAACGCGCATCCCTGGTAGTACCTCTCGCCAACCCTGCCCTCGGCATATCTGTGACCCAGGTCGGAAACGTAACACCCCCTCACAAACCTGCTCGTCAGATTTTCGCTCGCAATCATGGGGAGGGAGTCAGCGTAAAACCTGTGATGCCTGTCAATTATCCCGTACACTTCCCGGTAATCCATGGATTTCAGGTGTTCAGATTACTTTTTAAATTTTTGCGCTGCGCGGTATCTGCCCTGAAGGCATGAGATCAGCCGGAGCTTCTTGAGAGCCACACAACGACCAGCAGGACGAAGACGAGTCCCGAAAAAGCAGTCCCGAGCACAACCTTTCCGGAAACGAGCCCCAGGTTGTAGATCAGGGTGGCTGTGAACACCGCAGCCAGCAGCACCTGCACTGTCAGGAAAACCACATAAGGTCTCTCCACCGGAAGCCTGAGTATCAGAGGCTCCTTCGCCGAGAATGCTGTCAGAGCGATCACCGCAAGCATCACTGTTGAGGGGATCACCAGAATCCCGGCAATCTTGCCCGCAAACCCGTCTGGCGTCCCATCAATGGTAAAGTGAACTGCGACGACATCCGGAAGGGAGTTCCAGGAAAGGGCTGCGATGAGCAGATATGCGAGCAGTGGGACGGTCTGAAGCAGGATGGGCTTCTCCACACTTCCGGCAGAGAAGGGTTTCATTTCTCCTGGAGGGGATGACATGTCTTCCATCTCGTACGTCTCCTTGGCTATCCGGTAGCTGACGTACACAAGGGGAACGAGGGATAGAAGATAGATGGCGATGAAGGCGTGGATCGGGGGGTTGAGCAGAAGGACAGCGAGCAGCATGGCCACTCCAACGAGCACGCTGTAAGCGCCGGCAAACGCGTTGGCTTTCTTCCACGCCTCTCTCGAGAGGTAAGTGTATCCCATTCTCACCCCAACGTACGGGTTTGGCCTGTCCCTCACAAGCAGCGTGACGATTCCCATAAAGACCAGCAGCAGAGAAAGGGACACCTCAATCTCCACCATCACCACCTCCGAGAACCTCCAGAATCTTTTTAATTTCGAGTTCGAGCTCACTTAAAACCTCTCTGCCAAGTTCGGTGAGCCTGTAGCACTTTCTCGGCCTGCTTTCCACCACCCAGAAGCCCTCTATCAGCCCCAGCCTCTGAAGACTCTTCAGCAGGTCGTACATCGCACCCTCACTCGGAGCGAAGCCCATTTCCTCGAGCTTTTTTCTGATGAAGTACCCGTGCATCTCCTCCTTTTTCAGCATTGAGAGGATCAGGTACGAGTACACTCCCGACCTGAGCTCCCTCCTGAGCTTCTTCAGCGCTCTCCCCTTCCTGTCGAACATACCTCTTAATGAGAGGTATCGAAGCTCGATGTATAAAAGCATTGCGAAGCGTGACAATGGATGTTTCAGCGGCAACATTCCGTTCCAGAAGTCGTCAGTCCAGCGCGATCTTGCCTGCTGGGAAACATTTTAAAGCCCGAAAAAAGACTGTTTGCATGCGTTACGTGACTCTAACAGTGCTGCTCGTCATCTCAGCTGTCCTCATCGCGGCCCTCCCTTCAGAAAGCAGGCTCGGTGAAACGTACAAGCTCGTCTACATTCACGTCCCGATTTCTCTGGTCACGATAGCCACCACCCTCCTGCTTCCGCTCGTCCACCTCAGATTGCCGGGGTTCGTAAAGGGTGTTTCGCTCACAACCACAGCATATGCGGCAGTTCACCTCATTCTCTCCGCAGTCTTCATGTACGCAGCGTGGGGAGGAATAATCTTCTCCGAGCCCAAGTTCGTTTTCAGTCTCGTTCTGCTGTTCTTCACAGCGACTCACACAGCCCTGTGCCTTGTGGATTTGAGACTCGCCAGATACTACTCCCTCCTTGCAATTGTGATTGTTCCGTACTTCTACTTTCAGGCGGCCTCGGCGGGCTTTCAGCTCCACCCAAAGGGCGTAGAAATGCCGGCCTTTCTGTACCTTCCGTACACTCTCACATTCCCGCTGGTCGCACTCACGTACATCACGCTGGCCGGAAAACTGCAGAAGCTCTGACCAGCACCGCTTTTTTATATAAAAGATGATGACAGTATGCAGGTATGAGCAGGTGGGTTTACCCCATTCTGGGCATGATCATACTGACCATGCTCGGCGGAATATACACCTTCAGCCTCTTCTACAAACCCCTCCAGGAGTTCTACGGGATCTCAAATGTTGCGCCCCTCACACTCGCGTTCTCCCTCATAACGCTCACCTACTCGATCTTCATAATCCCCGCCGGCCTTCTGTACGACAGGCTCGGTCCGAAGATCCCGCTCATCACCGGTGCGTTCACCATATTCTCGGGATACCTGCTCGCGAGCCAGATGAAGAACTTTGACTGGGACACGGCAAGGGTCCTGTACTACGTCGGCCTGGGCTTTCTGCCCGGGCTCGGAATAGCGCTGGTTGACGCGGTCCCGAGACCGCTCGCATCCAAGTGGTTCCCCGACAGGCCAGGAACTGCTATCGGGCTCGTTGCTGTTGGATTCGGGATCGGAGCTGCGGTTATGACGCCCGTAATAACCGGCATGCTTGAGAAGTTTGGAGTGTTCAGGACCTTCGCCCTTGTGGGGCTGATGTACTTCGCCGTGATCGTTTTCTGCGCGCTGCCAATGAGGGATCCTGAGTCGAGAAAAGGAGAGTCCGCTCACGACCTCGATCTCGGCATGGTTCTGAGGAAAGGAAGGTTCTACAGGCTGTGGTTTGCGTTCTTCCTCTCGTCATTTGCAGGGCTGATGGTGATAGGCAACGCGGCCCCAATTCTGCGTGAGGGGGCAAGGAACACTCCGGAGCTTGCTGGACTCGTTGCCGCGTTTCTGATCATCACCTCCTTCGCGAACGCTGGTGGCAGATTCGCTTGGGGTTTCGCTCTCGACAGGCTCGGAGTTTTCAGGGCACTCAGGTTCAACTTCCTGCTGTCCGCAGCTGCCTCGCTTCTCTTAGCCTTCACGTACTCCACCTACGTCGTCTTTCCCCTCGCATCCGTGATATACGCGAACTACGGCGGAGTTCTTGCGATGTTTCCGGCCGCTGTTTCAATTTACTTCGGCAGGAAGTACGCTGGCAGGATATACGGGGCGATATTCACCGCATGGGGTTTCTCGGGACTGCTCGCTCCGTACACGGGAGGGCTGATAAGGGATCTGACGGGGGAGTACGTCTACGCGTTTTACGTTGCATTCGCCGTGAGTTTGATTGCGGTGGTGCTGATGATGGGGAAAGAAGAGGTGACGAGAGAGCCGGACAGAGTAGGAAACAATTAAAATGAAAGCCTACCCGGAGTGTCTAAGCCAGACTGCAGCCAGAACGGATAGCAGCGCGGCAATTACAGTGAAAGCTGGGGTTTCGGCCCCTCTACTACTCCCGGCAGCGGTACCGTTCTCCCCGGGTGTTCCCACTGACCCGGGAACCGTGCTCCTGTTTTCCGTTACAGATGGTCCAGGTGTTTTTTCGCCAGATGTTCCGGGAGCTTTCTGAGGTGGCACAACATTAGGTCTGCTCTCCGTCACGTTTTCGCCCTCCGCATTCTCCGTCCCGTGCTGTTGCGGGGGGGAAGTGCCGTTTATCTCATGCCCGGGTGTCACCGTGGGACCGGGTGTGCCGATCTGTCCGGGCCCACTGGGAACCCCGCCACCTCCACCTGTGCTTCCTCCAGAGAGCGTGGAGACTGGCGCGGGAGTGAGAGACTCCTCAAGTTCCGGAGTCTGAGCTGGCTGAGGCGTGGGCTTAGGTGTTGGAGTGAGTTCAAGGGTTGCCGTCGGTTCAGGTGTCGGGGTCGGCGTCTGAAGCGGAGACGTGTTTACAACATCAAAGCTTACAGAGGAGTAATTGATAAGCTTCGGTGGGTCACTCCTATCGTAAACGTACACCACCACTTCCCAGCTCCCGGGAAAGACCACAAAGGAGTCCGAAATAGATGTAGATGTGAAGTCCTTCGTTACTTCGCGATAAACAGTTCCGTTGTGTATCCACTGAAACCTGGCAGAACCCGCAAGGTCTTCGTAATTTGAAACATAGGCCTCCACAGTGTCCCCATCCCGGGGATTTTCTGGAAATACTGTCACCGGGAAATACGGTACATTTTGCGCAGAAACCACTGCTACGAACACCAGAATGCCAGCCACCAGTATCAGGAATGTCCTTATACCTACCATGTTATCCCCACCCTGTCTCCAGCAAGTTTTCTGGAGTTTGCATCCCATACCTCTACAACAACAACAATATTCGTCCCGCTTTCGGGAACATCTTTTTTCTCCATCCCTATGTATGCTGTAATGTTGTCTCCAACAGTATTAATGCTTACCGGAGCAACCGGTGTGATCACTATCCTGCCACTCTTGTTATAGATTGCATAAACATGTATGCCGGGAAAAGGAGGAGAGTTCGTTACTCTGACCTTCTCAATTTCAACCTCAGCTCTTTTCGCTGAATTGATCTTCACAATGTGCTGACCAGAGATCACGTAGTGACTGAAGTTGACCTCAATCACAGGAACCTTCTCTGGCTTCTGCTGGACGCATCCGTAAAGGAAAGTTGCAAGTATGACAGAAATCGCAAGCACGATTATCCTCCACTCATGGATGGATTTTTTCGCCATCTCTCACACCCTCCCTCCATTGTAATACACAAGGTTGTTCGGTTCAGAGTATGAAACAAATGGGCCGGTGGGTGGTGTTGGCGCCCCCGCTCTCTTGCAGGATATGCAGCTATCAGCGTGCAGAATGAGCGGAGCATTGAAAATGCCCACATCTAAGTTGCCCATGATATTGGGGGGCCATGGTGCAGCTACGTACCCTCCAGAAGTCTTGTCGAAGACAGAAACGGAGTAGCTGTCAGTATGGCAGGAGTAGCATGACAGTCTTCTCGCCACATGAACAGCATCTGTCAGCTCTGGAGGCAGGGTTCCCGAAACCTGCGGATTGTGACAGGACGAAAGGCAGTAATCGGAAATGTTTGCATAGGCTGTTCCAATTTTGCTTATATCGTGTATCGGAGCCTGAGGGTTATTACTCCTGCCACCCCAGTACCAGATGACGTGGGATGAATTGGGAGTTAGGCCATTAGGGCTCGGTTCCGGATGGTTTATTGCATTCCAGATGTCAGCATGGCAATCAGTGCAGTTTATCGAACTCAACGGCCTCCAGATGTGCTTCGCTCCAGAGCCACCCTTAAAAACCACAGTCGTGTTCGCTGGGCCCAGCGAATTCACAACCACTGACGTCCACGACTGAAAGGTGAAGTTATAGTACTGCGGCCTGACAAACTCAATATTCAGCTTGAAATCTGTGTGACACGCCAAGCATGCTTCGTTCTCACCAACACCAAGGCTGAAGTTGAGGGCGTCCTGAACGAATTTCTTGTGGGCTGAGTAATCAGTCCCGTAGTTTGGGTCTCCAAACGCATTTGCCTTTGGGACTGAAACGGTGGTTCCGTTTGCAAGGGTTATGCTGGTTTTTGAGTGGCAGTCAAGGCAGCGGGGCTTTACTGCAGCGTGTGCTTCACCTCCCGAAACCCATGTGCCGTTGTCGTAAGCTACGGTCTGGCCGAGGTAGGGGTTGCGGTGGCAGTCCTCACATGTCATGCCGGAATGGTAGGTTGAGTTGCTGAGCTCGGCTGCGATTTTTGAATGGCATTGAGTGCATGGGATGTCGTTTGAAGGAGAGGAGATGTCCTTGACATTGTGGGTTTGAAGAAGAACTGAGTAGGTGGAGTTGGGAAGGGTGTATAGGAAAATGGCAACAAGCGATATTATTACGAATACGAGAAATCTGAGGTTCACCTCACTTCACCTCGGTATAAACGATAAAGTCAGTAGGAGAAATGTCAGACACGCTCCATTCCGAGGTATTCCCAACGATATTGTTCGAGACGGTTAATGAAAACCCGGTATATGTCGTAATATTGAACTTTACCCCCACATCTGTGTGGCAGAAGATACAGGCTTCACTCTCCCCAGGATAGACGTTGGCTTCAAAAGCAGTTCCGAAGATTAGTTCAAAATGTGTCGAATTCAAACCGGAGTCGTCAGGATGGTTGCTCAATCCAAAGCCACCTGCCGCCCCGTAACTGGACAGAGCAGGATTGGAGTTATGACACCTGCAGCCAGCTGTATCATAACCAAGCACTTTGCTCAGGTTTCCATGAACTGCGTAGTGCATGTTCGTGGTGTTGAAATGACAGTAAGTGCAATCTGCCCTCGTTGCCGCATGTGCCTCAAGACCGGGCTGATTTGCTGAGCCGTTAGCATACGTTACACTTGCATTCCCCCTGTGACAGGCCTCACAGTCCTTTGTATCTGCTATCGTCGGATCGCCCCATTTTTTGTGGAGTGGCGAGAGCTGAAGCTCTTCATAAATGTCCGCATGGCATTTTTTACAGTCTACGTCAGAAGTCGGATTTGCATCCAGATAATACCATTCATGTATACCTGCAAATAGAGATACTGTCTTGGGAAGCACGAATACTCCCACCATCACGGTGGTCACAAGGATCAGTGCAAGCCTCGAAGGTCTCATTACAATTAAAAATCAGATAGAAGCTTTAAAACGTTACCGCATCTCATCACAGGAAGCTACCTGACCACTGCACCACTCGGCTCCGACTCGATCACAACACTCAGAGAATATCCACTTCCAGTATTTATGTAGCTCCGGTGACAGGGGCCGCACGAACTCCCGCCTCCAGCATTATGGCATGGGCCACATCCCATCCCCATCGTGCCAGTGTGGTCCGCAGCCTCGTGGCACCCCATGCACATGTCACCGTTGAACGTGTTGGCGTACAGACCTATCACGTCAGATATTTTCCTGTGATCCGCGCTAATGTTTAGAGCTGAATAGCTCGCGCTGTATCCGCTGTACCTCATAACCGGAGAAGGGTCCTTCGTTTTTCCTGAACCGTGGCAGGTTACACACTTTATCCTTTCTGCAGCATGAACGAAATTCGAGTTCGTGTCCGAGACAACGGCAGAGAGACCATATGTTGATGCAGCAGATGGATTGATGGCAGCATACCTCGCAACGTTGTGGCATTCGTAGCAGTAGGTGGAGTTCACCCAAGTAGCTCTGTAAGCATCCGGCACATAGTGGTACCTCAGATTTCCCCAGTAATTGTTGGTCTCCCAGTTGTAGCTTATGGAGTCATCAATCTCGATTGGTGCGTGAGTATACTGCGTGTATGGCGAACCTGGGGTTCCATTAATAAGAGCGTCGTAGATGTTTTTGTGGCACGAAGTGCAGTCTATCGAACTCAAGGGTTTCCATATATGTTTTGAGCCGTTCCCAGTCAGAGAGATCTGATAAGTTCTTGTTCCATTAACATTAAAGTTCGTTATACTCCAGTCGAAGCTCTTGGTGTAGCTGATGTTCCAGAAATACCTGAACTCAATATTCAGCTTGAAATCTGTGTGACACGCCAAGCATGCTTCGTTCTCACCAACACCAAGGCTGAAGTTGAGGGCGTCCTGAACGAATTTCTTGTGGGCTGAGTAATCAGTCCCGTAGTTTGGGTCTCCAAACGCATTTGCCTTTGGGACTGAAACGGTGGTTCCGTTTGCAAGGGTTATGCTGGTTTTTGAGTGGCAGTCAAGGCAGCGGGGCTTTACTGCAGCGTGTGCTTCACCTCCCGAAACCCATGTGCCGTTGTCGTAAGCTACGGTCTGGCCGAGGTAGGGGTTGCGGTGGCAGTCCTCACATGTCATGCCGGAATGGTAGGTTGAGTTGCTGAGCTCGGCTGCGATTTTTGAATGGCATTGAGTGCATGGGATGTCGTTTGAAGGAGAGGAGATGTCCTTGACATTGTGGGTTTGAAGAAGAACTGAGTAGGTGGAGTTGGGAAGGGTGTATAGGAAAATTGAGACGAGAACGATTACCAGAAGATAATACCTCAGTTGCATTAACAAAAATAGAAATGAAATAATTTAAAAATTTACTGCCCTGGCCAGTTGGCCGAACCAGGATAGGTGTTCACCCAGCCCTGACCGGTAGCGTTGCCCCAGATGACGTTTGTCACGGCGGTGGATGTATTAATTGTATAGTTACTTGTCGCATACTGCTGAAGCAGAGTGTCCCAGTTAACATCGAACTCCATTGCACCGTAGTGAGTGAAGTTAATTTTAACTGCAACATGAGTATGGCATGCAATACAGGCTTCGTTCTCCGCAAGGAGTACATCACTGCTCAGATCGGCAGAACTGACGAAGTCGGAGTGTGCTGCAAGCGATCCCGTATCATTGGCCAATCCAGTTATACCAAATCCTCCGGCTGCTGGTGCACCACCAACCTGCTTCTGATCATGGCAGTACATGCACTCTACCGTAGAGGCTGCATGAGCACCCCATTCCAGAGTAGCATCAGTCGGACCATTTGCAGTTCCACTGGCATACGCTATGCTTGTGTTTGCCTGGTGGCATCCCCTGCAGTCGTCCTCATCAGCAACTCCTGGAGTGCCCCAGCCCTTGTGATACGGGCTGTTGTTCAGCTCCTCATACACATCAGCATGACATTTCTGACAGGGTATCTGGTTGCCCGTTGCGTCAATATCGTACCAGTCATGCTGACCAACAAACAGCGATACTGTAGGAGGAAGCACTAAAACACCTACCGCAAGGAGCACGATCGCACCTAATATCAACCTACCATTCATTTATTTTCACCCAATGTATAGTTTGTTAAAAGATTTTATAAAGTTTTCCTTCGAAAACAGCACTCACAAAGAACTAAAACAAAAAATAATGAAAATTATCCAAGTTCTCAGTACACTGCCACCTCATCGAACAGCACGTGGTTTGCACCCTCGCTGAAGAGCTTGATCTGCAGGTACTGCTTGCCTGCGGGCATTTTGCCCGAGGTTATCACACCGAGCCATCCGCTGGTGACACTGTCTACATAGACTCTGTACGTCTCAGGAGTGCCTGCGTTGTCTCCAACGTCCTTGTAGGACCTGTACACGAACTGTATTCCTGCCCTGCCGTTCATGCTGTCTGAATAGATCTTGAACTGTGCCGTGAAGGTCTTGCCCTCGGCGAGGTTTATTGCGTAGTACTGCTGGTAGTACCTGTAGAGAGTTCCGAAGCTCGTGTCTGCGTATGGTGTGGTCCAGTATCCTGAACCATAGATGCCTGCAGACCTCTTTCCGATTGCAACAGTGGTGTTCACGTCAAGGCCGTTGCTGGCAATTCCCTTCGGCTCCCAGGCCTTTATGGGCTCGTATGGTTTTTGCTTGTACTCAGCACTTCTGAAGTACCTGTCAGGTCTTCCCGTGCCCCAGTCGCTGTCAAATCCTCCGTTGACCACGTAGTTCGTGGTGACGGGTGGGGTTATGATAACACTGACGTCGTCAAAGTAGGCGGTGGTGTTGCTGGCGTAGAGCCTTATGCTGAAGTTGGTAGCGCTGCTGCTTGCCGTGATCTCAACTCCCAGCAGCACCCAGTCCGAGGTGTGGCCCTCCAGCTTCACCACTGGCGTTTCGGAGATGACGGTGTTGCCGTTCCACTGGACGAGGCTGATTCCCGCATAGCCTCCGTCTGCAGGTTTCTTAACGTAGACCGTTACCTGGTATGATGCACCCGGTGTCACCTGGAACCTGGCTGACTCCAGGTAGCCTGCAGTGGCTGATGCGAGACCTGCAGATGCGCTGCCGGACTTTGGAGCTGACTGGGTGACTGCTGCCGAAACGTTGGTCCAGCTGACGGGGGTGCTGCTGACCGTCCAGCTCTCGAATCCGAAGTTGTATGCTGTTGGGGACGGGACGACACCTCCCTTCGAGAGCGTGAATGTTGTGAATGTCGTTGCACTCTTTCCTGTGTCCTTCTCTCCGGTCACGTATATCCTGTACTCTCCAGGCTCAAAACCGGTTGTGTCAATGCTGAACGTGAACTTCTCGTATCCAAAGCCCCTGCTGTCAACACCGCCGAACCTGCCGTCGTCAGGGGTAAGCTGTCCCTGCTCAACCACAACGCCATTGTGCACGAGTCTGTAGGTGGCGTTGTAGATCTGGACGTTATATCCGATTACCTCTGCAGTTATGGTTATCGTGTCTCCAACGTATGCGTAGGACTTGGATGCTGAGACGGTCACTATTGGCGGTGAGAGGTATGGAACGGTAACCGTGTCATGTATCTGTCCGTTTCCGTGGCAGTTGCCTCCTCCGCATGAGGTGTACATCGTGGCCATGTATGTGCCTATGCCCGGAGCGTGGAACGGCTCGTCCCTCTTGCTGTGGGTGTAGTGGCAGTCGCTGCACTTGACAAACGTTCCCGTCCACCCTGGCCAGCCGGGCTCCTTTACCGCTCCGTAAGGTGTTGAGTAGTTCCAGTGGTAGTATCTGCCCTCCGCATATCCTCCTGCAACGTGGCAGGACTTGCAGTCGTTGTTGCCGTGCTGGAAGGTGGTGAGCCTGACGTCTGAAGGCACGTTTACCGGGGTGCCGTTGAGGTGGCAGTCCTGGCAGCTGTAGGTTGCGACACTCCAGCCCGGATCGAACATCTTGCTCGTGTCGTAGTGGCAGGTTGTACAGTCCGCATCCGTCAGATTGCCAGTTCCATCTGTTGTGTTGACGTTGACGTGTCTGCCATAGCTTGAAACGTTTATTCCAATGCTTCCGGTGTAGCTCTCGTGGCAGGCAATGCACCCTCCTCCAGTCCCTTCGCTGACAGCGTGCACAAAGTCCTTGAGAGTTGTTGCAGACTGAGCAACACCACCATGACACTGCTTGCACACGCTGTCTGTGAAGCTTGACGAGAGGAATCCAGAGTGATCAACCCATGTTGTGCCGTCATTTGCTGTGCCTTCATCAACATCTATGCGTGGAGGAACTGGATTCAGCTGATTGCCCTTGTAGTCAGGAGAGCTCTGGTAGTGGCAGTTGGCACACCAGGTGCCTGAGAGGTCTTTTGCCCCATCTGCAATTAGTGTAACGTTGCCCAGCAACCCTGTCCTGTCCTTGTGGATTCCGCTCTGGTGGCAGTAGTAGCACGCCTCAATATCTGAGGTCCAGTAAGTACCCCACTTCTGTCCAGCAATAGGATCATTGCTGTGGTTGAGCTTCGGAATTGCAGGAATGGTGTAACCCCATGCTGTGAGGCTCGCAGATGTGTTCTGATTCTCATGACAGTCCACACAGTTGGCAGCATTGGTCTTGTCCCACATTGTGTATGTGCCGTCCGAACTGATGAACTTGATGCCATGTATCTGGGCCGTGACGGTATCATATGTCTCATCCTTCGGATCCATGTGGCACGAGTAGCAGTTCATCGTGCTGTTGTGTGCAGTTGGAATAGGTTTCGCACTGCCAATACCACTCTGATGGCATCCGAGACACAGGCCATTGCTTATCTGGGGTTTGACGTGCGTCTGGTCATGAATCCTTCCCGCACTGTGGCAGTTCCAGCACTTGGGCGAGTTGGGGCTGTCGGTGTGGTCATACATGTAGCTGTGGTTTGGATTCCGCATCACGTTCTTGAAGGTCGTCGTGGTGTTCTGGTGGCAGTAGTAACAGTCGGTCAGCACGTCACCGTTTATGTTCAGAACAAGGTCCGTTCTCTTCTTGCCATAGTGGCTTATCGTCGCGTTAACACTGCCGGCATCCGGATCGCTGTTGGCGTTGAGCATCTCGCCCTTGCTGTGGCAGTCCTGGCATGTGGCCTGCACAACAAGGTCTTCTCCAGCGTAGTAGTGTTCAGCCACAAGCGGAGCGCTGAACTGAGTTGTGCCGGTGTGGCAGTCTTCACACTTCTTCGGATTCTTGTAGCTGGCTGGATGTTCGGTAGGCTCTGTTCCGTCTCCGTGGCAGGCCCAGCATGCCTTGTCTATGGTATCCGTGAGCTTTGTCGTGTTCGCTGCATTGCTGTTCAGGTTTGCGTGGATGCTCTGCTTCATCGCCGAAACGTCAACGTGTTTCGGTGCGAATCCGCCAACATCGTGGCAGCTAACACAGTCTGGGCCACCGTTCGTGCCCTCGTCCACCTGGTGAATGAATTCACCAACAGTCGACGCGCTCTGCGCGGCTCCACCGTGACAGGACTTACAGAGACTGTCAGAGTCTCCATTTGCTATCAGACTGCCGTGGTCGAACCACTTCGAGCCCGCACTGTTAACCGCCTTTCCGGTGTTATTTACATCTATGAACGGCGGCTCTTTCGGAAGCTCGTTACCATACTTTGTGGAAACGTGGCACTGGGCACACCAGTTTCCGCTGAGGTCTTTTGCTCCGTCCAAGTTGGCCACAGTGCCAAGGGCGCTGGAAGTGTGAACAGCGTTAACGTTCGTACCGCCACTGGCGTGGCAGAAGAGGCACGCGGAATTGTCATCGCCTTTTGTCCAGTAGCTGCCCCAGTTCTGTCCCTCCCACGTTGCGTTTCCATGCTGGAAGGCTTTGTCGCCGATGTATGGCGGATTCATAGTGTACGTTCCAGTTCTCGTTGTGTACGTCCTTCCTGCAGCATTCGGATTTGCATGACAGTCCGTACACTTCACAGCGTTCGCCTTGCTCGTGGTGTAGGTCTGAAGGTCTGACGACAGGAACCTTGGCCCTCCATGTGGTGACGGGGAGTGACAGACCTCACAGGGCACGGCGTTGTTGTGCTTAGCATCGACCTGCGGTGGGTTATAACCCTTGGCCTGCACAACTGATTTCACAGCATCATTGACTCCGGGCACGTGGCAGTCCTCACAGCTCACGGCCTGAGTTTTGTCTGTTGAGTATGTTCCTGAATGAGTGAGGAACTTTACGGTGTGGAAGTCGGTCGCGTCATGACAGACATTGCAGTTCACAACGCTGTTGTGCTTGGCTATGGTGTAGCCGAAGCTATCAGTTTGCGGCTGGTAGTTGTTGGTGTAAGCACTGGAATCGTAGCTGGTCAGGCTGTTGAAGAAGTTGGATATCGCTCCGGGGGAGTGGCAGGATTCACAGTCGGCCTTGGTTACGGCGTTAGCCGAGCCAAGAGTCGTGTAGGTTGGCTGGGTCGCTGCTGTTTTGTCGAGGATGCCTATTCTGTGAGCATCCTGGGAGTGGCATGCAGTACAGTAGACTGGGTTGTCCGGGGAGTGTTTGCCCTGGTTGGTGTGGCAGGTGAGGCACTGCTCGTCTTCGGTGTATGAGTTGGAGGTTCCAGAGACAGCCGGTTTAGACAGGTCGTGGGCTGGCCCGTGGCAGCTCAGACACGGGATTGTCTGAGGAGATGTGTGAGCTTTGCTGGGCTGGCCGGTGTTGACGTCATAGGAGTAAATCGTTCTGTATGTGCCACCAACGCTGTAGCCAGTTGTGGTGTCAATTGCGGTGAGCTTGGTGTTCTTCTGGGCGTGACAGCCAGGTGTGTCGTAACACCCGGCGATTTCTGGGGCAGGATAATTCTTATTTTTATCGAAGTTTCCAAGCTTCCAGAATCCTTTCTTAGAGTCCCAATTCAAATTGTTTGTAGACACACCAAGATCGGCGTTGACGTGGCAACTAACGCAGTCTTTGTTATGAATATCTGATGCTTTCGCAGCCTTTGTCGAGTCGTAGGACCAGCCATTTCTGGCGTAACCATAATCACCCCGAACATGTATCTTGTCGTAGCCATTGTGGCACGCAGTACACTCTCCCGCAACTATCGCTCCAGCGTGTTCGCTCTTCTTAGGTTTCTGATGGAATTTGTAGCCCATTGAATATGGAGATTTTGGAGTGTAGGCGCTGTAACTGCCCGGAGTACCCCATTCACCAGCATCGCCGTGACATCTCGCACAGCCCCACCAGTTGTACATGAATGTGGCTGTTGCTTGTAGATTCTGACCGTTTACCGTCGCAGTAGCCTCAACAGTCCAGTATCCGTAGTAATTCATCCCATTAAGATTGTAGCTGAAAGACGCCACGCCAGAACTATCCGTGCTGGATTGTATTGACGTAACTGCCGTCCCATCCGGCTTTCTGATTGTAAAAGTCACTGTTACTCCGCCAATACCCCCATCTTTATCCATGACTATCGCATAACCCTTGATCGTTGTCGATTCACCACTCCAGTAGTCGTTACCCCAACTTTGTGGCGGATTGCTGAATCCATTCGCAGTGTCTGCCTGCCCGCTCTTCGGATCATCGAGCACCACAAGCCTCGAAAGGTTCAGTTTGAGAACTGGTTGTGCCGCTGCACTTCCTGTAATCGCTATTACAATCGCTATCGCTAAGAGCATCATCAGGATCGGTTTCGTTTTTATTTTCGACCTCACAATTTTCCCCTCCTAAACCCCCCAGACGGGGAGTTTAAACACATAATCTGCACCTCAATTAATAAATTTTTTTTACTGCTACTTAAGCTTTGCTGGTTATTATGAGTATTATCAACAAAACAGCCAGAAAAGCGTGAATCGACGCATGAATACACAAAGATATGAAGATTGTTTGAAAAATAAAGACATCAAGATACTGTCAATAAGCCCAAACGACCAACACCATATTCACATGTAACTGACGGATTAACGGCATAGCAGAGAAAGAGTATTGATATTGTTTAGAAAACCATTTTATACAGCAGGGGTAAAAATCGGCATTAATGAAATTGAAGTTGAATATCCTGATATTTATTACCTTAATACTGATTTTGTCCGGAATAGCATCGGCGAATTTTACCGGGCCAATAAAAATAGGAAAAGGCAGATATCCGACGATCGCACAGGATGAGAATGGCATGTACTGGCTCGTTTTCAACAACGAGAGCGGTATTTACATGATGAACTCTTCAGACCTGGCAAACTGGAGCTTGCCGGAAAAACTGCCATTTTCACAGCCAGATGACTACGATGCATACCTGAGAATCTACGACGGAAAGTTCTACATAGCATTCACTCGCCACAAGCTTGTCAATCCCCACTCTCTGTTCGGCTTCGACTATGATGTTTACCTGGCCATAGGCGATGGTAAAAACTGGAAGCTCGTGCCGATAAACACGAGCAACTCGAGCGTCGACTGGTACCCCTACATCTACCGCGATCCGTTCGGCAAGTTCTGGCTGGTGTACAGCAAGGACTACAAGGACGGAAATGGTTCGACGATAGTTGTGAGGTATTCTGACGATGCTGTCAACTGGAGCAGGGAGTATCCGGCAATACCCCCGAGCTCTCTTTTCGGCAGCATGTTCTACTTCAAAGACCGCTACTGGATGGTTTACGCACTCTACACAGGCAATTACACCATACCGGAAATCATGAACCTCCACGACCTGTACATCGCCTACAGCTTCGACGGAATAAACTGGGTCAGGGCTGCAAAGCTGACGAACACCCCTCCGCCCTACAACTTCACCCTCTACGTCGATGCTGAGACTGACGGTAAGAACATCTGGGTGTCCTACACATCCACGATCGAGGGAAACGAGGAAGTTTACATCTTCGGCTCTCCTGATGGCTTTAACTGGAGCGAGCCAGTGAGGTTGAGCAGGAACATAGAATATATCCGCAGTCTCGAAAACCCCTACAACTTCAAGTGCGATCAAAAAGACCTGCTGATAGATGAGAAGGGAAAAGCGATCGTAGTATACCAGTCCGCCATATTCCCAAACGCCACGACACTCTGGATCGTCTACGGGAAACCTGTGACCATGAAAGGGTTCTCAAAGGCAGAATACAACATAACTCTGCCATACAGATACAGTTCAGAGAAAAATCCAACATCTGAAAAAGAAAATTCCAAAAAAACGCCCCTTGGTGCCATACTACCACTTATAGCATTGGGATCTGCGCTGCTGACCGCAAGAATTGCAAAAAAGAAGAATGGATGACAGAAACTTTTAAATTTACTCACACAGAAAACTAAAGCAATGAAGTCCTCAGATAATCTCATAACACTTATAGCATTCATAATTGGCATTTCCGTACTTGCACTGTCCCTTTACTCATTTTACACAGATTACAGCATGGGCAGGCCCGCCATAAATCTGGCAATAGACGTGATCTTTCTAATGTTTTCAGCAGTGCTCGTAGGTGGATCACTCAATCTCAGAAAAAGGTTGAAGGGATATGAAGTATCGGTCAATGCTGCATTCAACGAGGTCGTGTACAGCAGACTCAAACCGATCATGGAGGAGGTTGCGCTGGGCATAGTTGAGATGAACAGAGTATCAAAGAAAATCGAAAACCTTGAAAGAAAAATCTCTGCAATAGAAGAGCTTGCAACAACTCAGAAGCTGACTCCAGAAGAGAGAATAAACTTTTACTTTAAAGCAGTTGTAGTTATGGTGTTTTATATAGGACTTTTTATGTACATGACCCAGTACACGCTGCCTTACAACTACATCCTCTCCGCCCTCCTGTTCATTATCTGGTGGGGATTCATAACCTTCGAATTCCAGATATTCGATAAGGGCGAGGCGCTCGTGATGCTCATTGCCCCGGTTCTCATAATCCCCTCACTATATACACTTACCAGAACACTTGCTGGCATTTCAATCGCTCAAGGAATGGTTTTCATCGCATCCGCATTTTATGCATATTACTACTACATAGTGGCAAAGGGAATCACCGGAACGGGCAATAAAGGGCTCAAAGACATGCTTGGAGAGTTCAGATCAAAAATTACAAGGAGGCAGGGTTAGCGCAATTCTCTGAGCAGTGAGTAGATGTATGCGGAGATCCCAATCACAACCACGGAAAGGGCATACTGCCGAAGGACATCCAGCATTTTCTTGTAGAACAAATATTCCTGCCCGTATGGCCCAATATCCCTAAGCTCCTTAGCATCGAGAATGAAGTAATTCCCCACACCCTTGACGACAATCGGTTTCCCGAAAACAAGGACAGCCTTACCAATTATATCACTCTTACTGATGGGGTTTGGGTCAGGTCCAGAGGCGTCGCCACCAGTATACACTTTATCACCCACAACCTTCAGAACCCGATGAGTAACAGAATAACCTACATCCTCTCTCACGAACATTATTATGTCTCCCTTTTCCGGCTCCTTGAAAATGGTCTGAACCAGGACAATATCTCCTCTCTCAAAAGTGGGATACATGCTGTTTGTAACTACTGCAGCGAAAAAAATCTTCATTGTAATGCCAAGGTAGACTATCACAAGGAAAACAGCAAATTCTGCAACAGCCATCGCTATTGTGGCATTTCTACTCCTGCTACTATTCTCCAAAAGCTCGTGAATGTGCTTTCTCGTTCTTACCAGACTAATTTTTCTCCCAATTCCTTCACGATGGTTGTAAGCAAAGAATGCGGTGGCGAGAGCGCCTGCAATCAGCAGCTCAATCATTGCAACCACCATACAATGTAAAGCAGCAGATTTAATGTGATGTACAGAATTACCACATCTATCAGCAAATTCAGTGCATTTCTCCCTATTTCAATCCCTCTCGCCCCGTTTTCCGCCCTGATGCTGCCATCCCCATAAAACTTCAGAACAGCATTAACAAGTTCCAAAGGTAGTTTTGTCTCTGCAGATATTTTCTCAGGGTCTTTGATCCCCCGTTCAAGCTCCCTCAATACCAGGATTTCGTATTCAGACCTCATCTTCTCAGGTAGAACCTAAGAACTATAAGCACCGCCAAGACTCCTACCAGTATTGTTACCGTGCCTGCATCCTTTCTGCCATTCTCACCGTTTTCCACTGCAGGAGTAGGTGTGGGCGATGCACTGGTTACGTTTTTCGCAAAAAAGACCTTTGATATACTGGAGTCATCAAGAAGCACTTTATAAGATCCCTCCTGTTTCGGGATATACTCAAACTCCACGTGCTTTTTCTCGTTCTGATAGATGTTAACGGTCTCATTGTAAGCAACAATACCATTTATCTTGACCACAATCTCTGCCGTCCCTGTCCCACCCTCATTTTTAACGTCAAAGGATACCTTCACCGGCTGACCAACATCAACTATGAAATCACTGACCGACAGGTTCGAGTACTTCAGCTCCGGCGGAAGCTTCAGTTCAGTTTTCAATCTTATCGAGACAGTTTTGTTGATAGATGAAAAGTCATAGAAAGAGGTCAGCAGGTCCGGAGCCTCTCTCAACCCATACTTCCTTTTTAAACCCGCATCGCTGAAGTAATAGTTGGTTACGTCCAGAACCACCTTTCCGCCCCTCTTCAAATAATCGCTGAAGGCAGTCATTTCCGGTTTATCAGTAACGTAGAACACGATGTCCGCCTTATCCAGCTCGTAATCTTCCACAACACCAACATACGATACTGGCGCTTTATTCAACTGTCTGATATATTCAAGAAGGTCCGGAAGAATCTTCTCTGCCCTCTCATCGCTCTTGTAATAAAGCGCCACCTTCATTTCATCGCTGTAGTTTCCGTTCTTCCACAGATAAGCAAGAACGTTCGTGAGCATTTTTGCAGCATTATCTCTATTCATATCGTAGGCTTTTTCAAAATCGAAGTCTCTTGCCTTATTGTCCATCCCGCTTACACCAACGCTACCGAGAACGTAGTTGTTGGCCGAGAGTACAAGAGTCCCATTACCCACTTTTCCGATCTTCAGGGGCTTGTTAAACAGATATGGCTGGACATAGACCGGCAGAACCTGCAATCCAGCTACTTTGCTCCATCCCGCAGAAATTTCGAGTTTGTGATCACCAATGTCAAGTTGAGGAACGCTGAACTCCACCCTGGTAGATTCATAAGGTCCAAGCTCCACTTTTTTCTTTGAAAAATACTCACCATCAATCAAAAGCCTCAAGTAAAAGGACACTTTTTTGTTACCTGCGTTAAACACAGATACCTGAAGCGTATTATTCATACCTTCCGGCAAAATTGCAGCTTTTAAATTCGAATCAAATAAGTAGACCGTGCTTTTGACTTCATCAACCACATTAAACCTGATCTCTTTTTTGAGGTAATCCACATCATTTCTCTTCTCAGTATAAACAAACAAACTTGCATCACTGCCATTGATCAGTCTTTCAAGGAAGCTTTTATACTCTTGTTCTGTTGCAGTTGTATTCAGAACATCGAAAACATAAACCACCGCTCTGTACTCGCCAGTCTTCCAGCTCTCCGGTATGTTTATATCAAAAACAGTGAAAATGCTGTTGGTCCAATCAAGACCGGACTTTCTTATCACCTTCCCTGCCACCGGATAACCATCGGGATCGTATACAACCACCAGAAAGTCCACGGCATACGCTCTGAAGTGATTGATATCCGAGGCCTGAACGTATATCTTCGCAGTTTCCCCTTTTTCATAAGGAATTTTTCTTTCGATAAACTTACCATAGCCATCAACGTGGTCAACCAGTTTAATAGCAAAATTGTCTATCGCTAAAGTTGGACTCACCATGAACAGAAAAATAAGACATGCCAGGCAGACAATTCTCCCCCTCACATACATGCATAGAACAAAAGAAATAAATAATTTACCAGAGAACCACAAACTGTGAAAAAAGTTGCGTTGCTCTCGGCAGCGATCCTTATACTGACAATAATGTTCGCATCTCTCACGCAGGCATCAGAAGTAAACAACCCTCTGTACAAACAATACGAAGGTTTTTTTGCTCCCTGGCATAAAGCAAAGATTTGCATGCCCTGCCACATAAACACTCTGTCGGGAGAAGAGCTCGAGAAGTTTCTGAGGTGCACACCATGCCATAACAGAGAAGTGGACCTAAAAGACCAGAACCAGCTCCTCAAACTGCATGGGGCGACAGTCTGCATAAAATGTCACGTTGGAAGCAATTATGACATTAACAACATTGGATTGAAAGTCCACGTACCCCACATGAAGGTCTCATGCGATAATTGCCACGGAACCGATGGAGCCATATCCAAACCAGACAGAAACAAATGCACTGATTGCCATGGTTCAAATCCCCACAGTGTTCACAGCAGAGTTCTTGATGATATCTGCTTTGACTGTCACTCGGAATACATGAAGGACTACCTGCCAAAAATAAACAAAAAAGAACTGGAAAGCGTAGGGCTGCAGGTGACTCCAACCCCAGAAAGACCCCAGGAAGCCCAAGTATCCTTCAAGAGCCTTTCGGACTTTATCTTGTGGATAGTCGATCTCCTGTTCTGATTTTTGAAAAACTATTTAACCAAAACCCATCGCTTTTTTCCATGCTCACCCCATTTGAAATCAAACTCCTCAAATCACTCGAAAAGAGCAGAGAATACAGTATCGACGATGCCGCCGAGATTGCTGGAATGAAGAAAGACGCTGTAATAAAAGCAATTTATCTGCTTGCAGAAAAGGGATTCGTCAAAATTGAGGAAAAAATCTGGAAAGAATATGAACTGACCGAAGAGGGAATAAAATACCTGACCGAAGGACTTCCAGAAGAGAAACTCGTTTCAGAACTGGGGGAAGGTAAGAGGTCAATAAAGGAGCTTGAAGAAAAGTTTGGAAAAAGGCTGGTGGGCATTGCTCTCGGGAACCTCAAGAAAAAGGGCGCGGTAAAAATAGAAGGCGGAGTCGTTGAGCTCATTTCAGAGCCAGAGTTTTACGAAAAAACTGCACTTGAAAAAATTTACAGCGACAGAACTGCCAAGCTGGACGAAAAAATTCTGAAAGAACTGAAGAAGAGAAAGCTTTTGAGAGAGGAGCAGTTCAAGGAAGTATTCTTCAAAATAATCAGAAAACCCGATGTCGAGCTGAAGGAGAAAATTTCGGACATCACACCTGAGATCCTCATTTCAGGAACATGGAAGGGGAAAGAATTCTTAGAATATGACATAAAAATTCCCTCGAAAGAAGTATTCGCTGCCAAAATTCACCCATACGAGAGAATAATCAGAGAATGCAGAAAGATCTTTCTGGAGATGGGCTTCACAGAGATAAAGGGCCACTACATCCAGCCAGCATTCTGGAACTTCGATGCGCTCTTCCAGCCACAGGATCACCCCGCAAGAGAGATGCAGGACACGTTTTATCTGGAGAGATATGTCGAGCTTGAAGGGGATGCTGTTGAAAGAGTTAAGCTGACACATGAAGATGGGTGGGTGACCGGTTCCAAGGGATGGGGTGGAAAGTGGAGTCTTGAAAAGGCAAAACAACTCGTGCTGAGAACCCACACAACTGCAATAACAATCCACTACCTCGCTCTGAATCCCGAGCCCCCCGTTAAGGCGTTCTGCATAGATAGGGTTTACAGAAGAGAGACCATAGATGCCACCCATTTACCAGAATTTGACCAGCTTGAGGGTGTGGTCCTCGACAGGGACGTTGGATTTGCTGACCTGCTTGGCCTGCTGAGGGAGTTTTTCCACAAGATGGGTTTTGAGGATGTAAGATTCAGACCCGGATATTTCCCGTACACAGAGCCGAGTGTGGAGCCAGAGGTCTATGTTGAGGGTCTGGGGTGGGTCGAGCTTGGAGGGGCAGGAATATTCAGAAAAGAAGTTACCGAACCTCTCGGAATAAAGGGGAAAGTTCTCGCCTGGGGTCTCGGAATTGGCAGACTTGCGATGCTCAGGCTTGGAATGAAAGATCTGAGAAGGCTTTACATACCGGATATTGGCTGGCTGAGGTCACTTCCAGCAATAAAAAGGTAAACGCCCTCTTTGGACTTTTCCAATTTTTCGCCATGTTTATAAATCAAATGGACTTTAGATTCTGTAAAAATCCCTTGACTGTGGTATGATGCCGAGACCGCACACTAAATTTGCTATCCTGATCATCGCCGGAGCAATCTCATTTTTAGTCGGCATCAGCACAGGCTCATCAAAAATCGGTCTGAACGAGATACTGGGCTTAATTTCAGGTGTTGAAAAAGAATACGTATCAAACATACTCGATTTCAGGCTGAGGCGCACACTCCTGTCAATACTCGTTGGGGTGGCGTTATCGTCGTCAGGATGTGCCATGCAATCCCTTTTCAGAAATCCCTTGGCGGACCCGTACATCATAGGGGTTTCAAGCGGAGCAAGTGTTGGGGCTGCCATTGCAATCCTGACAGGTCACGGTTCTTCCATCAACATAATGGCTGCAGCATTCGTATCTGCCATAATTACAGTATTTGTGGTATATTACCTGGGAAAAGATTCCACATATTCTCTCCTGCTCGCAGGTGTGGCGATGGCCACATTCCTTTCGGGAGTCACATCACTTCTCATATACATCTCGGGACAGAGCCTGCACCAGGTTCTCTTCTGGATAATGGGTGGATTCTGGAACGCAAACTGGTTCAAGGTGAAAATCGCATTTGTAGGATCCATAATAGGCGTTGCAGTAATCCTGTACAACTCGTGGAGACTGAACGCCCTTTTGCTTGGAGAGGAACATGCACTTAGCGTGGGAATAAACATCGAAAGGCTCAAAAGAGAAATTATCGCTGCCACCGCATTTCTGACGGCAATTGCAGTATCGGTAAGTGGAGTTATAGGCTTCGTAGGCCTGATAATCCCGCACACAATGAGGTTGCTCTTCGGGGAAGACAACAGAATAATTGTTCCGACATCTATTCTCTTTGCATTCACATTCATGCCAGCCGTGGACACGATTGCGAGAATAGTCGTTCCGGGTGAGCTTCCGGTGGGAGTTATCACATCACTTCTCGGCGCTCCATTTTTCATTTATCTCCTGAGGAGGAAGAGGTATGAAGCTAAAGGTCAATAATGTTACTGTCAGGCTCAACAGTACCGAAATACTCAAAGATGTGAGTTTAGAGATAAACAGAGGGGAATTCGTAAGTCTGCTTGGGCCGAATGGCAGTGGTAAATCAACAATACTCAGGACAATATATGGCATTCTTAAGCCGACCGGAGGCGCAGTATATCTGAATGGAAAAAAGATGAACGGTGCCGGTTTTGAGGAGGTTGCAAAGCTCATAGGATACCTGCCACAGGAACAGTCTGAAGCCAATCTGAAAGTTCTCGATGTTGTTCTGCTTGGGAGAACTCCATACATAAGGATAAGCCCGGGCAAAGACGATTACGCACTCGCAATGAAAGCCCTTGAACTCGTTGGAATGGAGAATTTTGCACAGAGAAGATTCTCAGAGCTTAGTGGGGGAGAGAAGCAGAAGGTCATGCTTGCGAGAATTTTCTGCCAGAACACAGAGTTCATGCTTCTCGATGAACCCACCGCCCACCTCGACGTAAGGAGTCAGCTCGAAATTCTGGAAATTGTGAAAAAAATGGTGAAAACCGGTAAAAGCACCCTCATCTCCCTGCACGACATAAATCTCGCAGCAATGTTCAGCGACAGAATCCTCATGATCAGGAATGGTAAAATCATCCACGTAGGGACTCCTGAGGAGGTTATCCGGCCCGACAGGATAGAGGAGGTCTTCGGGATTCGGGCAGAGGTTATCAGGCACAACCAGAGAATCCTCGTAATTCCGGAGGTTGTCAGATGAGGTATCGAGTTGAGGACAACACCCTCATTGTAGAGGGCAAATTTGATGCATTAAGCTCAGGTCTGAAGGGTGGCTGGAAAAAGGTTAGCAGCATATTCAACCATACGGTTTCGGATGATTTCCTCGATTCTGATCCAGTCCATTATCTCGAAACCGTTGCAAAAAGACTTGGACTGAAAAATTACTTCGGGTTACTCACCTCAGTCCCTATGGAAAAGCTGGCAATCGTGAAAAAGGACGAAGTCACAGCATTCGTAACTGCGGGGGTCAAAAACCCCAACGAAGTCATCGGGACGATAAACATCATCCTGATAATTGATGCAGAACCATCAGATGGTGCGATGGTGAACACCATAATAACCGCAACTGAGGCAAAGAGTCATGCCCTTCTGGAGATGGGTTATGGCTTTACAGGGACAAACACAGATGCTGCTGTGGTCGCAAGGACTGGTGGCAGATACTATGAATATGCCGGCCCCGCAAGCGATTTAGGGAGCAAAATCTGGTACTGCGTGAAAAGAGGAGTCTTAAAGAGTTTGAGCAAATGGTGACTGGAGAACAATTCGTTAAAGTTAAATACAATTTTCTTTATCAAGCATCAAAAAAAATTTAGAGGTGGTATAGAATGGAGTGGAAAAAAATTTTCATATTCCTGACACTGGCTGCACTGATCCTCATATCAGGCTGCGCAGATATCAAAAGTCCCGAAATACAGAACAAATCCGGTGAAAATCTAAAAACCGAAAAATTTCCCATTACCGTAACAGACGACTTTGGATTCAACGTAACAGTGGATAAAAAACCGGAGAGAATCATTTCCTTAGCACCATCGAACACAGAAATCCTGTTTGCTCTCGGTCTTGGAGACAGAATAGTTGGAGTTACTGAATACTGTAACTATCCCGAGGAGGCGAAAGAAAGACCGAAGGTTGGTGGATACTCCACAATTGACATCGAGAAGGTGCTCAGCCTGAAACCGGACCTGGTCGTTGCATCGTTTGGAAATGGCGAAGAGACCATACAAACCCTCAAGGAATACAATCTGACAGTAATAGCGCTAAATCCAAAAGATCTCAAAGGAATAATAAGAGATATTGAAATGCTCGGCAAAGTTACCGGAGAGGAGGAAAACGCAACCAGACTCATAAAAATGATGGAAAACAAAATTGAAACCGTGAAAGCCAAGGCTGAAAAAATGGAAGCAAGACCGAAGGTTGCCCACATCCTGTGGCATGATCCGATTTACGTCAGCGGTAACGGCACATTTGTAAATGAACTGATAACAATTGCCGGAGGACAGAACGCTTTTGGAGACGTTGAGGGCTGGAAGGTCGTAAGCATCGAAGACCTCTACTCAAAAGACCCAGACATAATCATCGTGAACAGCGGCGATGGAATGAATGCAAACGGTGAAAATATCATATACGAGTGGGTTACAAGCGAGCTTAAAGACCTCAGAGCAGTAAAAGAAGGAAAAGTGTTCGTAATAAACTCCGACATGATCTCAAGACCATCCTACAGACTCGTCTATGCTCTCGAGGAGATTTCAAACATAATAGCTGAAAATAGTGGTTAAACTGCTAAATATCAGTAAATTTTTTCGTATTTTTTCTTATCTCCCTTGAAAGTCGCATCAATTCCAAGTTTTGCGGTGATATTGTCTTTAGCAGAGGGGTCAAGGCTGCTTCCCCTCGCATTTGTTATCACCACCAGGTCTCTGTCCGCCTGGAATCTCGTCGCAATGGCGTACTCAACATCTTCCATGCTGTAAATATCAATGTCATCATCCACCACAACCACATGCTTCAGGCTCGGGTGGGCGGAAAAGGCAGCGAGTATCGCATTCTTTCCATCCCCGTCAGTTATCTTCTCAATCTGAACTATGGCATGGAGGTAATGCCTGCCCCCAGCAGTCATGATTACATTCTTCACCCTACAAACCCTCGCAACAGCTCGATAAATTTCGGGTTCATAGGGTACGCCCATGAGCATCTGGTGCTCGTAACCCGCCGGAGTTATCGAATAGAACATGAAATCCTCCTTTGCGTAGATGGTGTCCACTTCAATTACCGGTGCTCTCCTTATCCGGTCGTATGTACCCGTTATGTCTATAAACGGACCCTCATCAACCATCTCCCCAGTTATCCTCCCCCTGATAACTATTTCGGACTCAGGAACATGTATGCCATCAACGTTGCTCACCTCAAGTGTTTTCATCAGCGACGAGGCGTAGTGGTATTCCATGCCCTCATCAACCCTTGTCGCTGATGCAAACATGAATAGCGGGTGTGGTGATATAGATATGGCAATTTCAAGCTCTTCGTCCCGATCAATGGCGGATTTCCACCTCAGATACGTGTGTCTTGGAGGCACGAGTCTAACAGCCATTTTCTTTTTACCCAGAATGAGCATTCTGTGGAAGCTTGCATTGTAACTTCCATAATCGTTACCATTTCCTGTAACGATGATGCCTGCAGTTATGTACCTGCCGGCGTCGTTCTCAAAATACTTCGGAACCGGCAGATCTTCCAGACTGTCCAGCTCCACATAGTCAACATCCCGTTCAACAATCCTTCCCCCTATTTTCAGATTCGCAAGATATTTTGCAAGGTCTGAAACGCAGATGTCCATATAGCCACACAAAAGCTCCCTGGTTGCGAGAAAGTTTGTGGCTACCTTTTTTCCCTCCACATTGATAATGGCAGGAGTTTTCTCAAGTCCATTCTCTCCAATGAATTTCACAACCTCCTCATGGCCGATTTCCTCTTCAAAGACCCTGTGACCAGCAGCCCGGATCGCATCCCTGAAATTCATAAAAATAACAGCAGGGAAAATTATAATAATTTTATTGCAATTTTCAGCTTATGCCATCGTCAAGGATTCCGGGATTCTACAAGATGAGTGTTCATGAAAGAATCGAAAAGATTTCCGAATTTGCAGGATTGACTGAAGAGGAGAAGAAGATGCTCTTCGAGAAGGGTCTTCCCCTGGAAATAGCAGACAGAATGATTGAGAACGTCATAGGCACTTTCGAGCTTCCTTTCGGGATAGCGACGAACTTCCTGATTGACGGCAAGGACTACCTCATCCCCATGGCCATCGAGGAGGCGAGCGTTGTTGCCGCTGCAAGCAACGCAGCAAAAATGGCAAGAGAGGGAGGAGGTTTCACAACAGATTATTCAGGAAACATCATGATCGGGCAGATTCAGGTAGTGGATCTCAAAGATCCGTATTCTGCAAAATTTGAGGTTTTGAGAAACAGAGAGGAGATAATAAAGCTCGCAAATGAGCAGGATCCCATTCTGGTTAACCTGGGTGGAGGGTGCAAGGACATAGAGGTGAGAATAATCGAAAGCATAAAGGGGAAGATGCTGGTTGTCCATCTGATCGTGGATGTGAAGGACGCAATGGGTGCAAATGCAGTAAATACGATGGCAGAAGCCGTTGCCCCCCTTATTGAGGATATAACCGGTGGAAGGGTGTATCTGAGAATAATATCAAACCTTGCAGTTTACAGACTTGCGAGAGCGAAAGCTGTTTTCAAAAAGGACGCAATAGGAGGGGAGGATGTCGTTGAAGGCATAATGAACGCCTACGCTTTTGCCGAGGCGGATCCATTCAGATGTGCCACCCACAACAAGGGGATAATGAACGGAATCTCCGCAGTGGTTATAGCAACCGGAAACGATTTCAGGGCGGTTGAGGCGGGGGCGCACAGCTACGCCGCTCTTAGAGGCTACAAGCCTCTGACAACCTACGAAGTGAATAAGGACGGAGATCTCGTAGGAACAATTGAGCTGCCCATAGCGGTCGGAACAATTGGCGGTGCGACAAAGGTAAACCCCTTAGCCCAGCTGAGCCTCAAGATTCTCGGAATAAATACTGCAGAAGAACTTTCGAGGGTCATGGCTGCTGTTGGACTCGCACAGAACTTTGCAGCCTTAAGAGCTTTGGCCACAGAAGGAATACAGAGAGGACACATGGAACTCCATGCGAGGAACATCGCAATAATGGCTGGGGCCAGCAAGGAAGAAGTGGATCAGGTTGTAGAAGAGATGCTGAAAGCCGGTAAGATAAGGATGGATATCGCCAAGGAGATAATAGAACGGCTGAGAAGCAAAAACTGACATCAATTATTTTTGATTCCCCCTACAGTACCTTCACAAAAAATCTTGCAGGCTCTATCCACTCGCTCCTGCATTTCGGGCATCTTCCCGGATTCATTTTTTCAAACTCAAAGCCACACTTTTTGCACATCGGCGGAGACATAAGCAGCATTTTCCCCTTCCTCTTCAGAACTTTCGATGCCTTCTTCAGGGCATCATAAACCTCTTTTTCCCTGGAAATATCCATTTCCAGGGCATAGCAGATTTCTCTGGCAGTCAATGGCCTTTCCTCGATGAGTGCGATAATCCTCTCAAGCTGCACGAGTTAAAGCAGGTCTCGTGCATAATATAAAATCTGCCTTAAACTTATCAGTAGACAGAGCGTCAAAAACATATCACATCACAGGCGGTAAAGATGGTACTTCTTCCCGAAAGAGGCGAAGCTGAAGATTTAGAAGACATAACCACAGACTTCATGGTGGATATAGACATGACAGGAGACAATGGACACCACAAAAGAGCCTGTTCGAAGCAGGAATGATTGCAAAAAACATTTCAATCTGCAGGTTCACAAGGGATTTTGCATTTACAAAATTTAATTCCAAGTTCCCGAAAATGGAAGAGAGGAGTGCGGAACTGGGGATGTTCGGCATAGAAGGGGTTCAGAAAGCATGTTGAAGGAGCAAGAAAGAGACCCGAGTTCACAGGGATAGAGCCAGAGTTTGTCAAAGGACACGCAGAGAAAATGCATGAGTAGTTTTAGAGAGTGTCGATCATGTCATAACTGATCCCCTTATGGAATCAGGAATACTCCCCAAACTTTGAAAGGTATGGTGCGAAATACGGGGGCTTGCACACGAACAAATTTCAAGTAAAAAATATAAAAAACATCTTAGAAAATTACCTCGTCAGACTGGCGGACAAAAAAATTATATAATTCATGGCTCACTTTTTCCTCCAGGAGGTGGTACTGGTGGGAACTGTAAAGCCAGCATATATCAAGAACATCGCAATGGAATTGCTCAAGAAATATCCGGATGCGTTCACGAACAGCTTTGATGAAAACAAAAAGCTCGTTCAGGAGTTTACCAATGTCAGAAGCAAAACTGTAAGGAACAGAATAGCCGGATACATTACAAGAAAAATAAACAAGGGCTGGAAGAATGTTTGAGGGTGTAATTCCTGCCCTCGTAACACCATTTAAGGAGAATTTCGAAGTAGATTTTGAAGGTATTGCGAGGAATCTGGATTATCTCGAAAAACACGTTTCTGCATTTGTGCCTACTGGCACCACCGGAGAAGCTGCAACCCTTAGCTACGAAGAACACATAAAGGTTGTGAGGTACGTCTGCGAGGTTTCGAAAAAACCGGTTATCGCGGGAGCAGGGTCCAATTCCACGAGAGAAGCCGTTTATCTTGCAAAGGAGGTTGAGAAGGCTGGAGCCGATGCGGCAATGTTCGTAACACCCTACTACAACAAGCCAAACCAGGATGGGCTTGTGGAGCATTACCGGGCCATTGCGGAAGAGATCAGCATCCCCATGATCGTATACAATGTCCCGAGCAGAACAGGAACGAACATTCTGCCGGAGACGGCCAGAAAACTGGCGGAAATCGACAGCATCGCAGGAATAAAGGAGGCCAGCGGAAATCTGAAGCAGATAGCCCAGATACTAAAGCTCTGTCCCGACGATTTCACAGTCCTCTCCGGAGATGATTTCCTCACCCTGCCAATTATGCTGATGGGCGGAAAAGGTGTAATCAGCGTTGCAGCCAATGTTGCACCTCACTTAATGAACGAGATGTACCAGGCGTTTGTTTCGGGCAACATTGAAAAAGCAAGGGAAATCCACTACAGACTGATGCCGCTTTTTGATGCCCTGTTCATAGACACCAACCCGATTCCGGTCAAAAAAGCTCTCGAGCTTATGGGTCTTGCGGGTGGAAAACCCAGACTTCCCCTTGTGGAGCTGAGTGGCGAAAAAACAGAAAAACTCAGGGAAGTTCTGAAAGACCTTGAACTAATTTAGCTCTCTTCATTTCTGACACTCAGTTCTTCACCCAGTCACTCAGATAGAGCCTGTATGTCTTTCCAAACCTCTCACGGTAGATCAAGTCCTTTTCCTCGAGCTTTTTAACAATCATGGATACCTTCGATGTGGAGAAGCCTGTTCTGAAATTTGCCTGTATCTGAGAGGCGTAGGAGTTTCAGATGCGATTCTCATCCTTTTCCCCGATTTGTCTTTAAAACAGACGATAAAAGGAGCGACAATCAGTGTTATTCCCGCAACAGACAGAATTGATGGCAAAGAGGAATAGAATGACGAATAAACTGAAGGGCGCATCATCGTGCATTCATTCTTGTATGCCTGAGACCCAGAGACCACAAAAGAAGACAGTATCAGGAACATGCCGACAATGACTGCCGCGAGATGAACGGGTCTCATGAAAGATATTGAACGATGTGGAAAATTAAACATTACACTCCTTCACGCCTGAACCGGAGGTATGGGGGGACTGCTTAAAATCCTGAACCATCCCCTGATTCGATAAACCTTTATGAAACATCTCCTCGCCAGTTTCACCCTCGTTTTCACCCCCAACAAATATTGCCTCTCAGGACAAAGTTATGTTCAGAGGTGATGTAAAATGATGGGTTACGGTGGAATGATGGGCGGCTATGGATTCGACGGCATGGGTTACTACGGCCTCGGGTTCATCTGGCAGATAATCTGGCTGGTCGTTATAGTCGCGGTAATCTACCTGGTAATAAATGCGCTCAGCCAGAACAGGGGAAGTTCAAACTCAGGAGGAGAGAGCAGGGCGCTCAGAATACTGGACGAGAGGTTTGCGAGGGGAGAGATTGATGCCGAGGAGTACAGGAAGCTCAAAGAAGAACTTCTGAGATGACACCTCCCCAACAGGGAGTTTTTTTCAACTCCCTTAATGCTGTTTCTCAGAGTTACGCATTATCTCAATCGGCCTATCTTTGCGTAATGTGATTGTGTCGCTTAAACAAAACCTTTTTCTGTATCCCATCCAAATAAAAAATCATGAAAATCGCTGTTCACGGCGCAGCAGGGAGAATGGGAAAACTTGTGGTTAAGAACGCAGTTGAAGAGGGTTTTGAGGTTGTCCAGGCCTTCGACGTATCAGGGATTGGAGAAGACGCCGGAGAAATTGCCGGAATTGGAAAGATTGGCGTTCCGGTTTCAGATAATGTTGAAGAGCTTTCATGCGACGTCGTGATTGACTTCTCAGTTCCATCTGCAACCATGAAACTGCTCGAGGTGTGTGCTGAGAAGGGTGTAAAGGCTGTTGTGGGGACAACCGGTTTGAGTGAGGATCAGAAGAAGAGGATCGAAGAAATTGCTGGCAAAATTCCTGTTGTTCTTTCACCAAACTTCAGCGTCGGTGTGAACATATTCTGGAAGGCACTGGAGATGCTTGCTGAGAAACTTTCCGACTACGACATGGAAATCTTTGAAATCCACCACCGTTTTAAGAGAGATGCACCAAGCGGGACTGCTCTGAGAGCGGGAGAGGTTTTGAAAGAGGCATCAGGTAAAAACCTGAGGTTCGTGTTTGGCAGAGAGGGCGAAAGCCTCAGGAGCGATGAGGAGATCGGCATGTTTGCAGTCAGAGGCGGGGACGTGGTAGGAGAACACACAGTATTTTTCATAGGCTTCGGAGAGAGAATTGAGCTGACTCACAGGGCATGGAACAGAGAAGCATTTTCGAGAGGAGCTGTGAAGGCTGCAGGCTGGATTGCGGGTGTTGATGAGCCGGGCCTTTATTCCATGAAAGACGTTCTCGGCATTTAATTTCGAAGCCTTTATCTCTTTCTTCATCAACTTTTCCGGGGGATAATCATGGTGTCCTTTGAAGAGGTTGCTGAGACTGTTGTTGAGCTTTTCAGGAAGGCCGAGACTGAACTGCCTGAGGATGTTATTCAGGCTTTGAAAAACGCATACGAGCAGGAAGACAATGAAGTGGCGAGAAACACGATTGGGGCAATTCTGAGGAACATTGAGGCCGCAAGGGGTTTGAAGGTTCCCATGTGCCAGGATACCGGCCTTCCAATAATCTTCGCCGAGGTTGGAAGAGATCTTCGCCTGGACTTCAATCTGAGGGATGCGATAGTTGAGGGTGTAAGAAGAGCCACAAAAGAGGTCCCGCTCAGACCGAATGCCGTGCATCCGCTTACGAGAGAGAATCCGGGAACCAACATCGGCCCCCACGTACCTCTGATAACGATGGATGTCGTGGAAGGGGATGCCCTCAAACTCACGGTACTGCCCAAGGGTGCCGGAAGCGAGAACGTCTCCGCTCTAAGGATGCTCCTCCCCAGTCAGGTCAATAACGTGGAGAGGTTCATAATCGAGGTTGTGAAGAATGCGGGAGGAAAACCCTGTCCACCCATAATAGTTGGAGTCGGGATCGGCACCACCTTTGATGGGGCCGCAAAGCTTGCTAAGAAGGCTCTTCTCAGAAACGTGACCAGCATGGACGAATTTGAGAGGGGATTGCTGGAGAAAATAAACAGCCTCGGCATCGGTCCGGGAGGACTTGGCGGAAAAACAACTGCTCTGGCAGTTCTTGTTGAAACCGGCTACTGCCACACCGCATCTTTACCAGTGGCAGTGAACATCCAGTGCTGGGCGAACAGAAGAGCTTCAGCCATGCTGAGGTGATGGTTATGGTGGAACACTGGTTAAAAACCCCTATTGGTAAGGACGAGATTCTGAACCTGAATGTTGGCGACGTGGTTTACATAACCGGTACAATGATCACAGCAAGAGATGAGGCCCATGTCAGAATGCTGGAGTACTTTGATGAGGGAAACGAACTGCCATTCAGGATTGAAGACGTGGTTATCTACCACTGTGGACCAATAATCGTGGAGGATGGCGGAAAATACAGAACAATCTCCGCTGGCCCAACGACCTCTGCCAGAATGAATTCTCTCACACCAAAGGTCCTGGAGAGGGTTGACAGAATGGTTATTGTGGGAAAAGGTGGCATGAACGAGGAAGTGATAAACGCTCTGAAGGGCAAGGGAGTGTATCTTGCGTACACCGGAGGGGCAGGAGCGCTTGCAGCACAGACCATAAAGACAGTCAGGGATGTTTACTGGAAAGACCTTGGAATGCCTGAAGCTGCCTGGGTTTTTGAGGTGGAGAACTTTGGACCGTGTATAGTTGGAATAGACTCCAAGGGCAACAGCCTTTACAAGGAGGTTGAAAAAACGGTTGAAGAAAACTTCAGGAAAATCCTTTCTCAGCCATAACTTCATCAACTATTTTATTGAACCGGGCATCCTCTGCATTGTCCCAGAGGTAAGTGAACAGATGCTCACACCATGTTATGAATCTCTTGTCCTCGGAGACATAGAACCTGTCAACCCTGTCATTCAACTGCAGAATCGCAAACTCACCGTCAATAACTCCAAGCTGTATCGGAGTGTCGAAAACCTTCACGTGCACCTTGCGCTTGATCAGTTCGTATTCCTCCTTTGTGAGATTCATATCCTGGAGAACTTTTCTGAAAGTCGAACCTCTGCCATAGAGGGTTTCGCGGTTTGAGATAACCCTTTCTTCCACCCCCTGCAGGTTCTTCTCCACCATTAGTTTGTAAACGTCGTAGCTTATGACCTTGTCAACATAAAGGCCGTACTCCTTTGCTTCAGCAATTCTTTCAACACCGAGCTTCAGCGCACTTTCAATGTCCATTACCTCGGCCCTTCTCAGATTGTGTATTCCTGCCAGGAACCCCGGTGGTAGAATCTCAACAAACTCCGGAACACCGTTAATGTCGTCTTTGAATTCATACACTGCCTTTATAACGTCAATGACTTTCAGAAATGCCAGTCCCGCTCCGGTAAGACAGTATTTCTCGTCCTCCCGTCTCACAAGGCCCTCTTCCTCGAAAATTGTGAGGGTTCTTGATAGTGTGGAAGGAGCATAGCCGTTGATATTGAGAATCTCTCTGAAAGTGCAGGGCTTCCCCATTAAACTTTCAAGAATTCGAACCTTTTCCTCCTTTACGAGTTCCTTTGAGATACTATCAAATCCCATGTTATATTCAATCGGCTCTCGGAGATATATTTTTCTCTTTTCGAT